>JACQUC010000186.1 GCA_016210495.1 Chloroflexota bacterium
AGTAGGAAGGTATTTGCACGGCACCGGCAGCGCTCGGGAAGCGATGGGTCCAACGAGGTGATGCATCCTGTCCCGCGACCTGCCCCCTTTGTAACAAAGGACCAGGCAACCGAGAGGAGGCAGCCCAAGTGCAATTCCGCGACCTTGAGAGAAGACCGTTCACTATCGACTTACCAAACAAAGCCAATCCATATGCCGAAAACTGCCAAACGAAGCCAAATGTCAGCCAGGCGGGTTGACGCGAGTCTAGTGCTGCGAGTGCCACCTACCAAACAAAGCCAAATTCCCGCCAACCGGGTTGACGCGGTGGCTTTAGCCCCGCGACTGACGGCCGCCTTGTCCCGCCAGGCCCCCAACTTGTGGCTTTTCGCGGGATTGGCTATAATGCCTAGCGCAACCCGCTGTCGCGAAGAGGATGCGATGATCGAAAGATACTCCCGTCCCGAGATGGCCGGGATATGGTCGGCAGAAAATAAGGTCGGCAAATGGCTCCAGGTTGAGATCGCCGCCTGCGAGGCGTGGGCAACCCTTGGCGTCGTTCCTGCCGAGGCCCTGCCCAGGATCAGGCTGGCCAGGTTCGACCTGCGGCGCATGGCGGAGATCGTCTTTCCGGAGTCCTTCGGCCTGCTCGATTACGCGCTTTCGCAGCTAACCTCCGTCTTGGAGAACCTTCAGGTCTATCCGGAGCGTATGCGCCGCAACCTGGAGCGCACCCGGGGCCTCGTCTTCTCCCAGCGCGTTTTGCTTGCCCTGATCGACAAGGGCATCGGCCGCAAGCAGGCCTATGAGGTAGTGCAGCGCAACGCCATGCGTGCCCGGCGCGAGGAGCAGGATTTTCGCGACCTGTTGGCAAAGGACCCGGCCGTTGCCGCCCACTTGTCACCCGAAGAGCTGCGCGACCTGTTCTCGTACGAATACTATCTGCGCTACGTCGAAGCGTCCTTGGCCCGCGTCGGTCTATCCGAGACCCAATCGGCTTCGAAGAGTCACACGCCTGAAGGCCAAGATCGCGTGGCCGGAGGCACTGTTGTAGAAACGTAGGGGCGGACGTCCGCTGTCCGCCCCGGGGTGGGGCGGGGTGGGTTCGCTCTAAATTGGAGGCCAGGATTTGTCCCATATGAGTAGCCTGCTGTCCCGAGAGCCGCTTCTCACTACCGATTTGCCCGGTCTGACCCCGTACTCTCGCGGCAAGGTGCGCGATATCTACGACCTGGGCGACCGGCTGCTGATCGTGACCACCGATCGCATCTCCGCCTTCGATGCGGTCTTACCCACCGGTATCCCCGGTAAGGGCACGATCCTGAACCTTCTCAGCGCTTTCTGGTTTCGGCAGACCCGATCGATCCTGCGCAACCACCTGATCACAGCCGACTTCGCCGCGTTTCCCGCGAGCCTCTCCGCCTTCGGCGAGCAGTTGATCGGCCGCTCGATGATCGTGAGGAAGGCCGAGCGTGCCGACGTCGAGTGCGTCGTGCGCGGCTATCTGGCCGGCTCAGCGTGGTTGGAATACCGCCGGCACGGTACGGTGTGTGGCGAGAACCTGCCTTCGGGCCTGCGTGAAAGCGAGCAGTTGCCACGGCCCATCTTCACGCCATCCACCAAGGCGGAGACCGGACACGACCAGAACATCAGTCGTGACCGTTTGCATGACCTCGTCGGCGCACCGCTGGCGAAACAGCTCGAGGAAAAGAGCCTGGCCGTCTACGCCTTCGCGGATGATCTCGCGCGGCGGCGCGGCATCATCGTCGCCGACACAAAGATGGAGTTCGGCTTCGTCGACGACGAGCTCTGCTTGATCGACGAGCTGCTCACGCCGGACTCATCTCGCTTCTGGGACCAGTCCGGCTACCTGGTAAGCTCGTCCCAGCCCAGCTTCGACAAGCAGTTCGTGCGCGACTGGCTCGAGCAAATCGGCTGGAACAAAGAGCCCCCGGCCCCCGCCCTGCCCGAAGACGTCGTCACAAAAACGGCCTCCAAATACCTTGAGGCCTACCGCCGCCTCGTCGGGTAGGCTCTCACCGTCCCCTTGGTCTTTGGAGAAATCAATCGGTGAGAGTCGGCGGATGGGCTGAGAATGTGCTTGATGGGCTAGAGCCGGCATGGGGCACGGCGTCCTGTCCCCTCTCCCTCTGGTCCTTCCCTCGTTCTTTCTTGCCAACGAGGGACGGAGTGGGAGAGGGTTAGGGTGAGGGCCTGCCGCCACTAGCTCGGTTTACTTGCTATGGTAGGGTGAGGGTCGGCCCGTCGCCTGGACCAAACTCTGTTTCGGAGAAACCTGTATGTGGCTCGCCAAAGTCTACGTAACCCTTAAGCCCGTGGTCAACGATCCGCAGGGCCTGGCCATTCAAGGTGGCTTGCGTACCCTTGGGTACTCCATCGTCAGAGGTGTGCGCGCGGGGAAATACCTCGAAGTAAGGCTGGACGACGTGGAGCGCACCGTGGTCGAGGAGGCTGTCCGCGAGATGTGCTCCAAGCTCCTCGCCAATCCCGTCATCGAGGATTTCAAATTCGACTTGGAGCACGTGCCCTAGCTCCATCAGCCGGTGCCGATGACGCCTTTCGTGCTCGGGACCTGCCCCATCCTACGCGGGTCGATCTTCGTCGCCTCGTCCAGCGCCCGCGCCAGCGCTTTGAAAACGGCCTCTGCCTTGTGGTGGTCGTCCAGGCCGCTGAGCACCCGCACGTGCAGGTTCGCGCGCGCCTCGACCGCAAACGATTCCAGGAAGTGTCGCAGCAGGCTCGTCGGCAGGTCCCCCACGGAAGCCCCCGCGAACTCGGCTTCGACCACCGCGTAGCCTCTCCCACTAATGTCGACGGCTACCAGTGCCAGACTCTCGTCCAGCGGCACCATCGCATGCGCCATCCGCACGATTCCCTCGCGCTGCCCCAACGCCTGGTCGAAGGCACGGCCCAGGCTGATGGCGACATCCTCGACCGTGTGATGCGCGTCGATGTGCAGGTCGCCGGTTGCCTCGACCTTGAGATCGAACATCCCGTGCTTGGCTATCTGCTGCAGCAGATGGTCGAGAAAACCGATCCCCGTCCGGATCTCCCCCCGGCCGCTTCCGTCCACCCCAAGCTCCACGCTGATCTTCGTCTCTTTCGTCTCCCTTGCCACCCTGGCACTTCTATCCGCCATCTGCTACGCCTCCACCCTATCAGCAATCCACTCGGAGATAATGTGGGGCGAACGGCGTTCGCCCGTACGGCCTCCCGATTCGACCCACGCGCCTGTCCAACGGCGCAAGACTTCGACACGACCCTCCCGCAAGCGTTACCTTCAGTTTCTCGCATCCACGTACCAACAATACGGGCGAACGCCGTTCGCCCCTACGTTAGCTAGGTGTCCATCTGGCAACCCTGAAATTGGCATTTACCTTGGCCTTCTCCGCTTGGGACGGCCAGCCGGTCGCCCCTACAATAGCCACGCACGTGTGCCCCTTATGCCAGGCTTTCCCCAATTTGTGCCAGTTCCTCCAGCACTCTGTTCGTCTGCTCGTACGTCCCCGCGCTGATCCGGAAGCAGTTCTTCAACGCCGGATCGCCATAATACCGGAAGAATATTCCCTTCTTCTCCAGCCTGGCCCTCAGGTCCCGCAGATCCCCGCGCACCAGCCGACACAGCACAAAGTTCCCCTGCGATGGGTACGGGTGCAAAAAACCCAGCCTCCGCAGCCCTTCCATCAGCCTGTCGCGCTCGGCGACGATGAGCTTGACCCTCTCCAGCAAGAACTCGATATCTGTGAGAGATGCTTTCACCGCCGCCTGTGCCGCGTTGTTCACGTTGTAGGGTGGCTTGATCTTCAAGAGATGGGGCACCAACACCTTTGGAAAGATGCCATAGCCTACCCGCAGCCCCGCCAGCCCAGCCCACTTGCTGAAGGTGCGGGCGACGATCAGGTTCTCGTACTCCCGTGTCAAAGGCAGTGCGCTTTGCCCCGCGAACTCGCCGTATGCCTCGTCGACGAGCACAGGTATGCCCGTCTCCAGAACCCGACAGAGCGCGGTCGTGTCGAGGATGTTGCCGGTGGGGTTGTTCGGGGAAGCTACCACGAAGAGCTTCGCCCCCTCGCGGATCTCCTCCAGCACCGCCTCCGCGTCGACCTCGAACGCGGCATCTCGTGGCACGCTCTGCACCTTTCCCGCGCAGCTTGCCACCGAGGATGCATAATAGCCGAAAGTAGGCGGGCAGATGACGATCCCCTCTCCTTCGCGAAGAAAGAGCCTCATAACCAGGTCGATGATCTCGTCTGAACCGTTGCCCACCAGTATTCGCTCCGCGTCTACCCCAACGTATCCCGCCAGCAAGTTCCTGGTCTCGCTGCAAAGCGGGTCCGGGTAGATATGGTACCCGGCGTACTTGGCCAGAGCCCTGTGCACGGCGGGCGAGCACCCGTAGGGGTTCTCGTTGGCATCCAGTTTCAGCACCTGCTCAGGCGCCAGGCCGCAGCGTCGTGCCAGCACCTCCGGTGGATCCACCGCCGCGTAGGGCTCCAAACCCCAGATGTCCGGGCGTATCAGTTTCTCGATGCTGTTATCCGCTGCTGTCATCCCTCACCGCTTCCCCGCGCCTGTTCGTCCAGCCTGACCTTCATCGCCTCGGCGTGTCCCGTGAGACCCTCTGCCGTGGCTATCGTAATGGCGGCAGGCCCCAGCTTCGAGACCGTGGCCTCGTTCAGCGCGACCAGACTGGTTACCTTCAGAAAATCCCAAATATTGATCGGCGACGAGAAACGCGCCGTCCCTCCCGTCGGCATCACGTGGCTTGGCCCGGCGACGTAATCCCCCGCCACTTCTGGCGAGTGCTCGCCCAAGAAGATTCCCCCCGCGTTTCTGATCTGCCCCACGTACGACCAGGCGTCCTCGACCAACAGGCACAGATGTTCGGGAGCGTACGCGTTAGCCATCTCGATCGCTTCTCCCAGCGAGCCGGTCACGACGATCCCACCGTTTGCCGCCAATGACCGCCGCGCGATCTCCGCCCGCGCCAGCGCTTTCAGCCTCATCTCGACCTCGTTCCTGACCTTTTCGGCAAAGTTCATAGATGGCGTGATGAGCACGGCCGAGGCCATTGGGTCGTGCTCGGCCTGTGCCAGCAGATCGGCAGCCGCCCATGCCGGATTGGCACTCTCATCTGCGATTATCAGGGTCTCCGTGGGCCCCGCGACCTGGTCGATTCCCACCACGCCAAAGAGCTTCTTCTTAGCCAGCGCCACAAAGATGTTTCCCGGGCCCAGGATCTTGTCCACCGGCGGCACCGTCTCTGTCCCGAAGGCCATGGCGGCGATAGCTTGGGCGCCACCGATGGCGAAAACCCTGTCTACCCCGGCGATGTCGGCGGCCACGAGCGAAAGCGGAGATGGTAGGCCGTCCTTCCTGGGTGGGCTGGCCACCAGGATTTCTTCGACACCCGCGACCCGCGCCGGAACCGCCTGCATGAGAATACTGGATGGATAGTCCGCCGTTCCCCCCGGCGAGTAAAGGCCCACTCGCCGCAGCGGGCGAATCAGTTGCCCCAGCGCGCCTTCCGGCGAGAAGTCGATCCACGACTTCGGCACTGCTTTCTCGTGGAACTCCCGCACACGCCCGGCGATCAATCGCAGCGCCTCGCACACGTAATCGGGAACCTTGGCGTACGCCGACCGCACGACCTCACGTTCCACCTCGAACGCCTCGAGCGCGACTCCGTCGATCTTCGCCGTGAGGTCCGCCAGGGCAGCATCGCCCTCCTTCCTCACGCGCCGAATGATGACGTCCACAGCCTGCTCGGCCGACAGATCGGCTCCGAAAACGCGTCGAACCCCGTCGGCCACGTGCGCCGGCAGCGCCGGCTCCGCCAGGGGACGCCTCGCCAGAACAGTCTCCCTGGCATCCTGCAAGTCCGTTAGAATGCGAATCGGCATCTATTGCCTCTTGAGCATGAACGGCTCCGGCGCCTGGATCACGCCCTCCGGCCACCTGATGCAGACGACGGTCTTGAACTTGTGATCCAGCTCGGAGCAATGGTCACAGTAGGTGCAGCGCACGATCTCCTTGACTCGACCTTCCTTCGCCTTCTTGGGCCAATCGGGATCGGTTAGCAGCGACCTGGCCATCCCGATGATATCCGCCTTACCCTTTTGAAGAATGCTTTCCGCGAAAGCAGGCGTGGGGATCTTGCCGGCGGTTATCACAGGAATAGTGTGTCCCGCCGCACGCAAGCTATCGCGGATGCCTTCGGCCAGGTACACGTTCGCCCCATCGGGCATCCACGCCCGCGGCCAGCAGCGCAGCCCGCTGTAGCCGCCGTATCCATCGACGGGCCAGCCCGGCTCCGGCGGCGGCGCGTCCTCGTACTGCCCGCCGCACGACACGCTAATGTAGTCGATGCCAACCTCCGCCATCTTCCGCGCGATCGCCGTGGAGTGCAAAAGCGTGTTGCCGCCAACCACGAGATCATCCCCGTTCAGCCGAATGCCGAGCGTGAAGTCCTTGCCGAGTAGATCCCTGGTGATGTGATAGATCTCGAGCGGCAGCCGCATCCGATTGTCCAGATTGCCGCCGTACTCGTCCCGCCGCTTGTTCTTGCGCGAAAGGAACTCCGACAGCGTCATGTGGCTCTCGGCATCCCACTCGATGGAGTCGAAGCCAGCGTCCCGGATGCGTAACGCGCCGGTGCGGTGGTCCTCGACGATCCGTCTGATGTCTTCCTTCGTCAGGTCTTCGATCTTCTGCCGCCACCCACTTCTGGCCACCTTCAGGAAGTGCGTTATCTGTACACCTATCTTCACGTTTTCGCCCGCCTGGTGCACCGCCTCGACCCAGCGCCTCAGGCCTGGAACCATCTCGTCGCGCGTTGCCCTGACGTTCGAAACGCTCTTGTTGTTCTGTATGACGATCGCCTCGGTGATGATCCAACCGATCCCGCCCCGCGCGAGTCGTGCGTAGCGCTCGATGAGATCATCGGTCACAAACCCGTCTTCGCTAGCCAGGCGAGTAACCAGTGGCGTCGAGGCAATCCTGTTCTTGACTTGCATTTTGCCAACCGTGATCGGCTCAAACAACATCATATGCACTCCTCCTCTTAGAGACTACCTCAAATCGTAAGGGCGGTGTAACCTATTCCAGCAGGCCCACCTATTGTAATATGCGCTATGGCACCCCGTCAACGCTGCTGCACGCTGCACTCTGGGGATCGTGCAAAGGCGGAGGCCCGGGCAACCACACAGGGTTGCCCCTACGAGACCGCTGATGGTCTCGGCCTCTTTGCTATTGCAAAGGTGGTAGCCATCGAAGTATACTTCTTCACGATAGAACGCTTTGCTCAGGAGATGATTCGTTTGGCTGACGAGCCCCAGTTGCTCAAGGGGATGCGCGATTTCCTGCCTCCCACAATGATACTCAGACAGCACGTTGTGAACCAGTTCCGCGACACCTTCGAGAGGTTTGGCTTCGAGCCGTTGGACACGCCGGCCATCGAGTATGCCGAGGTCCTGGAGGGTAAGTACGGCGACGAAGCCGACAAGCTGCTCTACAAGTTCGAAGATCGTGGCGGCAGGCGTGTTGGACTGCGCTACGATCTTACCGTCCCGCTGGCTCGCGTGGTGGCGATGCATCCTGATCTTGTGAAGCCCTTCAAACGTTACCAGATCGCGCCCGTATGGCGCGCCGAAAAGCCTCAGAAAGGGCGCTATCGCGAGTTCTGGCAGTGCGACGTCGACATCGTCGGCAGCGCCAGCGCCTTGGCCGACGCCGAAGTCGTCAACGTGGGCTACGCCGCCCTGCGTCGAATGGGCTTTTCTCGTTTCAAGACTAAGATCAACGACAGGAAGATCCTTTTCGCCCTAGCTGAGTACTCCGGCGTGCCCGGTAACCAGGCTACGTCGGTCTACCGAGCCATCGACAAGCTCGAGAAGATTGGCGTCGCCGGAGTGAGGGACGAGCTTGCCGGCGCGGGCGTCGAACCCGAGGTTGCCGATCGTCTCTTGAGCCTTCTCGAGATATCGGGAGATTCTCAGACGATCCTGTCCGCACTCGATCACGAGCTCGCCGAATTCCCCAGGGGCCGCGGGGGTGTGGCGGAGCTACGCGAGGTGGTCGACTATCTGCAAGGGCTGGGCGTGCCGTCAGATTTCTTCGCGGTCGACCTCTCGATGGTTCGCGGGCTGGACTACTACACCGGCCCCATTTTCGAAACGGTTGTCGAGGAGCCCAAGATCGGCTCCATTTCCGGTGGAGGACGCTACGACAGACTGGTAGGCCTTTTCACGAGGCGAGACTCCCCGGCCACAGGGATCAGCCTGGGACTGGAGCGCATCGTCGACGTGCTCGAGGAGTTGCAGATGGCAGGGTCTCTGATCGGTCGAACTGTCACCAGGGTGCTAGTCACCATCTTCAGCCAGGAGACCGCCCAGGCTGGCCTGCAACTGTCACGACAACTGCGTGAGGTCGGTGTGAATACCGAGGTGTATCTTGGTGCCGACAGATTGGGCGCGCAACTCCGCTACGCCAGCCGCAAGGGCATCCCTTGGGCCGTCATCATTGGGCCAGACGAGATCGCCGGCGACACCGTTGTAGTCAAGAACCTTGGCACCGAGGAGCAAAAGACCATCAGGAGAGACGATGCCTTGCAGTTTTTTCGCAGCCAATGCTAACCGCTTAGTTAGGAAAGACGATTGATGTCTATTATTCGAAAGCTATCGCTCCTGCAAATCGCCCTTTCGCTGATCCTACTCATCGTGGCTCCGTCGGTCTCCGCCGACAACGGCCACGTGGTCGTTCTGCGCGTCGATGGAGTCATAAACCCGGTAACGGCCAACTACATCGATCGCGGGATCGGCCTGGCCGAGCAGAACGGTGCACGTGCCGTCGTCATTGAGCTTGATACCCCTGGCGGTCTGGATACCGCGATGCGCGATATCATCACGCGCATCGTCAACGCCCAGATTCCCGTCATCGTGTACGTCTATCCGCAAGGGGCGCGCGCAGCATCGGCCGGTGCCTTCATTGCAATGGCCGGCCACGTCGCCGCCATGGCGCCCAACACCAGCATTGGATCGGCCCACCCTGTATTTATGGGCTCCCCTGCGGGCGATTCCGCTCAACCCGACAAGACCATGGAGGAGAAGGTTACCAACGACGCCGTGTCCCGAATCAAGAGTCTCGCCGAGCGGCGTGGGCGCAACGTGGAGTTTGCCGAGAAGATGGTGCGTGAGAGTGCCAACGCCACGGAGTCTGAGGCACTGAAGTTAAGAGTAGTCGACCTCCTCAGCCCCGACCTGCCCTCGCTGCTCGATGCCGCCAACGGTCGTGTGGTTGAGTTGGCCGGGGGCCAGGTTACCGTCCAAACCATTTCGGCGCGTATCGACCTCGTCGAAATGAACGTCATCGAGCGATTCCTTCTCGCCATTAGCGACCCCAACATAGCGTACATCCTGATGATTCTAGGCATCAACGGCTTGATTTTCGAGCTGGCAAATCCCGGGTCCATCTTCCCAGGTGTGGTTGGCGGTATTTGCCTCCTGCTGGGCTTCTTCGCCCTCGGGACGTTGCCGGTGAACTATGCCGGACTGGCGCTCATCGTGTTCGCCTTCATTCTGTTCATCGCCGAAATCAAGATCCAGTCGCACGGCCTTCTGCTGGCAGGAGGCATCCTGTCGATGTTGCTGGGTTCCATGCTGCTTGTAAACACCGAGGTGCCCTATTTCACGATTCCGTGGACGACCATCGCCGCCGTGGTCGGCGCCACCTCCGCCTTCTTCATCTTCGTGGTGGGCAAGGCCGCCGCTGTCCTGCACCGCAGGGCTAGCACTGGTAGGGAGGGGCTGATTGACGCTGTCGCCGAGACCAGAACCGATCTAGACCCTAGGGGAATTGTTTTCTTGCAGGGCGAGAGATGGGAAGCCATTGCGGAAGACGCAAACATTCCACGGGGGGCCAAGGTCAGGGTAGTCGCCATTCAGGGCTTTAGATTGTTGGTTCGGAAAGCCTAGCGGGCGGCTGGCCTTCCTGCTATAATTGACCGTGAAGTAGGAACCGAATCCTACAAATAAGTAAGGAGGACCCGTCAATGCTCACTCTTCTTTGGGTGGTCGTAGTCGCCATAGTGGTGGTGTTGCCACTATTGAGCGCGGCGATCAAGATCGTGCAGGAATACGAGCGCGGCGTCATCTTTCGTCTCGGTAGACTGGTTGGCGCAAGAGGTCCCGGACTTTTCCTGATCATCCCCTTCATCGATCGAATGCAAAAGATTGACCTCCGCGTCGTCACCATGGAGGTACCTCCTCAGGAGGTTATCACCAGAGACAACGTCAGCGTGCGAGTCAGCGCAGTGGTGTATTTCCGCGTGATCAACCCTGAAGACGCCGTGGTGAAGGTGACCGACTTCGTCAGGGCTACCTTTCAAATTGCCCAGACGACGCTGCGGAGCGTTCTGGGCCAGTCTGAGATGGACGAGCTGTTGTCTCAGCGCGAGGCGATTAACCAGCGGCTTCAGCAGATCATCGACGAGCAGACCGAGCCGTGGGGCATCAAGGTCAGCGTCGTGGAAGTCAAGGACGTGGAGCTGCCTGACACTATGAAGCGCGCCATGGCCAAGCAGGCCGAGGCCGAGAGAGAGAAACGCGCTAAGTTCATCCACGCCGAGGGCGAGCTCGCCGCTGCTCAAAACCTCCGCGAGGCGGCCCGCGTCATCGCCCAGGAGCCTGCCAGCATCCAGTTGCGTTACTTGCAGGCCCTGACGGAGATCTCCGTGGAGAAGAACTCTACGATCATCTTTCCCGTGCCCATCGACATCCTGACGTCGTTCCTCGACCAGACGAAGAAGTTGCTGGGAGGCTCGGCGGCCGATCGGTCCGCGGAGCCGTCCGGCACGGAGAGCTAGACCCTTGTAGAGACGACCCGGCGGGTCGTCTTGTGGGCATCAACTCAAAGCAAGCCGATGCCCACAGGCGTTCGACCGTCATAATGTAGGGGCGAACGCCGTTCGCCCCGTGCGGTCTCCCGATCCGACAGAGACGCCTGTCCATCGTGTAAAACGTCGGCCGGATGTCCCCTTATCGGAGTACGCGTCGAATTGCCACACCCGCGTGCCAGCGCCGGGGGCGAACGCCGTTCGCCCCTACATTAGCTACATCTTCAGCCGACATCCCTCAGTTCGGGATTCACCTCAAGTTGATGCCTATGAGACAGTCCCGCAGGTCGTCACTACGGCATCCCCGCAGAAGGAAATCTGTACTCGTCACCCTGGTACTATCGTCTCATTTCTAAATTGCCACCCTCAGACTACAATACCAGATATGAGAGCGGCAACCTGGTCGAGGATTGTGCTCATACTGCTGGCCGCCAGCATCCTTCTGTACGCGGAGGAGCTGGAGCTCAAGCTCTTCAACACCGCCAACGCTCTCCTGGCGGTGGAGATCGTCGTGTTTGGGCTACTTGCCTTTAGCCTCCTCATACTTGCTGCGCGCGAATCACCACCGCGTTGGATCAACTCATACGTCCTTTTCGCCGGTTGCCTGTCTTTCTTGATGCACGTGGGCACACTGACCTCGATCCAACCGTACCTTGTCGACACCCTCGCCACTCCACAATGCGCTGCCGAGCTGCTTCTCGATGGCCGGCATCCGTATGCCGATTTCGATATGCAGCGGTGCCTGGCTCGCTTCAACATGCCCGAATCGTTCGCGACCAGACTTGCCGACGGGAGCGTCGAGACGAAAATGCCCTATCCGGCAGGCTCGTTCCTGTTCATTGCTCCTTTCATCAGCCTGGGGGTTACCGATACCAGGTTTGTCTACGCCGCGCTTATGATTCTCATGGTCCTCCTTATTCACCATCGCGCAGACCCCGCTGTGAAGAACTCAGTGGTCTTGGCCCTGGTGTCCAACGTGGTTGTCATCAGGTTCACGTCAGGTGGTCTCCCAGAGCCTCTATGGGCGCTGCCGCTCCTTGTGGCCTGGATGTGGCGCGACAAAAGCTTGCTGTCCTCGAGCGCCTTGGGCGCGGCGCTCGCCACCAAACAACTGGCATGGTTCTTCGTGCCTTTCTATCTGGTGATGGCTGGCAAAGAACACGGGCTGCGAGAGGCTGCAAGACGGGCTAGCATAGCCGCGCTGATCTTCGTTGCCCTCAACGTACCATTTGCCGTGTCCGCCCCTCAGTTGTGGGCTGATAGTCTACTCTCACCTCTACTTGACCCGATGCTCCCAATGGGCAGTGGTTTGATTGCTCTAGGCGTGTCCGGGGTCATACCCTTGTGGCCCAAATGGGTGTACGTGTCGTTCGAGTCACTTTCATTCCTTGCGGCCATAGGCTGGTACTATTGGCGGTACGCGCGCTACAAAGAGGCGGCTGTAGTGCTCGCCACCCTGCCATTGTGGTTCTCCTGGCGCAGCCTCCTCAGCTACGTCTACCTCAACGGTTTCTTTCTGCTTGCAGGGAT
Source organism: Chloroflexota bacterium (assembly GCA_016210495.1). Next base: position 12,422 of record JACQUC010000186.1, read on the forward strand.
TGTGCACCAGCGCCGCCTTGTGCAGCCCGCCGCCGACGATCCGGTGGAGGCCACCAACCGGCTATGAAAGGTATGTTGAAAGAGACGCCGCCACCCGCATCTGATGGGCTGGCGCAGGCCGATTCGACGAAGGCACCCGGCCAGTCGCTCAGCGTGAATCGGCCATGGCCTGCTCCCCGAATCTGTCATCTAGTTGCCCTAGCGGTGGTTCTCGGGATCAGCGCGTATCTGCGTTACTACAACCTTGGTACCAACCCCGGCTGGGATTTGGACGAAGGGTACAACATCAACATCGCTTGGAACCTCTCTCAGGGACGGATGCAGATGTACGCCACTACCTTCGCCTTCGTCCAGCACCCGCCATTGTTTTATCTGGTGTCAGCTTTTCTTTTTAGCCTCTTTGGCCCCGATATCCTGGTTCTGCGGGGGCTGACTGCCACTCTCGGCGTCCTGACGACCGCGGCGCTCTATCCACTAGGAAGGGAAATCGCTGGGCCGAGAATCGGCCTGCTGGCCAGCAGCATCTTTGCCATCTACCCGCTTGCGGTGGCTCACAACCGCTGGGGGTACTCTTACAACCTGTTAATGCTCATCTCTATGCTCGTCGTATACCTCACCTGGAAGGCCACGCATCAGACGGGCCGCAAAAGCGCGGCCAGGCACCTGCTCTTGGCAGGCTTTTTGGCCGGGCTGGGGATGGTAAGCGACCAGGAAGGGGTCTTTCTTATCGTCGCCGTGGTTTTGCTCGCGTGGTTCATCGCTCGCGCCAACTTCGCGCACGTGGTAGTCGCCAGCCTTTCTGCGCCGGTTTCATACGCACTTGTGATGCTCAGCCTGTTGCCCTCGGAGTTCCTGTCCGATTGGGTGCACAATTGGTCCAGGGCGGCAGGGGACAATCTGCTGGTTCAGTCTATCGTGCTGGGCGTAAGCTATCACAACTTGTTAACTTTCGACTACTGGATACCTCTGGGTCTGGTAGGCCTCTTTCTCGTGCCTTCCAGGAAGGCCAGAATGGTCCTGCTGGTATTCGTTGCCCTGATGCTCTTTATTATTCTCAAGATTCGGCCAGTGAATCCCTTCTTTCGCACTGCCGTCCCGATCTTGCCCTTCGTCTGTCTGGGGCTGTCGGTGCTGGTCGATCGCGGCTTCGATTATGTTCAGTCCTGGCTAACAATCTCGTTGCCCTCCTGTCTACACTGGCCAGCCGTGCGATCCACCGTTGCCACACTAATGGTTTTCGTGGTCTTGTTCACGCCCTTCGCCGCGGCGACGATCATCGACGTTGTGGGCATCCAAACCGTGCTGCGCACAAAGATTGACGATTTCCTCGTTTCAACCCCGGATGATGCGCGGGCTGCCGCGGAGGTGGTCAACAGCCTCACTACACCACATGACGTCGTCTTGGTCTCCCCAAACACCTCCTGGCTTTACAGGGCGCGGACAGCGGATCTGCTCCAGTCTGTTGCTGCAGAGGGCAAGGGCACAGCCTTCTATCCGGAGAAGATGCCACCCGAGCGATTCGTCTACGACCCACGTTACACCCGGGCGAAGCTCGTGGTCTTGGATCGGTTTTCGGAGATCTGGGCGGCCAGCATGCCCGAAGAGGCCAGGATCGTCGAGAAGATACGCACGGAATGGCAGGCCGTGTTCAGGCAGGGCGAATACGTGGTCTATCGGAATCCGAAGCCGTGACCGAGGCACGTCCGGCCTGGCTGCGTCGATACAACAGGGCTATGCCCAGAACCCATACTGCCCCCAGTGGAATCAGACCCGAGGCACCATCCAGGCCAAACAACGTGCCCCAGTTGCCGGTTACGTTCCCGCTTAGGAAGTTCATCACCGAAAGTTGCAGCAAGGGATGCGGCAGCCAGGTTGGAGGAGTTGGGTTGGTGGCAACCACTAGCGTGGTGAACAAAACGGACACCGCAACCATCAAGGATGCCAAGATGCGTTGTCTCGGTACGGCGAGTCCACACGCCAAGGCCATGAAGGGCAAGATGATGGTCAAGTGCCTGGGGCCGGGACTGGCTCCGCCGTGCCAGAAGGCGTAGGCGGAGTTGTAGAGAGGGTAAATCAGCACCAGGAAAAGGATCATCCAAAATTCAATGCGCAAATCGCGCCGCCGATAAAGGACATATAACCCGAGTGGGGTCAAAATGAGAAAGGGCGAGAAGTAGAACAATCCCCTGTACGTGCTAAATGTGGTATTGTACAGCACGTCCAGCCGAGGGTAAGTGATGCCCATAAGACCTTTGCCCATCTCCTCGATGAATTCCTCAGCCCCCGCCAGCGACGCGTATCCCTGAGATAGCGGGCTGCCAAAGACAACCGTGTTGTACGTCGCGGCCAGAACGATCCAGGGGACGGCTCCGGCCACGAAGATTGCCAGCCGCTTTCGTCCCCCTGCTCCGGGCAGGATGTATAGACCCAGGACCAGGGCAGCAATTGTGGCAGGATATTCCGTGATAACGCCATACCCCGCCAATGTTCCCGCCACACCAACGTGCATAAGCCGCAGCCGCCCCCGCCGCACCAAGTAGAGCATCATGAAGCTCGAGAAAAGCAGTATCGCCGCCAGTTGGTGACTGAAGAACGCTATCGAGAATGGGTAGGCCATCGTCCCGAGCGCATACCCGATTGTTATGGTCATTCTGTCGTACTCGACCGGAACCATCTCTTCCAAGAACCTGTAGAAGAAGCTGCCGAATATGGCCGACGGGATGCCGATCACGAGGAAAGTGATCAGGTAGGCAGTAAAGAAGTCTAGCTTGCCGCCTCCTGCCAAAGCCGGCGGACCCACCGCCCTGATGGCGGCGTAGAACGGCGTTGCCAGCAGCGAGGCGCCTACGGCCTTGTCACTGTAAAAGTGTCCTTTGTGAAATGCCTTGTCTATCGTATTGAGGTGGTAAGCATCGATGCTCAGTGTGTGCTGATCCACGATGGCGTAAGCCAGGTTTAGGTGGCTATTCACATTGGCGTTGCTCCACAGGTAAAAGAAATACAGGTAACTGAAAAGAATCAGAAGAAACAGCCCCAATGCTTTGCTTGGCTTCATTTCGCTTACCGTGGCCCCCAAAATCCCGCAAATAGACGCATTTGTCCTACCCCAAAGTACCACTCTACACGACCGAGTCAATAGCCAACAAGTACTCCCCAGGTTCCATGAATGTTGTAACTCCTAGACGTAAGCTGTATACTAACGCAGGAGGTCGATACCGGTTGAACTCACGTCAGGAAGTGCAACAGGCCGCAGCGCTGATCGAGACAGCAGCCGATCTGGTTCGCTATCAACTTCAGAGACTGCAGAGTTTGGCCAATAAGGCCAAGCTAATGCAGACACAGTGTATGACAGAGCAGCAACAAGTGCAAATAAGGTTCGAGGAAATAGCGAGCGACTTATCAAAGCTAGAGCATAGCGTGTTGTATGCCGCCGACGGCCAGGTACACTCGGACATAACGCGTCTGTGCCAGGAGAGGGACTCATTGACCGGACGGCAAAGCGACCTGGTGTTTCAACTCGCCTCGCTGCAGAAGGCCGCCCAGAGGCTCAACTCGCTAATAAACCTAGCTGAATTCGTAGAGCACTACGCTCTTGGCGAGACCGACCCTGCCGCGCTGTCAGAAAGCTATGCGTCGAGGCTCACCCAACTGAGGATCTTGCAGGCCCAGGAGGGCGAGCGGCAAAGACTTGCCCGAGAAATACACGACGGGCCTGCACAGGTACTGGCAAACGCTATCTTTGAGTTGGAGTACTGCGAGCGATTGATCGACAGGGAGCCCGACCAGCTAAGACGAGAGTTGTCTCGACTCAAGGGGGATGTGCGCGACGGGCTCGTCGACGTGCGCCAGTTCATTTTCGACTTGCGCCCTACGCCTGTGAGGGAAACGGGTCTGCCGGCTATGATTCGTCACTACGCAGAGAACTACCAGGCCCGCTTCCATATCGCGGTGAATCTGGACCTATCTGAAGTCGGCCGCCTCCCAAGTCCTGAGGAGACAGCCATTTACCGCATCATCCAGGAGGCTCTCCAGAACGCGCAGAAGCACAGTCGAGCGTCGGCAGTTACTGTCGCTTTGCATCGGGGCCCTGACTATGTCCAGGTTGCCATCGCCGACGATGGCATCGGGTTCGAAGTCCCCAAATCGGGTGAAGAGCAACCTGGCCATTTCGGTCTTATGACAATGCGGGAGCGGGCTCAGTTGATCGGAGGGCGGATCGATTTCGTGAGCGCTCCTGGTAGGGGAACAACCGTCACGCTTGCGGTACCGTCGGCAGTAGCCAGTGGAGAAAAGTATGTCACTACTGACTAGAAGCGGAGTGTAAGAAGAGATGGACAAAATCAGGGTGCTGATCTGCGACGACCACCCAATATTCTGCCGGGGGGTGAAAGGGCTGCTGGAAGCGGAGACAGACATGGATGTCGTTGGCGAGGCTTCCGATGGCAAGCAGGCAATAGCCCTTTCGAGAGCAATCGCGCCGGACGTGGTTTTGGTGGATGTCCACATGCCCACCGTCGACGGCATCGAAGTAGCGCGAGTCATCAAGCTGCACCTTCCCCGCGCTGGCGTGATCCTGATGACTGCTTACGACGATGAGGAGCAACTGTTCCAGGCCATCAGGGTAGGCGCGGCTGCCTTCTACTTGAAGGACGTCCGTCCAGACGAGCTTCTGGATGCCATACGCCGTGTGAGTAATGGAGAGTACCTCATTAATGAGAGTGTATTGACAAAGCCTCTCGTGGCCTCACGTGTGTTGAAGCAGTTTCGGGAGCTTGCCAATGCCGGCCAAGAGATCGAGCCTCTTTTTGTGCCCCTTTCTGCCAGGGAAATCGAAGTGCTTGATTACATCGCCAGGGGTAACAGCAATAAGGAGATCGCTCGGGCGCTGAAAATCAGCGATCAGACTGTGAAGAATCACATTACCTCCATTCTTCGCAAGCTTGCCGTAAATGACCGCACACAAGCGGTGGTGTACGCGCTGCGCCGAGGGTGGATCAAAATGCAAGAGCTTTAGCCGATGCAACACGTTGGAATCAAGCAGCAGACAGAAACAGACTCCTTCGATCGCCTGAACGAGCTTAACGTGAAGAGCCATCATGACCTTGATGCGATTCAGCGAGAGCTCACGGAGATCTCCGTCCTGATCAAGCAGTCGTCAATGGAGGTCGAGCGTCTTACGATTCGTGGTGCAGAATCAGCCAAGCGACTGCGCGATATGCAGGCAAACATCGAAAATTACACCCGACCCGAAATCCAGGACACGTTCACGTCTGCTCAAGAGATGGAGATGAAGCTCTTCTTAATGAAGGGTCGGCTCGAGCAATTAGAGTATAAACGCCAGAGCCTGCTCAGGTTCCGGGAGCATCTCGACGCGTGTACCCGCCTTGTCGCGGGTGCTTATGTCGCCGGTAGCGAGGCCAGCGAGGCGACGTCAGCCGACAACGGCGAAGAACGTTCTTCTGGCGTGCGTCAGGATGCCATCGGCGAGATAATACAGGCTCAGGAGGACGAACGCCGGCGTATTGCGAGTCGGATGCACGATGGCCCCGTTCAATCGCTTACGAACCTGATTCTTCGGGCGGAGATCTGTGAGCGGCTGCTGGGCCGGGATCAGGAAAGCGCTCGAAATGAGTTGGCCGGGCTCCGGCAAACGGTGACCACCACACTTCAGGAGACTCGGAGGTTTATTTTCGACCTCCATCCGATGATACTTGACGATCTTGGCCTGATCCCTACCCTTCGCCGGTACGCGGAGTCTTTTACCTGGCTCACCAGGATCCCCGTGAAGCTTTCCGTTTCCGGCGCCGAGCGGCGTCTTCCACCAGCGGTGGAAACAGCCTTCTTTCGGATCGTCCAGGAGGCGCTCGGCAATGCCAGTCGCCACGCCAATCCAACCGACATTCGGATCGACGTGGAATTACTGGAGGACTCTGTCCGTCTCAGCGTCGAGGACAACGGAAGCGGTTTTGACGTCCAAAGCGCATTGGCTTCTTCCAGGCGGAGTGCGCTTGGGCTAAACGGGATGAGAGAACGAGCCCAACTTGTGAGGGGCACAATACGCATAGATAGCTCTCCCGAAAAAGGATCGAGAGTTTCTGTGCACGTCCCCACGCTATAGCTCACCTGCCCCCGCCAGACGCCTTCCTTTAGTACTTGCTTCCCACTTGCCATAGTACCTGTGTGCTATTGTTTAGCCGTATCCCGTCGGCTATGCTATGGCCAGCATAGCTGACCGCGATTGTGAGCCGGCAACGCGGCCGAGGATGGCTAAGAGCCTGCAGGCCAAGTGGGAGGGGTGGGGGCCGGCCAACTCAAAATCGAATGGAGGTGAACAAGGTGGCAGACTGGTTCAAGCGAGAAGAGGGTCAGGGAATGGTGGAGTACGGACTAATTATTGCGCTGGTGGCCGTCATCGTTATCGGTGCTCTCACACTTTTGGGCAATAATCTGTCCTCCACGTTCAGCGGCATCGCCGCTGCTATCTGAGGAGGCTGGCGGGCGCCTGTTTTCACCGGCTTGACAAGCGTGACAAGAGCCCTATCTGCAGGTAGGGCTCTTGCTTCCAAAAGCCGCATTCACAGGCTGCCTCCGAACAATTATGCGCGATCGTGACCCTGTGGAAACATTCCTGACATTGCTCGTGGTCGCCTGGTTTTGCCTGTTGGCTATCGACTTCGGACGGGGGATCTTCGTCGGCGCTGTTTTGATCGCATCCGCTCGCGAAGCGTCCAACTTCCTCGCTGAAGAACCAGGTGCAGGTTCCGCAGAGGTCACCTCCGTAGCCGCAAGTCGAGCTGGTATCCTGGGCGGAACTGCGTCTAACGTGAGAGTGGAAGTTCTACGCGTCAAGTCAGAGGATGGGCTGTTCGGTCGCCCCATCACCGTTACGGTAGAGTACGACCTGAACACCATTTTGCCCGTCGTCGAAGATACATATTTCATCGATATTCGTCCGTTCGCGACGGCAGACAAATCTGAGCGCGTCGCGAATCGGTCAGTGACTTTGCGGGGCACCGCTAGCGCTGTCTCGAGATAGTCTACGGTTCCCTCGAGCGACGGCCCAAATGCGAACGGGCCTGGACGGGGACGGTGGTGATGAGTGGAAAACGAAGTGGATTCACGCTGATAACCCTGGGCGTGATACTTGCCCTGACCGTAGGAGCGGTTACGTTTTTTCTGACGCAACGAGCTGCCCAGGCTGAGATGCCGACCAGTGATGTGCTCGTGGCTGTCCAGGAAATACCGGAGCGGTCTATCATACCGGCATCAGCCATCGGCAGCAAGAAGATGCCCGTTGAGTTCATCCCAGCAGGCGCCCTGACAAGGCCGGAGGAGGCTATCGGCCGAATGACGCCGACCAAGATCTACGTTGGCGAGACCGTGCTTGTTTCAAAACTTGTGGACACAAAGGGACAAGCAGGCCTTTCTTTTGTCATCGAAAAGGGGAAAGTAATGATTACTTTCCCTTCGTCGAACATCGTGGGTCTAGGCATTGCGAAACCAGGCGACACTGTCGACGTCGTCGTCACTTATAGGCCTGGCAAGGGCAAGACTCCGGCGCAGGGTCAAGGCATCGCCGAACTCCTTACCCCGAATGTGACGCAGTTCACGATGCAAAGCCTGAAGATCGTGACGATCGGCGCTTCGTCAACACCCTCACAAGCACAGCAATCGCAGCCTAACTTCATTACCTTCGCCGTCGATCCCGAGGATGCTCTCTTTCTGAAAGCTATGAAAGACTCGGAAGATCTGGTAATCGAGTTGGTCTTACGTGCAGCGGGGGATGATCGCGTGTTCAGAACAGAACCCGTCACCATCAAATCGATTCTCGACCGCTATGGCGTGAGGGCGCCCTGAGCGTCACTGCTGTTGCATTTCATCGACCGGAGGGGCCTTTCGTTGCCTAATTCTGACAAGATCACCGTCTTGATCGCTGACGATATCCTCGACACGCATGAGAACCTCAAGAAGCTCTTGTATTTCGAGAGGGATCTTGAGGTGATCGGCAGCGCTATGGATGGCCAGCAAGCTGTCGATTTGGTGAAGCAGTTCCACCCAGATGTTGTACTAATGGACATCAATATGCCTGGTCTGGATGGCATTACGGCTACGGAGCGCATCCAGACGCTCGGAGTGCCCAGTCAAATCATCATGATGTCGGTACAGGGTGAGACAGACTACTTGCGTCGGTCGATGCTGGCAGGGGCACGCGAGTTTCTTATCAAGCCTTTCAGTGGTGAGGAACTGGCCGATAGCGTTCGCCGCGTCAACAAGCTTAGGGGTGACCGCGTCGCTCGCGGAGCCGACCCTCATCCTGGCCCCCCTTCGTTCCAGCCCCACGGATCTGGTGGAAGGGTGATTACTGTCTTCAGTCCCAAGGGTGGGGTTGGACGAACGACCATAATATGTAATCTCGCCGTGGCACTGCGAGAATGGACCGCAAAGAGGGTTGCAGTAGTCGACTGCAATCTGCAATTTGGCGACGTGGGGATACTGCTCAACATACAATCCTCCAAGACCATTGCAGACCTGCTCAAGCACCTTGACCACATGGATAGCGAGCTCCTGGACACCATCATGGTGTCCCACTCCTCGGGTGTGCGTGTCCTACTTGCCCCTCCGCGTCCTGAGATGGCTGATCTGTTCACTGGCGAGGCAATCAAAACCATTCTCGGTAAGCTGCAGGAGAACTACGATTACGTCCTCGTCGACACTTGGCCCTCTTTTCAAGACACGATGCTGGCGGCCCTTGACGTTTCCGACCACATCTTGGTCGTGCTGACGCTAGAGTTGCCCGCGATAAAGAACGTGAAATTGTTTCTCGAGGTAGCCGACGCCCTTGGTTACCCGCGCGACAAAACACTTTTGGTGCTGAATCGAGCCAACAGCACTGGAGGTATTAGCGTATCCGATGTGGAAGCCAGCTTGAAGAGATCAATCGCGGCGAGCATCGTGAGTGACGGACGCCTCGTCACCTATGCGCTAAACCAAGGCATTCCTTTTGTTCTAACCAGCAGGAATAGCCCTGTCAGCAAGTGCGTCGTCGACCTAGCAAAGCTGTTGGGCAGCCAAACTGTGCAGCGATCTAGACCCGTTTCCCAACCCATTTCCCAACAGGCCGAGGCCGATCACAAGCCCCAGGCCAGTGGCTGGACCAATCGGTTGCCTTTCGGGCGCGCGAAACATCGGTTGAGCGCATCCGCGGCCAATAGATAGGATCGCGCTAAGGAGAACCGGTATGTCCCTTCTCAAGCGAATAGAATCAACCTCTAGCCAGGGGGTCGATGAGCTCAGAAAACCGCTGGCAACCCCCGCAAAAGACGCGTTCATGGAGATTACCCAGGATCTAAAAACGCGGGTTCAAAACAAGTTGATTGGCGAGCTCGACCCCAAGATGGATCTCACCAACACTTTGAAGGTACGGAATACGATAGAGGATCTGTTCAACGTCATCTTGGAGCAAGAAGGCGCGGTCCTTACACGTGCTGAACGCCTGCGCCTCTTCGAGCAAATCGCCGCCGAGATCCTTGGTCTCGGGCCGATTGAGCCGCTTTTGAAAGACGACTCAATCACGGAAATTATGGTCAACGGGCCTGACAAAGTGTACGTCGAGCAGCAGGGCAAAATCCATCGCACTGAGATATGCTTTAAGGATGACGGGCACGTGGCGCGGATTATCGACCGGATCATCTCCCCCATTGGCCGCCGATGCGACGAAAGCCAGCCAATGGTAGATGCCCGACTCCCAGATGGCTCCCGCGTCAACGCTGTGATTCCGCCTGTCTCCCTGATCGGGCCGGTCCTCACCATACGCAAATTCGCCAGAACTCCGCTTACATCTGAAGACCTGATTCGATTTGGCACGCTGACCTCCGAACTGGTGGAGTTTGTGTCCTCCTGCGTGACAGCTCGACTGAATGTTGTCGTATCGGGCGGCACAGGGTCCGGCAAGACGACTCTGTTGAACGTGCTATCATCCTTCATTCCCGGCGATGAACGCGTCGTCACCATCGAGGATGCCGCCGAGTTGCAGTTGCGACAGGAGCACGTAGTGACGATGGAAAGCCGACCCCCGAACGTCGAGGGCAAAGGGCAAATCACCATACGCGATCTCGTCATCAATGCCCTCAGAATGCGGCCGGACCGCATTGTCGTGGGCGAATGTCGAGGCCGCGAGGCACTGGATATGCTGCAGGCCATGAACACCGGCCACGACGGGTCATTGACGACGGCGCACTCAAATGGTCCCAGGGACACCCTGAGAAGACTTGAGACTATGGTCTTGATGGCGGGAATGGACTTGCCCTTGCGCGCTATCAGAGAGCAGATCGCCTCGGCCCTTGACCTGATCGTCCACATGGAACGGCTCCGCGACGGCAGTCGGCGCGTGGTGAACGTGACCGAGGTTGTGGGGATGGAGGGCGACACCGTCGTCCTGCAAGACCTCTTCGTGTTTGAACAGACCGGAGTCGAAGACGGGCGCATCGTCGGGCGACTTCGTCCCACGGGAATTCGACCCAAGTTCACTACTAAGCTCGAGTCCTACGGCATCTACCTGCCGCCCGGCGTATTCGGCTTCGATACGCGACTTTTTAGGTGAGATACGGTGAGTCTACCTTTCTTGATGGCTACCCTTGCCTTCTTTGCCATACTCTTGCTCTTTTTGGGTCTTCACCGCGTTCTTTCGGTTCGGATCGACGTTTCGCAACGTCTCGGCCTCCAGCCCAGCAGGCCGCTAGCCCATCCTGCCCAATCGACACCTTCGTCGCCAATTGCCGCCAGAATCGAGAAGTCCGTCGCCGGAAGCGGTTTTGCTGCCAACATCGCCCGTGACCTCGCCCGCGCCAATTTGCAGGTGACCGTGGCCGAGTACCTTATGTTGAACGCCGTCACCGTTGTTTCGCTGCCCGCGACAGCCTATGTCATTTCACACAATCCGGGCCTGGCTCTTATCGCTGCCGTTGTGGGCTTTTATCTTCCAAGGATGTATGTTAATCGACGCCAACGCGCTCGGCTTAAGTCGTTCAACGACCAACTCGGTGACACCATCCTGCTGGTAGCAAACTCACTTCGTTCCGGATATGGCCTACTTCAATCCCTCGAGTTGGTTGCTCGTGAATCGCCTGAGCCGACGAGGGAAGAGTTTGGGCGAGTCGTGCGTGAAGTTAACCTTGGGTTGAGTCCAGAAGACGCTCTGGCCAATCTGGTGCGGCGCATGAACAGCGAAGACCTTGACTTGATGGTGAACGCCGTTAACATTCAGCATGAGGTTGGAGGCAATCTGGCCCAGATTCTTGACTCCATTGCCACCACAATCCGCGAACGGATCCGAATCAAGGGTGAGATAAGAGCTCTAACAGCCCAGCAGACTGCCAGCGGTTACGTCATAAGTTTCCTTCCGATTGGCCTGGGCGGCATCTTGTTTCTCTTGAATTCTAGGTATATGATGCAATTGTTCTCGACCGACATTGTGATTTGTTTTCCCGTGATAGCTCTCCCGATCTGTAGCGGCATCCTGATTCTTCTAGGATTTGTGGCAATCCGGCGAATCGTCAATATCGAGGTCTAGAAAGGGTAAGGTAATCCTGGTATGGCACTTCTTCTCGCATTGCTTGCCACGACGAGTGTAATTCTCATTTTTACAGGGCTGATGCTTCGCGCGAGCGAAGGAGATGCCGTGCGCTCGCGGCTGAGTCAATACGCCGTCCCTGCGAGAAACTTGGAGGAGCTCGAGCTGCGGCAGCCGTTTTCACAGAGGGTCCTCGCTCCACTTGCTCGTTCGCTATCTGGTTTTCTCGTTCGATTCACGCCACCAAAAACCATCGAGCAGCTTCGACACAACCTCGTGCTGGCGGGTAATCCTCGCCAGCTCGACGTGGCCGATTTCCTGGGCATCAAAGGTCTTGTCGGGCTTCTCCTTGGGAGCTTGACTTTCTTCCTCACGGCGAGGAGTGGCCTGCTCCTGCACGCGAGTGGATTGGCCCTCGTAGCCACGCTTCTCGGTTACTTCCTCCCCAACATCTGGTTGGGGTCAAGGATAAGGGCGAGGCAAAAGGAAATCACGAAGGCCCTGCCGGATGCCCTGGATCTGCTCACCGTGTCTGTGGAGGCTGGCTTGGGCTTTGATGCAGCGCTAAGCAAGGTGACGCAGAAATGGCAGAACGCCCTGGCGGGCGAATTCGGGCGGGTCCTTTCCGAGATGAGGATGGGCAAGTCTCGGCGCGATGCCTTGAGAGCCGTGGTGACGAGAACGGAAGTGCCCGACGTGGCAACTTTTGTCAGCGCGATTGTGCAGGCAGACCAACTCGGGGTGAGTATTGCTAAGGTTTTGCACGTGCAGTCCGAACAGATGAGGATGCGCCGCCGGCAGCGAGCCGAGGAGCTTGCCCATCAGGCTCCCATCAAGATGATCTTCCCGATGATCTTCCTCATCTTTCCGTCAATCTACGTCATTACCCTTGGCCCCGCGCTGCCAAGTCTGGTAAAGAGCCTGACCGGAAGGTGAGAAAACAGAGTGGGAGCCTGGACCAAGGCGCTACTCGACGTTCTTTTCCCCCCACGGTGTTATGGGTGCCAGCGCCGGGGTGAATGGCTTTGCCCCACCTGCATTGCTGGCTTCCCCCAAGTAATGCCGCCCATTTGTCGCGTTTGCGGACGACACACCGCAGGTGTCGAAGTATGCGATACGTGCTGGCGAACACGTCCGAGTTATGATGGTGCTCGCGCCCCGTATTTCTTTGAAGGCGCGCTACGTAAAGCTATCCACAGGTTCAAGTATAATCGCGCGCAGCACCTGGCTCGGCCTCTCGCGGCACTGCTGGACGAATACCTTACCTCCTGGAACATCTCCGCCGATGTCCTCGTCCCTGTCCCTCTCCACTCACAGAGGCTTGCCGAAAGGGGATACAATCAGGCCGAGCTTCTCGCGCGGGAGGTGGCGCAGATGGCCAAACTACCGCTGGAAGCTGATTGCCTGCAGCGCGTTCGGCATACCGAGTCTCAGATGGGCTTACCGGCCGCAGGGCGCCTGGACAATGTGCGTGGAGCGTTTGCATGCGCAAACCCGGATCTAAGGGCGCGCAGCATCCTTCTTATCGACGACGTCAGCACCACCGGCGCCACGCTGGATGCGTGCGCGGTTGCTCTCAAAAAAGGCGGGGCAGCCTCGGTTTGGGCGCTGTGCGTGGCAATTGCCAAATGAGTGCTCCCCTTGGCAAACGGCAGATAGCAAGCGTCCCGATCAGGCACCCGGCCTTTGGCCACTCAGGCCAAATCGATCTGCGCTCTTTGCAGACGTCCGCTGAAGTCTATGTAGATCGACTTCCACTCGGTGAAAGTATCCAAGGCCGCCTGCCCGGCCTCTCTGTGCCCGTTGCCGGTGCCGCGCGTGCCGCCAAAAGGCAGGTGTACCTCTGCCCCGATTGTACCCGCGTTTACGTACACGATCCCCGTAGCGATGTCCCTCATCGCCGCAAAGGCTTTGTTGACGTCCTGGGTATAAATGGAACTGGAAAGACCATACCCAGTAGCGTTATTTACCATCACGGCCTCATCGAGGTCAGCCACGGTAATAATGCACGCGGTTGGGCCGAAGATCTCTTCTTGCGCAATCCGCATTTCCGGACGAACGTTGTCGAAGATGGTGGGCTCGTAGAAGAATCCCTTCGAGCACGCCCCCTGGCTACAGATGTGCCCGCCCGTGAGCAGAGTAGCGCCTTCCTTAGCGCCTATCTCCGTGTAACGATGGATCTTCTGAAGCTGTGTCGCGTTAATCACCGGCCCGACGTCTGTTTCTTCGATCAGACCGTTACCAAGCCGCAAGCTGGCAGCTCTCTCCACTAGCTTGTCAGTCAGCGCCCTTTTTACGCCTTGCTGCACGATGATTCGGCTCGCCGCCGTACAGCGCTGGCCCGCGGTGCCGAACGCGCTCCAAACTATCCCGTCGACGGCCAGGTCCACATTGGCATCGTCCATAACAATGATCGCATTCTTGCCGCCCATCTCCAAGGAAACGCGCTTCAAGGATTGGGTCGCCTTCAGCGCGACACCCCGCCCAGCATCGGTTGACCCAGTAAACGATATCACGTTTACCTTTGGATGCACGACCAGGGCGTCCCCAACGCTACTGCCTGGCCCCAGCACCAGGTTCAGCACGCCGGGCGGCAAGCCGGCTTCCTCCAGGACCTCCACCAGCTTACTGGCGAGCAAGGGCGTATCGCTGGAAGGCTTGAAAACCACGGTGTTTCCACTCACCAGCGCAGGCATTATCTTCCAGGTGGGAATCGCTACGGGAAAGTTCCATGGTGTTATGGCTGCCACCACGCCAACCGGATCGCGCACGGATAGAGCGAATTTGTTGGGCAACTCCGCCGGCACGGTGTGTCCGAATAACCTCCGCCCTTCGCCGGCCATATAGAAAGTCATGTCGATGCCCTCCTGGACATCGCCGCGACCCTCTTTGATTACCTTGCCCATTTCTTGTGTGACCAGCCGGGACAACTCCTCCTTACGACGCAATAGGATCTCGCCTGCGCGGAAAAGGATCTCGGCGCGGCGCGGCGCAGGATATCGGCGCCAGGTTGGAAACGCCTGGGACGCTGCTTCCACGGCCTTGTCGACATCCCTGGCATCGGATTTCGCTACTGTTCCTAAGACCTCCCGGGTCGCCGGATTGAGGCTCTCGAAAGTCTCGCCGCTGGCTGATTCCACCCACTTCCCACCGGTGTAGTTCTTGCAAACCATTGGAACCTCCTACCCAGGCCCATCGATTCAACAAACACATTTGTCTGCCATAATTCTATCAGCCTGGGGGGGATACTTCAAACAGAAATGGTACGAAGATTGCTGGTTAACAAAATGAACCGATTCTGGCTCAGGACAAGGTACGGTGACGCTTTTATCATTGCAGCTTTCTCTCATAGCCATTCTAATCATCATCAATGCCTTCTTTGCGGCATCGGAAATAGCCATCGTTTCCGTGCGCAAGACCCGAATTAGACAACTGGCAGAAGACGGCAGGAACCCCTCCGCGTGGGCGTTGCTTCGACTCAGCGACAATCCAGGCCGCTTCCTTGCGACCATTCAGGTCGGCGTCACGTTGGCAGGGTTCTTCGCCTCGGCGGTTGGGGCAGTAAGCGCGGTGGGCCTGCTTCAAGAAGTCTTGAGCGCGATTCCGCTGGTCGCCGAAGCCAGTGGTCTACTGGCGTTGGCCATTGTGACCATCCTGGTGGCCTTCGCCACACTCATTTTCGGTGAGTTGGTACCCAAGAACTTAGCCGTCACTTATGCGGAACGCATTGCCATAGCCGTGGCCAGACCAATCGATTGGTTCGCCTCTGCTATGACGCCTGTCGTCCTGCTGCTCACTTTCACCACCAACTCCATCCTTCGCCTGCTAGGTAGCACTGAGAAGGCTCAAATACCCGAGGTAACCGAGGATGAGATACGCTCCCTCGTCGATGCTGGCGAGCAAGAAGGAATTGTAGAACCCATCGAGCGCAAGATGATCCAGGGGGTCTTCGACTTTGCTGACACTCTCGTTCGGGAGGTTATGGTGCCTAGGGTGGACATCGTTGCCCTGCCAAAAGATGCAACCCCCGGGGCAGCTCTCGACGTTTTTCTCAGCGCTGGCTACTCCCGAGTGCCCATTTTCGACGGCTCCCTGGACAACATAATCGGGATTCTTTTCGCCAAGGACCTGCTGAAGCATTATGGTGGCTTCGTCAGCATCACCACCATCGTCGAGCTTGCACGGCCCGCCTCGTTCGTCCCCGAGACCAAAAAGGTGAGTGAGCTTTTCTCTGAGCTGCAGCACAGTCGCGTACACATGGCCGTAGTCGTCGACGAATACGGTGGCACGGCAGGCATAGTTACGCTGGAAGACCTGCTGGAGGAAATCGTTGGTGAGATCCACGACGAGTACGAGACCGTGGAGAAACACCTCGAGATAACCAACCGTGGAGAGGTAATCGCTTCGGGAAAGACGTCCCTGGATGAGCTCAACGAGGCTCTCAAGCTTCGCCTCGAGGGTCGCGGCGAGTACGAGACCTTGGGTGGCTTGATCTACGCCCACCTTGGTCGCATCCCCAGTCCGGGCGACACCGTGGTCATAGATGGCCTGTTTGTAACCATCCTTTCCGTATGGGGCCGGCGCATTAGGCAAGTACGCATAGTGAGGGAAAAAGCTGCATAGGTGTGATATGCCCGCCCACCTCCATCCATTGGGGATTGGAGGCGGCTGGTTCTTCCCTTCTGGCTCTGTGAATTGACGTGGCACGGAACTTGCCGGTCATTTACCAGTTAGACTTCTTCAAAGAGTGAGACCTTTGTCACGGTCACAGTTTGAGTTAGGAGGTACAATCAATGGTCGACGTCGGCCAAAAGGCTCCCGATTTCTCTCTTCCTGCAACTGGCGGTCGCCGCGTACATCTTGGCGACTTCAAGGGAAAGAAGAACGTCGTCCTCTTCTTCTACCCCCAGGACTTTACGCCTGTCTGAGAAAGGGAACTCCCCAGCTTGGAGCGAGATCTGCCCAAGTTCGAGGAGTTGGATGCCCAGGTTCTGGGCATGAGCGTGGACAGCGTGCCAGCTCACGAAGCTTTCTGCCAAAAATGCGGCGTTCGATCCTACCCGTTGCTGAGCGATTTCATGCGGGAGATTTCAAAAGCTTACGGCGTATTGCGCCCCGAAGGCTTTTCGGAGCGCGTGACGTTTGTCATCGACAAGCAAGGGGTAATTCGCTGGAAGCAATTGGTACCCCTTGATGAGCAGCGCGATGACGAAGTCATCCTTCAGGCGCTTAGAGAGGTCGAAGGCAAGCCACGCGGCAAGATCTCGATGAGATAGTGCCGCAGGCGGTAGTTAGCGAGACATAGACGTAGGGGCGTCCTTCCATAGGAGGACGCAGCGGGGTCGCGTTGTGCTCGGGCATTTCCGCAATCCCGCGTACACCTGCGCCACAGAACGGTTTCTATTCCAAATACTCTTTCAGCTTGTCCCTGAGTTCCGGGCTTCGCAGCTTGGCGAGAGCCTCTTTCTCGATCTGCCTCACTCTTTCCCGGCTCACGCCAAGCGCTGCCCCGATCTCCTCAAGGGTATGTGGCCGCCCATCGGCCAGCCCAAAACGTAGCCTTAATACCTCACGTTCGCGGCTTACCAGCTTTTCCAGCGCCCTGTCGACCTCGTCGCGCAGAAGGAGTTGCACCGCGACTTCGGCTGGTGGTCGGACCAGCTTGTCGGCAATGAGATCGGCCACCTTTTCCTCTTCCTCGCCAATAGGTGCCTCTAAGGAGATCGGCTGGCGCGAAGCCCTCACGATTTCTCTAACCCGCTGGGGAGCGATCTGCATCTCAAGGGCAACCTCCTCCGCAGTGGGCTCTCTGCCCAAAAGCTGCTGTAGTCTTCGTGCCGCATTGTGGTAGGCTCCGATTAGCTCGATCATATGTACCGGCACGCGTATCGTTCTTGACTGATCCGCGATTGCCCTGGTAACGGCCTGTCTTATCCACCAATGAGCATAGGTGCTGAATCGGAAGCCCTTGGTGTAGTCATACTTCTCTACAGCTCTGGACAACCCTATGTTACCCTCCTGAATGAGATCAAGAAGAGGTAAACCACGGCCCATATAGCGCTTCGCCACGCTCACGACCAGCCGCAGGTTGGACTCCATAAGCGCGCGACGGGCAGCATCGCCATCACTAATGTTCTTTCCCAACGTCGCTCTTCTTCGGACGCTAAATTCCTGATCTCTGGCCAGGTTCCTCGCGGCCAACTTCCCGCGCTCGATCCGTTTAGCTAGATCGACCTCCTGTTGCGCCGACAGCAGTGGCCAACGATCTATTTCTCGCAGGTAGAGGGCCAACGCCTCCATCCCCTCCTGCTCAGCCTCTTCTGCCGCTTCCGCAGCCACCTCTACTTCGGGGGGCGGCGTTTCCTCCTCCGCCTCTATCAGTTCTTCCTCGACGAACTCCTCGACGTCAGGCTCCTCCTCCCAGACCTCTGGAGTATCCACCGTCTCTTCTGTGTCTGGTAACTTCACGCCTGCCTGCTTTAGTGCATGCTTGACGTCCTGGACTCTGACTTGTGGATTCACTGCTCGCACAGCTTCCTCTAGCGTCACATAGCCGCGTTCCTTGGCCCTTGCCACAAACTTGGCCACTTTCTCCTCGATTTTGGCCTCTCCGCCCGAGCTATTCACTTCTCCATCCCTCCTCAATGTGTCACCTAGACTAGCCAAACACTGATCAAACGCTAGGGACCCTGCACGGTGACAACCACCAAGTCATTCACCACGTTGATCACGCCCGGCACCCACCTAGCCAGCTCGTCGATTACCCAGCGCTGCTCTTGGGTGGCCACGTTGCCGCTCAAGCGCACAACCCCATGCTTCACGCCGACTTTCAACTCATCGACATCCACCTTGACGTTCAAAAACAGTTGATATCGCACCTCCGCCTCGATCTCCTGGTCACTTCGTGCGAACCTCGGTGCCACCAGCAGTTCGTTAATCACATCCACCACCCCCGCGATTGCACTGGCGTCATCGAAGGCGGCTCTTCGCTCCGTATGTGAGTTCACGGTGCCCCTAAGGTACACCACCCCGTCCACCACCTGAACTTCTATCTTGTCCTCGTCCACCAGGCTGTCAGCAGCCAATCCTGCAACTACATCCGCCATGATATCCACTTCGCCTCTAGGATGCAAGGGAGTAATGGTAAGCCCGTCAATAACTCGCTTCACGCCCTTGATCCTGTCTGCCAAAGCTCTGGCAACAGCTTTTTGGGTTTCATTTGGCACGAACCCGGACAGGTAGGCCGTGCCATTGCGAATCTCAACGTCAATATTCTCCGAATTCAGCCGCACGTCGGCGTACAGGGTATCTTTGACATCTCTTTCGATTTCTGCATCTGCCTTGCCCGTTTGAATGGCCACAAGTCTTCCACCCATCTACCGTCAGTTCGGAAAAGTGGGCGTGCAAGATCGGTGCCACTCACGATAAGTCGGACAATCGGTGCCAAGTCAGCTTGGCTCTTTGGGGTGGTCGTTCTGAGGAAACAAGGAAGGCCGAGACACTCCGGTGCCTCGGCTGAATTGGTGTACCTGTCCTATAGGCAGCTTGTTTCCTGAGCCGCGCGCGGCACTCAGCATCGCCTGTGGTCGCGTCAAACGGTGCGCAGCCTCAGTCCAGTGCACATGGCCGGCATCTTTGTGGACACGGAATTCATTGTCGAGTTGCTGGAGCTAGCGTCCTGTTGCTGCCCAGCTTCGGGCCATGGGCACGTGCCGTTGTTGCCGTGCGTCTATGACGGGCTCGTTGATCATCACGTCGCCGCTGCGGATCTTCAAGTTGAACCCACAGTCAGGGTTGGTGCATACCCAGGCCTTGTAGTGCACTGGCGCGGACTGTGTTCCAAAATCGGAAAAAGGCACGAGATCTCCGTCGTTGCACTGGCGACATTTGGGGAAATTAGTTTCCACTGTCCTCATCTCTCCTTGGTGTATTTGGGCCATCGTTCCGCCTCTTCCCTGACAGACCCAGGCCGATCTGCGCGTTGGCAAGCAGAAAAACGAGAAACTTGCCTAGCCTTCCCCGCCTACAAACCCAACCTACTCTCACATAAGTTCAGGGGGCCCAGCCAGTGCCAAGTGTACCACCGCCTAGATAAACAAATCCATTAAAGGCGTGGCTAAATAGTTAACAATTAATTAACACCACCACCCGCCAGGCTCGTGGTTTAGCCCTCCTCTTTAGCCACAAATCGGTAACCTGCTCGGGGCTCTGTCATTATGTATGTGGGGTTATCAGGGTCAGGCTCGATCTTCCGCCTAAGCCGCCTGATGAAAACGCGCAAGTAGTCGACTTCTGTCCTATACTCTGGCCCCCAAACCCTTTGAAGTAGCATGCTGTGCGTCAACAGCTTGTTGGCGTTGGTGACCAACTCTTTCAACAAGCCATACTCAGTCGGAGTTAGCCTAACACTTTCTCCACGCAGCGATACCAGTTCCCTGTTGAAGTCCACGCACAGATCGCCACTTTGGAATAATGGTGATTCGTTCGTCTTCAAGCGGTCTTCTCCCACTCGGCGCATCACCGCCCGAATCCTGGCCAGTAGCTCCTCGACACTGAAGGGTTTTGTCAGATAATCGTCTGCACCCATATCCAGGGCTCGGACTTTGTCCTCATCCTGTCCTCGAGCACTTAAGATGATGATGGGTAGGGACGACCACTCTCGGAGACGGCTACAAATCTCAAGGCCGTCGATATCGGGCATCATTATGTCAAGAATTATGAGGTCGGGGGCATGTCGCTCTACGGCTTCGAGAGTTTCCCTTCCATCCGCCGC
Organism: Chloroflexota bacterium; assembly: GCA_016210495.1. The sequence continues at coordinate 32,764 of JACQUC010000186.1, forward strand.
TGTTAGGACGTTGTAGCCGCGCGCCTGAAGGTTAGCACGAATGAATGCTACTATGCCTTTCTCGTCGTCGGCCACCAGGACCGAGTGCTTCTTCACCTCGAAAACCCTTCAATCATCCTGTATCGTCGGGCCCGGCATCCCCGAGTGTCAACGGCAACGTAAAATAGAACGTAGATCCTTTTCCGGGTTCGCTCTCCGCCCAAATCTGCCCTCCGTGAGCTTCCACGAAGCCTCGACAGATAGCCAAACCGAGCCCCACCCCCGCGCCGCGCGAATCCTTCTTCGGGCCGGCCTGATAGAACTTGTCGAAAATCCTCGGCAATTCGGATGGGTCGATCCCCACCCCCTGGTCGGCCACACTGATCAAGACCTCTTCGTTTCTTTGCTGTGCTCTTATCGCAATCACGCTCCCCGAAGGGGAGTATTTCGCGGCATTCTCTACCAGGTTCGTGAGCACTTGCTCAACTCGTGAGTGATCCATCGGAACTACCTGGTCAGCTTCCGGCATCTGAACACACAGCTTGTGCCCGGCAAGCTGCAAGCTCAGCCTTTGCGTAACTACATCCACGGTATCGGAGAGGCTGCCCCAGTCGCGTTCAATCCTTAGCGTTCCCGAGGCTATCGTGGATAGATCCAGTAGATCCCGCACAAGTCTGTTCAAACGGTCGGCCTCCTGGCCGACAATTCGCAAGAAACCGCGCTGCTGGTCCTCTGTCCACTTGACATCCTCTTGAAGAAGTGTGCTCACATAGCCTTTGATCGTCGTCAACGGCGTGCGCAGATCGTGCGACACCAGCGAAACAAAATCGTTTCTGAGCTCGGACTGTTTCATCGCCCTGAACTGATGGCCTTCGACCGAGAACTGCCGGTCTTTCGGCACCGCTTCGGTCACCGGCCGCGCCGATTCACGTACGGTGACGAAAAGAACAGTGAAGTAACCAATCGCAAGAACAAGATGGCGAGAATACGTCCACAAAACGCCCTTGCCGACGTCAAATCCCCCTGCCACGTGCAGCGAGCCCAACAACATCAAAAGCACGGACATCGACAACGCCAGCGCTTGGCCGTTCTGACGGTGCAGCTCGGCATTCAACACCATTGCGCCATAGGCCAAAGCGGCCATCAGCAGGCTCAACACGCTCGGCCCAAGGCCCGCAACTTGGTCTTGCTCGGTGCCTCCAGCAGTGGCATTGACGAGGGCAACTGTCGCCAGTTGGTAGACAAACACCAATCCTGTCGAAGCCAACAGCCAGAGCGCTAATCGTCCTCTGGATATCTCTCCCAGGGCGTGTGAGGATCGCCGCCGCGTGGTCAGTGGTGCGAGGAACATGACTCCCGTCATCACCAATGAGTTGCCCCTGGCCAGATAGGCCATCGTGGTTCCCTGCAAAACCGCATCCGCAGTCAGAGCCCTCGGCCAGCCCCACAGCAAGAGGTCGGCAATAACGCCGGCAGTAAGGGCGGCAGCCGCTGCGGCGAAATAACCGTCGCGACTAGCGCGGAACCGTTCCAGGCATAGATAAGCTAACATGGAGCCGCACGACGTTATCACTGCGTCGCTAGCGGTGATCAGCCAGTCCTGACCTGTGACCAGTGATTCCTGCCCAAACATCTGCACGGCGACAAGCGCGGTGGTTACACCAATGCTGCATCCTACCACCAGCCAGTGGGTCGGGCAGCCAACAGAAGTCCCCAGGTTAGGATTCGCCGCATCGCTCCGCATCACTTATCCGTCATTATGCAACGGTCGCCAGGGCTTCACCGCTTTCCACCATTTTAGACGCCTTAGTTGTCTGTGTCAATGAAGTAAGCAGCCGGGCGCGTTCGTTGACCAGTCCTCCTACACTACAGTATAATCTGACCTGGGATTCGGGCACGAAAGAAAGGGAGGCCTGCAGTGGGAGCTCTGCGCAGGTTGGAAGCCCTTGTCGAAAGCCTACTAGAGGGGTCTCTTGTACGCCTGCTACGAGGCCATCTGCAACCTGTCGAGATCGCGAAGCGCCTCGAAAGAACAATGGAAACCAGCCAGACCATTGGCGTTGGGCGGACCTTTGTCCCGAACGAATACTACGTCTTCTTGAGCCCAAAGGACTTCCAACAATTCGAGTCTATCCGCACGACTGTTGAGAAAGAACTGGCTGATTATCTGTCGGGTGTGGCCAAACAGCAGCATTTCGCCCTTACCACCAAGCCCGTCGTGAAGCTGCAGTCACGGGCCGGGCTTACGGCCCGTGACCTTCACATCGAGACCCGCCTCGCCGACCATCCGTCCGCCGTCCAGACCAGTATAGGCCATGATGAGGCGCACGAGCCCGGGTACACCCAGCCCCTACGCCTAGACCCAATCCAACGAGTCGCCAGACAAATCGGCAAGCATCCTGCTCTCGTTCCTACCTCGGGGGAGCTTGCGGGAGTCCGATTCGTGGTCGACAGGCCGATCTTGACCCTCGGCCGTGGGCTGGGCAACGATGTCGTTCTCGAGGATGAGCGGGTATCTCGCTACCATGCGGAGGTGCGGGCGATTGGCAGTAGGATTTGCCTGGCGGACTTGAAAAGCACTAACGGGACGTGGCTAAACGGCCGCCGGATCACAGAGAGCATCCTTGCAACCGGTGACAGGATATCGCTGGGGGGGGTGGAGTTCCTTTTCGAAGAGGCTTGATCTCGTGGGGGAGTTAGGCTCATTTGGCGACTGAGTTTGTGATCCTTGGCTTGCGCATTCTTTTTGTCGTTCTTCTTTACGCCTTCCTTTTTCAAGTCGTTCTCGTGATTCTCAAGGATTTGCGAACTCGTTCAAGCTCTACAGAGTCGCAACTTGCCGAGTTCGGGCGACTGGTGGTCTTGGAGTGCGGATTCGAGGGTGTTCTGCGTGACCAGTCTTTCGGGCTCGAGCCGGTCACTTCGATCGGCCGATCTGCCGGCAACACCATCGTCCTGCCGGATACTGTTGTATCGAGCCAGCACGCCCTTATCGCCGCCCACGATGGGGAATGGGTTATCGAGGACCTGAGAAGCACTAACGGCACTTACGTGAACCGTCATGCGATTAGTGGGCCGACTCCCTTGAGGCTCGGCGACGTTATCCAGATCGGTCGCACCAGGCTTAAGTTTACGAGATAGCCCGGTGGGCAACAAATCGACACGAGGAGGCATTATGTCTGATGGAGCGATCGGCATCATAGGTGGCAGCGGCCTTTATGACATCGAGGGATTAACCGACATCGAAGAGGTGAGTATAGAAACTCCCTTTGGCGATCCCAGCGACAAATTCACAGTCGGTATCTTCGGAGGTCGGCGTCTTGCTTTTTTGCCGCGCCACGGACGGGGCCACCGGATCAGTCCAACCGATCTGAATTCCCGCGCGAACATCTACGGGTTCAAGCTGTTGGGGGTCGAACAGATTATCTCAGTCAGCGCCGTTGGCAGCATGCGTGAGGACATTGAGCCGTTGGACATCGTGGTCCCAGACCAGATCCTTGACCGAACCAAAGCGCGACCCAGTACGTTCTTCAGTGAAGGGCTCGTCGTTCACGTGGGCTTTGCCGATCCATTTTGCCCCATAGCCAGTGGCGTGCTCTACGAGGCAGCCAAGTTGGCTGGTGCCAGAGTCCACAAAGGCGGAACATACGTTTGTATCGAGGGCCCGCAGTTTTCGACGCGAGCGGAATCGCGGGTCTATCGACAGTGGGGTGTGGACGTCATCGGCATGACCGCGCTTCCTGAGGCCAAGCTGGCCAGGGAGGCCGAGATATGCTATGTGACGCTGGCTTTGGCCACCGACTACGACGTCTGGCACCAGACAGAGGAGCCAGTGACCGTCGAAATGATCGTCGCCAACCTGTTGAGGAACGTGGAAATGGCTAAGGCGATCATCAAACGAGCTGTCCCACTGATGCCACAGGCGCGCGAATGCGCTTGCGCAAGCGCGCTCGAGAGCGCCATCATCACGCAACGGAATCTCATACCGCAGAGAACAAGGCAGAGGGTTTCAGCTCTGATCAAGAAATACACGGGCGATGATGCCTAGACTTTCGCGGCTGACCGAGCTGAGACTACTCCTTTTCGTCGTCCTGGTGGCACCGGCGGGCATCGCCGCGACTGACCTGGTCAGGACCGCCGACTTTGCCAGAATAGACCTGCAGCCCACTCTGGTTCTGGCCGGTCTACTACTTGCTGTTCACCTGTGCCTTATCTGGCGCTGTCGTGCCAGCGACCAGGTGATCCTGCCGGTTGTGGGCGTCTTGAGCGGGCTCGGTCTGACCCTGGTAGGGCGCCTCGAGGGTGCTGACACGCTGGCGAAACAAACCACCTGGTTTGCGGTCGGTACTTTCTTCCTGGTTCTCGTCGTAATCTTTCCCAGGTCATTGAGCCGGCTAAAGGACTACAAGTATACGTGGGCCGTCCTGGGAATAGCACTGATGGCCGCAACTCTCCTGTTTGGCCGAGACCTGAACAACAGTGGGGCTCGTCTCTGGCTAGGATACGGCGAGATCGTTTTCCAGCCTTCCGAGATACTCAAGGTGCTAATGGTGATCTTCCTGGCCGCCTATCTTGATGAAAAGAAGGAGCTGCTTTCTTCACGAGATTATCGTCTGGCCTTCCTGAGAATCCCATCTCTACCATATCTAGGGCCGCTGGCCGCGATGTGGGGACTCTCCATATTTATTCTGGTCGGACAAAAGGATCTGGGCCCTACCCTTTTGCTCTTCGGCGTCTTTCTGACAATGCTCTATGTGGCCAGCTCTCGTGCAGCCTATGTGTGGGGCGGCCTGGGCCTGTTTGCACTGGCCGCCTATGTTGGCTTCAAGCTCTTTGCCCACGTGCAGACGCGCGTGGAGATCTGGGTCAATCCCTGGATTGACCCCGAGGGGAAGGCATATCAGATGGTGCAAGCCTTGCTCGCGCTTGCCTCGGGCGGGATCGTGGGCACGGGCTTGGGTTACGGACACCCTGGTACTATCCCCGCGGTGCATACGGATTTCCCGTTCGCGGCGATAGGCGAAGAGCTTGGACTTCTGGGCACCCTGGCCGTAGTAATGCTTTTCCTCATACTGACATACCGCGGCCTCTGCATCGCCCTGGAAGCCTCTAACACTTTTCAACAGCTCCTAGCAACCGGCCTGACGACCACCATCGGCTTGCAAGCGCTGATCATAATTGCCGGGAATGTGAAGCTGATTCCCATCACGGGCATTACCCTTCCCTTCGTTAGCTATGGAGGCAGTTCCCTGGTGGCTAACTTCATTGTCGTCGGACTTCTGCTCCGTATATCCCAAGCCAGCGGAGGAAGCCGTTGAAGGCAAACATCCGGCGCGTGGGGACAGTGCTAGTGCTGGGCTTCGTGCTCGTAGCGCTTAGCCTTATCTACTGGCAGGTGCTTAGGGCGAGCGAGCTGACAAGTGATGTAGACCTTAACCGCTACCGGCTGGCGCAGAGAGAGAAGACTGTCCAGCGAGGTCGTATACTTGATCGTAACGGAGTCATCGTCGCAAGCTCCAAGATTGAGCCCGACGGCGTTGATCGCGTCTATTCCCAGCCGTGGCTGGTTCACGTTACGGGTTTTCACAATTTGATCTTCGGCGATGCGAATGTCGAGAGGAAGTTCGGCAACTACCTGAGTGGCGCGGTCGAATCTGATCCCCTTCGGCGCCTGTTTGATAGTCTGCTACATAGACCAACGGCCGGCGACGACGTCGTGCTCACTGTTGACTCCGCGCTGCAGCGGGTGGCCGAGGAGGAACTGGGAGCAGCCAAGGGCGCGATAGTCGTCATCCAGCCCAATACCGGTGAGATCCTGGCGTTGGCCAGCCACCCATATTTCGATCCGAACACGATGGAGCGTGACTGGCAACGATTGAGAAACGATCCTGACCGGCCACTGCTCAACCGTGCCACCCAGGGCCTTTACGTTCCCGGCTCAACGTTTAAGACGGTGACTTTGGCGGCGGTGTTAGAGGAAGGGATTAGCAGGCCCGACGAGGTTTTCGATTTCGAGATGAAGGTCGACAGCAGGGGCCGGGATTACCACACCGACGTCGTGAACGGATTCCCCATCGTTTGCTACAACCATGGGCCGACATCTCCCGGCCGGGCTATTCTCACCCTTGCCGATGCCTACGCCAAAAGCTGTAACGTCGTGTTTGCCCGGCTCGGGCTGCGTCTCGGGGCGCAACGGCTCGCTGGGTACGCCCGACGATTCGGGTTCGAAGCGCCCATCCCTGTCGAGATCCCGACGGAGCCAAGTAGTGTGAGCGCGCAGCCCGACTTCTTGAACGATCAGGTGGCGCTCGCCTCTACCGCATTTGGGCAGGGGCAGCTTCAGGTTACACCGCTCCAGTTGGCGCTTGTCGCCGCCGCCATAGCCAACGATGGCAAGATACCACAGCCGCACCTCGTCAGGGAGATACGCACGCGAGATGTCAGCATCAAAGTTGGGCCGATGGGAGTATGGCGGGAGGCCATAAGCCCGGCGACCGCAAGAATGCTCGCACAGATAATGGTCGAAAGCGTAGATAACGGATGGGCTTCGCCAGCCCAAATACGCGGCGTTGCCGTTGCCGGCAAGACGGGCACGGCGGAGGCTCAGCTCGACGATCTGCCGCACGCCTGGTTCATAGGATTTGCCCCAGCCGACGAGCCCAAGGTGGCTGTCGCCGTGGTAAAGGAAAACGTTGGATCAGGTGGCGCCGAGGCAGCACCGGCAGCCAGGAGGTTGATGGAGTTGGTGCTGCGTAAGTAGGGTTGCTCGCGCTAGCTCTCAGCCAACTCCTGTAAACTTGCCCGATTGCCTAGGAAGAGCACGGCGATAATGGCCATGAGGCAGACACCGGCGGCGGCGAGAAAGACCTCGTTGAAGACGAGGTTGGTGGCTTGCAGAATCTCTTGCTGATACACCTGCAAACGCTGCTGAAACGCTTCTGTCGCTTCTCCATCTATTGGCAGTGGCAGAGGGATGCTTCCTACCAGGGAGTTGAAGCGGCCAAGTCCCCAGGATGTAAGTGCCGACAGTCCGACCATCATCCCGATCGTGCGCAGCACAGTAACATAAGCTGACGCGGTACCGCTGTGCTCCGAGCCGGCAGAGCTCAGCACGCTGCTTGTGATTGGGGCAATGACGAGCCCGAAACCCACCCCAGCCAGTGCGAGATCACGCGTGATACGCCATTCGTCAACCTGGCTGGTCCACTGTGCTGTGAGATACAGCCCGGTGGCGCTGACGGCCAAACCGCTGGCGGCGGTGGCCCGTAAGCCCGTTCGCTGACAAAGCATCCCGCCCACTATGGCCCCGATGGGCAACGCCGCGGTGAGCCGCACGAGCATCAAACCGCCGTCAAGTGGCGAGCGCTGTAGAATAGTGGTAGCCATCAGCGGTACGTCTACCATCGCGATAATGAGCGCAACTCCGACCAGGAAATTGGCCGCGATGCCAGACGAGAAAGCCATCCTGGTGAAGAGCCGCAGATCGAGAAGCGGATGCGACGCCCGCGACTCGGCCAGGACGAAGAGAGCGAACAAGAGAAGGAACGCGACGAAGAGTGGGGTGCTGGATGCGAACGTGTCGGCTTCCTGGGAGAGACCGATGGTCAGTGCCGCGAGAGAAGCACTGATCAGTGCCGCGCCGACGAAGTCCAGCGCGCCACTTGACCGGCGACCTTCTCTGGCGAAGAAATAGGTAAGGCCTATCATCAGCAACCCGATGGGGAGATTGAGGTAGAATATCCAGCGCCAACTCAGATGCTCGACAACAAAGGCACCATAGAGCGGGCCCAGCACACCGCCGGCTTCGGCAATTGCGCCTATTGCACCCAGCACCAAGCCGCGCCTCCTAGCATCGAACTCATACCCCGCGATGGCCACCGCCACCGGCACGATGGCTCCTCCACCCACCGCCTGCAACATCCGCGCCCCAATCAGCCAGTAGAGGTCTCTAGACACGCCACAAAGCAGCGAGCCGGCGACAAACATCAGCGAACAGGCCAAGTATGTCCGCCGATGGCCATAGACATCTGCCACACGACCAAGAAAGGGCATGGCGACCGTGTAGCCCAACAGGTAGCCGGTAACAATCCACGCCGCCTCGTTGAGTCTGGTGAAAGATACGCTCAGATCGGAGATGACCGAGGGAAGGGCAGTAACCACAACTGTCTGGTCGAGGGCAGCAATGAAGATTCCGATCGAGAGACCGGACATTGCCACGTAGCTATTGCGTGTCGAAGAGATCATGCGGGAGGCTCTATGTTCACCGGTTCATCGAACTTCGACAGCTTTAGCACGCGCACTACCTTGGGAGAATCGCCCTGCACCAGGGGACCTTCGAGCCTGATCTGGCGCAGGAGGAAATCGTCGGTGCCGATCCAGGCCTCCACCGGGACCTGAGCTTCGGACGGCACGCCGCCGATGATCGTGGACACCGCGGACGGCTCCACGCTACCACTGATGTGATAGGACTCGGTTCCATCAAACACTTCGTCAGGCAGCTTCGTGAGATTCTTGGCGCCCTTCATAATACTGGTCGCACCTCTTTCACGATCAAACAAGCTCGCCGGAGCAACCGCTACCGGGAGATTATCCCATCGCTTCGTCAACGGATTGCGCAGGTATTGCTTTCCGTCAACGCTGATGAACTCCACATCAACAGACATGCCGACGAGCGTTGTCTTCGTTTTTATGCGAATACGGCCGGGCACGGCCGCATCGCCCTCGACGGCGTCTACCGAGATTCCAGGCCCCAGTGCCAGCTTACCTTCAAGCACCTCGAGGCGGAAATGAAGACTCTTCAGCGCCTCCATCTTCTCACTGGACCTGTCGACGATTTCTTGTGCCGAGAGTTCCTTCTTGACCGGCTCCGGCGTAGCGCACGCCGCCACGCCAAGACCAGCCAGGATCAACATCAGAACTAGGGAATAAGGAAGAACTTCATTGCTAGTCAACTGTTCAGGGCTCTACCCAGATGCGGGCCTGAGCGTCCTCCACAATCTCGCCAATGTGGGCGATAACAGATACCCCTTTTCTTTCAAGCGTCTGCTGCAACGCCGCCATCCTCGCCTGCGGCACCATAATCAGCAAACCGCCCGAGGTCTGCGGGTCGCACAGCACGAGTTGCTGCGTCTTGCTAAGGCCCGGGGCCCATACCGTCCCCTCGGACACGTAATCGAAGTTGCGATTAGCACCACCGGGCACGGTTCCCGCGTCGGCCAGATTCCAAGCCTCAGGAAGCACCGGTATCCGGCTCAGACTGATCCGTGCGCCAACCCCGCTGGCCAGCGTTACTTCCCGCAAGTGCCCCAGGAGGCCAAACCCCGTGACATCCGTGCAGGCATGCACGCCGACCTCCACCATAGCTTCGGAAGCTGCCCTATTGAGCGTTGACATCACTTCGACAGCCTTCTTGGCGGTCGCTTCAGAAACCTGCTTCTTCTTGATACCACTAGTGATGATGCCGATGCCTAGGGGCTTCGTCAGGATGATTTGGTCGCCGGGCTTTGCGCCGGCGTTTTTCACCACCTTGCGGGGATCAATCAGGCCGGTCACCGACAACCCGTACTTTGGCTCGCGATCGTCGTAGGTGTGCCCCCCCACGATGGCTACCCCGGCCTCTGCCGCCTTCTTGGCCCCACCTTCGAGTATCGCCGCCAGGACTGTCAGGGGCAACGTATCCACCGGGAATCCGGCAAGGTTGAGCGCCGCAACGGGACGACCACCCATAGCGTACACGTCGCTCAAGGCATTCGCTGCTGCGATGGCCCCGAAGTCACCGGGGTCGTCCACGACCGGGGTGAAGTAGTCGATGGTCATCACCACGGCCAGGTCTTCGCTGATCCGGTATACAGCCGCGTCGTCGGCTCCGTCCCTGCCGACGATGACGTTGGGGTCTGTTATGGGTGGCAAGTAGCACAGAACCTGTGCCAGGTCCTTGGGACCTATCTTGCAGGCTCAGCCGCCACCGTGGCTCAAGCCCGTCAAGTAGACCTGGGCCGGCTTGGACATCATGGTTCCCTCCCCGAATTCGCTGGTTCCAGCGACAATTCTACAGAAAGCGCGGGAAGTACGTCAACCGCCGAGTTCAAATGGATTCAGCCTGTTTACTGTTTGGCAGAATGTCAGTATAATGGGGCCGCTTGGCGAGCAGCGTGTTACGGGGCTGGGATTGCGGACTTTCGACTACAGGTTGGTCACCGTGAAGCAGGATTCAAGAGCCCTTGGAACGTCCTTCGGATCGCTGGTCTGTCTGACGTCCAGCCGTGCGCTGCGTGCGGTTATCCTCGCCCCAGTTGTGGTGCTCCTGGCCATCGGAAGTGACACTCGCCTGTCCTTGCCCGCGATTCCCCAAGCCGTCACCAGCGAGGGTGTTAGCAGGGTTGGTGCAGACGCCTGGCACAACGCCGGTTTCAGGGGAGATGGGGTGAAGGTTGCCGTGGTAGACGAGGGGTTCGGGGGCTGGAGGCAGCGGCAGGAAGAGGGCAACCTTCCATCAACCGTGATCACGCGCACTTTTCGCGCAGACGGCGCTTTCGAGAGCTCCGAGCACGGCACCGCTGCCGCGGAAGTCGTGCACGACATAGTGCCAAATGCCCGGCTGTATCTGGTGACCTACTACGACGAGGCTGAGCTTGGCAACGCCGTCGATTGGCTCATTGGACAGGGCGTACAGATAATCAGCTTCTCGCTAGGCTATTTCAACAGTGCCGGCCCGGCCGACGGCTCGGGGACCGTCAACGAGATCGTGGCAAGGGCCCGCAACGCCGGCATCTTATGGGTGACCGCCGCCGGGGATCAGGCCAGACGGCACTGGGAAGGCGCGTTCAACGATCCTGACGGCAATGGCTATCACAATCTCACGGGCAGCGCCGAGCGAAACTACGTCTCACTAGATCCTGCCGGACGTCAGGGCGCACGCCAGTTGTACGCCGTCTTGAGCTGGGACGACTGGCCGGCCTCGAGCCTGGACTTCGGCCTGCTGCTGTTCAGGAGCGGTACGAGTTTGCCCGTCCATAGCGGTGCTCGGGGTGCCGGAGGGGCACCTTTCGTTTGGCTGTATTATTCGCCGACGTTGGCGGGTTTGTACGAGCTTGCCATTCGAAAGGGTGACGACGACGTCATCACGAGGACAGTCCACCTTGAGCTCTACACCCGTGACAACGACCTCTCGTATTCGAGTGCGCCCAGCAGTTTGATGATCCCCGCCGACTCGCCGAACGCCCTCACCGTCGGCGCTGTGTCTCACGACGGCGACTCGATAGAACCATTCAGCTCGCAAGGCCCAACGGATAGTCCGTTTCCAAGCTATCCGCCGCCCAGAACGAAGCCGGACATCGTAGCTCCAGATAACGTGTCGACCGCAACGTATGGCCCTGGCTTGTTTTCCGGCACGTCGGCCGCCGCTGCCCACGTCGCGGGCGCCGCCGCATTGGTGCTTTCCAAGTACCCGTCGTATACGCCCGCTCAGGTCCAGGGCTATCTCGAGGCGCAGGCCGAGGATCTCGGGCTCCGGGGCAAGGACAACCAGTCTGGCGCGGGAATGCTCCAACTGGACAGCCCGCCAACGTTGCGCGTTGCGCTGCCGGTGGTTATCAACAGCTACGTGGCGGGATGGTAGCTAGCTTTGCTCCTGACAACGGGCGCTCCTGCAAAGTGTGCGCAAGCGCACCGATCTATTGTTTTATCAGGCACCGACCAGGGGTGTATACTATATAGGTTACCGGCAAGAAAGAGTTCCGCTTTGCGCGGTTGAGGGAGGAATCCTGTGGGTGAGCAAGGCTACGGCACGGTTGCCGAGGAAAAGGTGATTCCGGGAGGCGGCTGGGCGGCTACCGTCGTAAGAAAAGGCCAGATCATACGCATAGTCGACCTGCAAGGCCAACAGGTTGCCGACTTTGTTTGCTTCAACAAGGACAATTACCACGAGAAGTTGGCTTCCGGCAACACCGTAATGTACAACCGTACGATCAAGATTACCACGGGCCACCATCTGTTTTCCACCTCTAGCCGCAGGATGTTTACTTTGCTCACAGACAAGGTTGGTGTCCACGACATCGTCTGCGGCTCGTGCAGCGACGAGAGCTACGACTACCGGTTCGGACTGAGCGGCCATTCCAGTTGCATGGGCAATTTCGCAAAGGCTCTGAAACCGTACGAGATAGCTCCGCATGAAATACCTTACGCGTTCAACATTTTTATGGATTGGTCGATTGCGCCTGATGGATCGGTCACACCTAGATCCGCTGCTTCAAAGGCCGGCGACTATCTGGACTTGCTCGCGCAGATGGACTGTCTCGTTGCAATATCCGTTTGTCCCCAGGATTTGACACCCACCAACGCCTTCAACCCGACTCCGATGAAGTACATCATCTACGACTACCGACCTGCATAGTAGCAAGCTGATCGCCGCGAGGCTCTTCAACCTGGAAGCCGATAGTGGTATACTGTCCACAAGTTGCCTCGCGCCGCCATAAGATAGCACAAGGAGGGGATTCTGTGCCCGACCAGGCCAACGTTAACATAGCCGACGTGGTTATGAACGCCATTAAGAGTAGGAGAAGCATCCGCAAGTATACCGGCCAGGAAGTAACCGATGAGACGATACGTCTTATCTTGGAGGCTGCTCGTTGGGCTCCATCAGGCGAGAATAGCCAGGGATGGCGTTTCATTGTCGTGCGTGATGCTGCTACGAAGAAACGTCTTAACGAACTGGCCACCGGCGCCAGTGGCCGACAGTTTTCTGCGGAATATCTGGCGCAGAAGATGGAGCGCCGCTTCGAAACCCTCAAGGATCCGTCAGAGCGCCAGCGCATCTTCAAGTCCCTCACCTCAGGGGCCGTCTCCGATTTCATGAACGAGGCAACGGTCATCATCTGCGTCTGCGGTCGCAGGGAGGTCTGGGACCTGCCGTTCGACAACTCTGCGGCTACAGAGAATCTGCTCCTTATGGCAAGTGCCCTGGGTCTCGGCGCCTGCTGGGTCATTGCGCCATTTGAGGATGTTCGGGACGAGGAACTGGCGAATCAGTTGCTTCACGTTCCCAGGGGTTATAAGCTAATCACTACGGTCACGCTTGGCTATCCTGCCCGCATACCGGGCCCTCGACCGCGCAAGCCGCTCGACGAACTCGTTTTCTACGAGCGCTTTGGTAACGTCGATCAGGAGTCCAAGACGGCGTCCTTCAACGTGACGCCGGGACCTGCCAAGTCACCGCCTTCCGATTACCTGAACGACCTCATTTTCGATATTGAGAAGAACTTCTGGATCGAGCGTGGCGGTGGCACCAGATTCAGAACCCCGACTATCGGGTGGACCCACCTCGAGAGGCATAAGGAGCGCCTATCTTCTGGAGGCTCGGTCGCAGGATGCGTCGACGTCGTAAGAGAGTTTCTCAAAGAAAACGGCGTAGTCGATCAGTTCGACGTCGAGCTGGGGAACAGCACGGTCCTCGATGGTTCGGTGACTTTCAGCCACATCCAGACGGCCGAGATATGTGTCCGGGGCTGTGCCCACCTCTCGATTGAGCGTGAGATGGTGGAAGCCGGGCTGGAGCCCTACGTTTGCCCTTGCGCCAACGCTTTCTCGTACGCGGTGCGAAGGGTTGAAGGCATTTGGGCCGAGCTGGCCGCGATCAAGATCGATCAAGACCGCTGCACAGTTAAGCAGGTGCTGCTGCTGCCTAAGTACATAGATGGAGCGCGCTGGTCTTAGAGCGACCGCAAAGACCGCTCCCTTCCGTAGCGCGAGCTCGTTCCGCGCCCGCGGGGCAGCACAAGGCCGCGAGCCATTGGGTGTTCTTAAAGGACATAAAAACTAGCATCAAAAGGAGTAGCTCGATGGAGCGAGAGCTCATCACGACAACAGAGGCCCCCGAGATACGAGGCAGCTACGCTATCGGCGCCAAGTGTGGACCGTTCCTGTTCCTTTCCGGCCAGGTTCCGGTGTATCCCGACGGCAAAGTGGTCCTTAGCTTCGCCGACCTTCGCGATGAGGAGGGACGAGCCCTGGCCAGTGGTCGTGTACCAACCGACGCGCGCGAGGGGCCCATCGCCGCGCAGACCTGGCTCATCTACTCCAAGATCAAGAAGATTCTGGAGGAAAACGGTTCCTCGATGGACAACATAGTCCATCAGATGATCTACATCACAGATATGAGCCTGTTTCCGACGATGGAGCGGGTGAGGATGAAGGTTTTCCCTCAAAACCCACCGCCTACCACCACGGTCGGCGTGACTGCTCTGGCGATTCCTGGTGTGTTAATCGAAATCCAGGTCAATGCGCTGGTTCCCGACAGGTAGCTTCGGCGCTCTCTTCGGCTAGCCCCACACTGAAAGCGCGGATGCGGTGGCGAGGTTGTTTGTCCGCGCATAACCGAATAGGGTATCACTAGACCATCTTTCCGAAAGTCGGGATGGCTAACATCGTGGAGAGGAGTTGCAGAAGTGTTAGCGAGCGTCATCGGACAGAGCATCCAGCGAATCGATGCGCTGGAAAAGATTACCGGTGCGGCGGAGTACGTTGGAGACCTGTCCCTCAAGGGGATGCTCTGGGGAAAGGTTCTCCGCAGCCCTCTAGCCCACGCCAGAATACTCACCATCGATAGCGCCCGTGCTAGGAGACTCGCCGGTGTACGAACTGTAACCACCTTCGATGATACCCCCAGGGTTCCGTGGAATAGCGCGGGCCTGCCTCCTTCCAAGGGAACGACACTCACTCCGGACCAATATATTCTTGCCGATAAGGCCAGATACGTCGGTGACGCCGTCGCGGCAGTCGCCGCCGTCGACGAGGACACGGCCAGGGAAGCTCTCGAGTTGATCAGCGTGGAATACGAGCCTCTGCCGGCCGTGCTAGACCCGTTGGAAGCTATGGCCAATGGTGCTCCCATCCTCCATTCCGCAGAACGGAACATCGCCGCGCATCTGCCCGTAGGCATTGGCTCTGTGGAAGCCGGCTTCGAACAGGCAGATCAGGTATTCGAAGATACCTATCGTACCCAGAAGGTCTTTCAGTGCACCATTGAGCCATGCAGCGTTTCTCTCGCTACGTTTGATAAATCTGGCAGGCTGACCGTTTGGTCATCCACGCAGATGCCCCATTCGGCGCGCGCCTTGATAGCCAGAGCGATGGACATGCCCATCGGCAGGGTACGGGTGATCAAGCCATATGTCGGCGGCGCTTTTGGCAGTCGCCTGGGCATCGTCAACGAAGCGATATGCTCCTTGCTGGCCCAGAAATCTGGCAAGCCCGTGATGGTGCAATACAGCCGCGAGGAATCCTTCATCGGCTCCGAGTCTCGCCATCCAATAATCCTGCAGCTCAAGACCGGCGTCAAACGTGATGGCACCTTCACGGCTCGGCAGCTAAAGACCATTATCGACGCCGGCGCCTATACGACTCACACGACTTCGTTTGCCCGTCCCTATGTCGGGTTCTGGTTAGCCATGTACAAGTGTCCGAACATTCGCATTGACGCCTATTCAGTCCACACCAACACGCCGCCCAGCGGCGCTTACCGGGGCTACGGCAACCCCCAGGCGGTTTTCGCCGTCGAATCACAGGTCGACGACATCGCGGCTGCGCTGGGTATTGATGCCCTGGAGATGCGTATCAAGAACCATCCGTGCCGAGGCGAGCCGTGGGGCAAAACAAGCTGGGCGATTGAGAGCTGCGGATTGGAAGAGGCCATCGAAAGGGCAGCGGCCAGCATCGGTTGGAAGGAGAAGCGAGGCCGCGCCGCAGCCGGACCCAAGAAGCGAGGCGTCGGCATGGCTTACATGATGCACGGGTCTGGTGCGCGGCCGGGACTTACCGAGCTGTCGTCTGCTATTATCAAGATTAACGAGGATGGCAGCGCGAATGTGGTTTACAGCACCACCGACTCTGGGCAGGGATCGGCGACTGCCCTTTCACAGATCGCAGCCGAGGAGATGGGTCTGCGGTTCGAGGATGTACTTATCACTCTTACTACCGATACGGACGTGACACCCTTCGATGTCGGCAGCCACGCCAGCCGTCAGATCTACTCTGGCGGCAACGCCGTGCGCACCGCGGCTGCCGACGTCAAGGAGAAGATACTTGCCCAGGCCGCCAAGATGCTCGAGGTTTCGCCAGGAGACCTGCAAATCAAGGATTCATACGTCAGCGTCAAAGGCAGTCCCGACAGAGGCCTTTCAGTAGGGGTAGTTGCCAGGGAGGCTCACTTCGGCAAGAGCGGGCTCGCGCACCAGATAATCGGCGTGGCCAGCAAGGAGCCCCCGGGCACCCCTCCTGCATATGCGGCGCAGTTTGCCGAGGTAGAGGTGGACACCGAGACGGGCATGGTGAGCGTTATCAAGATGGCGGCTGCGCACGACGTCGGCACAGCGATTAACCCGGCCAACGTGGAGGGCCAGATCGAGGGCGCGCTGCAACAAGGTATCGGCTTCGCTCTCACGGAACAGTTCGTTGTCAGTCGCAGCAGCGGTGAGCCATTGAACGCGAACTTCACAGACTACAAACTACTGACATCGGTCGACATGCCGGTGGTGGATACGATAATCGTGGAGGCTCCGGCGCTGACCGGGCCGTTCGGCGCCAAGAGCATCGGCGAGTCGGGCTTGGTGGCTACCGCCGCCGCCATTGGCAACGCTATCGCCGATGCGGTCGGCATCAGACTGAAGGAGCTGCCTTTTACGTCGGAGGCAATTCTGAAGGCGTTGCGCGAAAAGCAATCGTAGGGGCGTCCCGAAACGGGATCCCGATTCCATCGGGAGACGTCTCTGTCCGCCCGGGGTGGGGTGGGAGCATCACGGCCGTTTTGCATCGAAATCCACTCGAGGAGGTAACGGTGGCAGAGACCGAACGCGTTCGGACGCGAGAGCGTGAGCCGTCGTCCCAGGACTCCTACGAGCGCCTGCTCAAGTATCTCTACGACCTGCGCGATAGGGCCTTCAAGGGTCGGATCGTCATCCCGGCCGACGAGCAGAGATGGGAGAAGACCAGGCAGGGACAGATCAAATATTTCATTGCCCGTGGCGCCGATACCAACAGCGCCCTCAGAGACTGGGTCGTCTTCATCCACGACATCCGACTTCATTCGGGCAAGCACCGTCACCAGGGTGGGCTTGTGATCTACGTCATTGAAGGCGAAGGCTATACCGAGGTCGACGACGAAAAGTTCGAGTGGGAGGCAGGAGACCTGTTACTCTTGCCGATTAAAGAGGGCGGCGTGGTGCACAAGCACTATAACAAGCGCCCGGGCGAGAACTGCAAATGGATGGCCTTCATCTACCGGCCCTTTGGCGACGAGCTGGGCTCGTACATAGAGCAAAAGGAGAACTCGTCAGAATACAGGTGAGGAGACGTCGATGGCAGAGACCGAACGCGTGCGTATGAGGGAGCGCGAGCCCTCCGTGCAGGATTCCTACGAGCGACAGATTAGATACCTGATGGAGCTGAGGGACCGGGCCTTCAAGGGTCGGGTGGTCGTCAAGGCGGATGAGCAGAAATGGGAGCAAACCAGGCAGGGCCACATCAAGTTCTACATTTGCCGTGAGGCTGATACGAACAGTGTACTGAGGGATTGGGCTGTCTTCATCCACGATATCAGGACCCACTCGGGAAAGCACCGCCATCAAGGTGGGCTGGTGATTTACGTTATCGAGGGTGAAGGATACACTGAGGTCGACGACCAGAAGTTCGAGTGGGAGGCGGGAGATCTGTTGCTGCTGCCCATTAAGGAGGGCGGGGTGGTGCACAAACACTACAACAAGCGCCCTGGCGAGAACTGCAAATGGATGGCCTTCATTTATCGGCCTCTGGGGGATGAAATCGGCTGCTATCTGGAGCAGAGAGAGAATTCGCCAGAGTATAAGTGAACCGATGAGGCACACTTGGGGAAGCTCGTCATCACGGCGGCAGTTACTGGATCGTTTACGACGCGAGATAACAGTCCCTGTGTTCCATACACGCCGCGAGAGATCTCGTCATTGTTGGGCACAGCGTGGGTGCCAGCAAGGCCGCTTACTATCAGAGCCAGCGTGGGAATCCGAAAGTGAAGGGCCTGGTACTCTGTGCCCCTCCAGACCTTTCTCAGGCGTTTCTCGCGGAGAAGCCCGCGTTCAGGACAACGTTGTCCGCGGCGGCTGAGGAGGTCCAGGAAGGTCGAGCCGAGGAGATCCTCGTTACCAGGCTGCCACTGCGTGGCTTTGTGAGCGCGCGAACCTTTCTGAACAAATACGGCCCGAACGAAATAGCAAACCTTCTGAACTACGTCGACGCAATCACGTGCCCGGTCCTCCTCGTCTGCGGCACACTCGACCATCTTGTGCAGTATGCTGAAGTGATCAGGTAAAAGACCACGGGTCTCGGCTGGGAATACTTATTTGTCGAGGGGGGCGATCACGAGTACACCGGCTGCGAGGATGTCGTCGCCCGCTCGCTGTCTATGTGGCTGGATAAGACCGTCGTTCGAAGCAATAGTGACCATGCTTAGTCTGAAAGTCCGCCGTAAAAATAGGATAAATTTGCCAGATTAACCCTTGACATTTAGCCAGGCTAGTGGTATAGTCCCTCGCGGCTGGTTCAAACCGCGGTTTGATTCGATTGGAGGAGAGGTGGGGGATGATGGAAGACGATCCGCGGGTCCAATTTGCCCGAGTGAGGCTACGGCTCAGGAAAATCGAGGCTGAGATAGCCAGGATTCGCCGCGAGAGCCATTTCTATCAGCAGATAGGCTTCGGTAGAGAGATCAAGAACATCGCGCTGCTCGCGCTCGAAGACGAGCGGGCCAGGCGTCTGAGCGAAGTTGCCGAACTCAAGAAGCAGCTTCGACTTCACAATAGCCCACGTCCCGCTGACAACTCGTGGCTACTCACGCCGTTCCTGTTTCTCGCCGCGCTGTTCGCGCCGCGCCCTTCGATCAATCGGGGGCACGCTCGGGCTGGCGCCGTCCCGATTCGTTTGCACGGTCTGTCACGGGTTAACGTCGATCTGTAACAGGTACTGCGCCACATCTTATCAGGTCTCGCAAGATTGTTCGCCTAAGCTTTGTGCACCCGCGGACGACGTGTTTGACTACCTTCCTAACCAGTTCCTCTTCAAGTTGACGTTCCGAGTCATAAGGCATCCGTTCCCTTCTTCATTTTGGGACGAACTGGCGATCAGGTCCTGGAGGAAAAGCACTTGAAAATCGATGTCCACGCGCACTATGCGCCAGAATCCTGCCTGGGGATTTTGCAGGAGGCGATTTCAGCCTTGTCGGACTCCACTTCGCCGACCTCGGTGGAAGCCGCCAGGAGAATTCGCAGCAGCTTTTCCCGATCGACTCTCCTGTCCGACTTGCAGGACCGTCTGGCACTTATGGACCGTGATGGCGTGACTTATCAAGTGCTGTCCTTGCCGGCCGTAAACGCCTACCCCCTGCGCGAGGAGCATAGCCTCGCACTTACTCGCTCTGCAAACGACGGCCTTGCCGCGGCGCGCGACAGGCATCCGGATCGATTTATGTGTCTTGCCACGGTGCCCGCGGAGATTCCCGAGGCAGCCGTCGCGGAACTGGATCGAGCTATCATTCACTTGGGGATGAACGGGTTGATGATCGGCGCGAATATCCTGGGGAAGCCGTTGAACGTTCCAGAGTTGCAGCCGCTATTCCAGAGAGCCGATAGCCTGGGCATTCCGGTCATGCTGCATCCCACCGAGCCACCAGGACTTGAGGCCATGCTGGAGTATGATCTCGCCGTTGTGGTTGGCTACCTCTTTGACAGCACACTCGCCGTAACCCGAATGATTCTGGACGGAATGCTGGATCGTTTCAAGAGCATCAAGCTGATCGCACCCCACCTGGGCGGTGCCCTGCCTTACATCGTCGGCCGCATCGCGTGGAAGTTCCCGGAAAAGCCAGACGCCTTCAAGGCTCTCTCGCGGCCGCCGCAAGAGTACCTCAGGCTGATTCATACCGACGTCGTGTCATTTCACGTTCCTGCCCTCCGCTGCGCCATCGACACGATGGGCATTGACCGTCTCGTCCTGGGCAGCGATTATCCGCCCTGCCGCGATGGCATGGCTCAGGCCCTGGCCTCGTTGAAGGAGCTACGCCTTTCTGCTGAGGATGAGGAGAAGATCTTCGGCCTTAATGCCAGGCGTCTTCTTGGGATCTAGCCAGCCAGGCCGATAACCCATCAGTGGCTTGTTGACACACGGCTTTGCCTTCTGTACGATTCCCGGTGACGAACGACAATGCGGTGACCCGGCGCATCTCACCGCGACCCTGTCAACCCAACATCATCGCGAGGGTGCGAGTGCTGCGACATGCCGGTCTGGCGATTGTCACCGTTTTCCTCATAAGCCTTACCCCCCAGATCCTAGACGCGAAACCGAAGCGAGCTGCCGCTGCCGTCACCAGGTTAGGATACGGCGCAATCGTAAGCGACCTCCGTCGGCTGGAGTCTGTCCGGAACGCGGGCTTCAACTGGGTCAAGATTGCCGTGAGCTGGAAAGGTACTCAGCCCACGAGGACAGGCGGCCATAACTGGTCCAGCGTCGACACGGCTGTCGGCCAGGCTCTGTCCAATGGGCTCTCGATCCTGATCCGGGTGGATGATTCGCCCCAATGGGCGAGCGGCTCGTGGGCTTTCAATGCGCCTCCGCTAGATGATCGGGACCTGGCGGAGTTTATGTACCAGCTTGCGGTGCGCTTCCGGGGCAGAGTCAAGGCCTACGAGATCTGGAACGAGCCAAACGTGATCACGGAATGGGGAGGCCAAAACCCCAGCCCGGCTAAGCACGCCCGTATGCTCCAAGCTCTCTATCCGAGAGTCAAACTCGCCGATCCCGGGGCTCTGGTGATCACCGGTGGGCTCGCGACCACGGGCGATGGCAATGGCAGCAGCGTTCACGGCGACTTGCTCTTCATAAAGCATATATATGACCCGAACGAGGATGGCGACCTGAGCGACGGCGCCAAGGGCTATTTCGATGCCATCGGCTCGCATCCGTATGGCGGGCCCTACGAGCCCGAGCGCGCTCCGAGCGACGCGCCGCTAGGGGCCTATTTTCGACGCGCCGAACAGCATCGGCAGATGATGGAAGTGTGGGGGCGCGAGGACAAACCGATTTTCCTCACGGAGTTCGGTTGGCTCCTGGACCCGGCGGAAGAGGGTGTGGGTTGCGACCTTGGCCCTTACTTCAATCAGTTCAAGGTCAGTGCGCTTACCCAGGGGAATTACCTGGTCAGAGCCTTCCAATATGCGCAGACGTACTGGCCGTGGGCTGGGCCGATGATCGTCTTCAATCTGGATCTTAGCGCAGATTGGTATCGCGACCAATGCGATATCGTTCGTTGGTTTTCGCTGCTTCGGCCAGACGGCTCACCATGGGTGGCCTATAGCCTGTTGGCTCAGATGCCCAAGCCCTACACAGCACCAGCCTCCCTTGCACTCGATGCCACCAGCCTGACATTCTATCTGGAGCCGGACGCGGGGAATTTGGCCACTCAAAGACTGGATCTACGCAACAGCGGGGATGGGCCTTTGACTTGGGCAGCAAGCGTGGCAGGAGCCCCCTGGGTTAGTGCCAGCCCCTCTGGGGGAATTGCCCCCGCATCACTGACAGTTACCGTTAACAAGGCGAGACTTCCGAACGGCTGGCACCAGTCTTCCTTCGTCCTTGCCAACTCCTCCAATGGCGCTTCCCTTCCGTCCCAGATAGTGCAGGTGCGGCTCTACGTGGGGCCAGTCACGCGCCTCTATTTCCCGATGTCCTTCAGGTGAAGCCTCACGATCGTTGGCAACCCGGGTCTCGTAAGGGCTTGACATACGCGACGCTAACGCTATCATGGC
Source organism: Chloroflexota bacterium (assembly GCA_016210495.1). Next base: position 54,564 of record JACQUC010000186.1, read on the forward strand.
TTTCTGCCGGCAACGGGTATCTCTTTGTTGCCTGGCAGAACTAGTGAAGGGAGCGGTGGTCCTTTTGGATCCCACCACGGTGATTTGAGCGTGCGCCACGACAGGTTCTGCGCGCTTTTGACAGCCTTATTGGCCAGTTTCTCGACTATGCCCCTGTTTCAGCCCTACTTCTTCGCCTCAAGCGATGGGCTGTTCCATCTTTACCGGCTTATGGAATATGATACGGTGATCAGGAACGGCGTGCTGTATCCTCGCTGGGCGCCCGACTTCTTCCTGGGTTTGGGGATGCCGCTTTTTAACTTTTACGCACCCCTGACGTACTACCTGGCCGAGATCTTCCGGCTGCTCGGCGCCAGCTACATTGACTCCCTGAAACTGTTGGTTACAGCTCTGATGATGGCGTCGGGCCTCGGCGCCTACGCGTATGCCAGGACGCTTCTATCGCCAATCCCTTCCCTTCTAGCAGGCGTCTTCTATATGTACGCTCCCTATCATATCGTGAACCTTTATTACAGAGGAGACATAGCGGAGTATGCCGCCTATGTTTGGTATCCACTAATACTCTGGAGCTTGGCCAGGCTGGTGGAGCGAAAGCGCTTTCTGTACATGCTTGTCAGCGCCATCTCTATCGGTGCTCTGATTCTCACCCATAACCTGTCGGCACTAATATTCTCGGTCTTTCTCGTGATCTATGCCGTTGCGATGCTCATCCGCCAGCATGGCTGGCGACCGACCTGCTGGCGTGACGTCGCGGCGAGCTTCGGCCGAGTTGCCGGTGCTGCCGTCCTTGCTGCTGGATTGACTGCTTTCTTCTGGCTCCCCGCACTGGCAGAGAAGCACCTGGTTGACTTCGATCGTCTGCTCGTTCAATTCGACTTCCACGAGCATTTCCCGACAGTCGAGGAGCTGCTATCGACGTCGCTGATCCACCGTTACGGTGTAGTGTTTCGCAGCGCCGAGGTTTTTGGCTATAAGCTGGGCGCGTTGCAGGCGATCTTCCTAATCGTCGGCATAGGCGTGCTAGTTTGGCGATATCGCCGAATGACGCTCGGGTTGCGAATCGAGTGTTTTGCCTCCGCGCTCGTGACGGCGACTTCCTTCTTCTTCATTTTCCCCGTATCGAACTGGGTTTGGGAGAATGCTCCGCTTTTAGGCCTCACCCAGTTTCCCTGGCGCTTCCTGGCTTTCATCGCCTTGCCCAGTGCCCTGATGGCGGGAATGACCGCACAGGCGCTCGCAGGTCGGTTCCGCTTGGTAGCGGTAGCGGTGCTGGTTCCAGTGGTCATTGTTTCGGCCGTTGCGGGCATGTTTCCTGTCCAGTCGAACGTCAGGGAGGCCGATGTCTCGCCCAGAGGAAGCGTCGAATTCGAGCTGACCTACGGAGCTGTCGGCACCAGCGCGGCCGCCGAATATCTCCCCAAATGGGTCAAAGAGCGACCTGCTACCACTCCCGCCGCTTTGGCCCTTGTCCTGCGCGAGGACACACAGGCGCTGTGGGGCGTGGCCACTGCTGGAATAGAAATGAAGCGGCTGGCCGCCACAGCTAACCGGATCGTGTACAGTGTCAGTGCGCAGCAGGCGGGCACCATTGTGCCGAATGTTGTCTATTATCCGGGTTGGGTTGCCTCCGTCGACGGCAGAAACACAGAACTGACCGTTGATGACCCTACTGGCCTGGTGAAACTAGCGGTGCCAGCCGGCGAGCACACCATCGTCCTGTCTTTTACTGAGACACCGCTGCGTCTTACCAGCGATGTGACCTCGGCGTTTGTGCTCTTGGTTCTGCTGGGCCTGCTATGCCTTGACCTACGACGCAGACGGGTTCCACCGATGCGATTTCGACCTCTGAACTTGACCGCCGAGAACCTTGCGAAGGCTGGTCTCGTCGTGGCCCTCGTGCCGATCTGGCTGGTTGGCAAGGCGCTCTATGATTCGGCCTATCTGCCTCCCCAGATGCACAAGTTGCCTCTGGTTATGGACATGGGCTACGGTATCAGAACAGAGGGTTACGATCTTGTGGGAGTTGAATGGTCTGAGGGTTCGGCTGTGCGTGTACTTCCGGACACGTCGTTTCAGGTAAGCATCTTCTGGCGCATGCAAGACCCGCTGCGAGCGGCGCGCATCAGGCCTTTTGTTCGCCTCACCAATAGCTTCAACCAAACGTGGGCCTACACGGAGTCGCCTGTCGATTACCCGAATTCTCAAACCGGACCGGAAGACGTAATCTCTACGACGCTGGCTCTGGACGTCCAGTCCGGACTGGCCCCCGGCATATACCAGGTGGAAGTGGGATTTCAATCGGCATCGACGCGCGAGCCCCTCGAGCCACGGCGAGTGCAGGTCGTGCCACTGCTGCCGGGAGAAAAGGGCGCACGCATAGGCCCCATCATTGTCGGCAGGTCTCCTTCCCCGTCAGCCACGTCAGGGCTGGATTCGCCGCCATTCCTGGCCAACCCTGCAAACTTTGGCGATAGCCTCAGCCTCCTTGATCTGCGTTTGGCCGACGGCGAAGCGGTCCGCTCTGGAAGACCCGGCGGACCGCTGACAACCACTTCATCCTCAAACACGTGGCACGTGCGCGCGGGAGAAGTAGTGCATCTTGATCTGCTGTGGCAGGCCGCCAGAACTCTGAGCGACAACTACTGGGTTACCGCACGCCTGGTTGGTCACGATCGCATCCTCTGGGCCGTGCGGGATAGTCCGCCGGCCGACGGGATTTACCCTACATCCTTTTGGGCGAAACAAGAGGTGGTTCGCGACCAGTTGAACCTGACCGTTCCTCCGGAGACACCGCCGGGCCAGTACAGCCTTGAACTGGAAGTCGTTTCCCGCTCAGGCCCCCTCAGTGTTCTCGATCAGAACCGCGTTCCCATCGGTCCAACCTTGCGCATTGGCAATGTCGCTGTGTCCCCCTCAAGCAAAGTGGCTGAGGCCAAAAAGGTTAAGATCCAGCGCCGTGTTGACAGGGCGTTTTACGGCGACCTTTCGATTCTCGGATATGCGCTTGGCCGCCCGGAATTGCAGCCTGGCGACGCTTTGACGATCGAACTGCTCTGGTCGGTCGCGAAAGCTGCGAGGCGCGACATCGCAACTCGACTAGCGCTTGTCGATAGCAACGAGAAAGCTTGGGGCGCAGTCACAGGCAGACCCGTGGGCGACGCTTATCCCACATCTGCCTGGCGTGAGGGGGAGCTTTTGCGAGGCCAGTACAGGCTAACTTTGCCAGGCGACGTGCCCGAGGGTGAGGCTCGCCTGGTTATCGAGGCCCTGGAATTGGCCGGCCATCAGCCTTTGGCAAGGGTCGACCTGGCTCGAGTTCGCGTTTTGCCCAGATCACGGGTGTTCGCCGCCTCTCCAAATTACGCACTGTCGAACGAGTTCGACGGCAAGATCCGCCTGTTGGGATATGACGTTGTGGGGCCCAGGGTAAGGCGCGATGGCGAAGTCATCGTCGCAACGCCAGGGAATGTCTTGAACGTTACGCCCTACTGGCAGGCCTTGGATCAAATGGCCACTAGCTACACAGTCTTCGTTCAGGTGTTGAACGCGAATGGCAGGTTAGTTGCTCAAAACGATTCCATTCCTCAAGGAGGCAAGGGGCCAACGACGGCCTGGGTATCCGGAGAGGTCATCGCCGACGAGCACCCTGTTTCGATTCCGGGCGATCTGCCCGATGGAGAATACGGCATTATCGCGGGTATCTATGACGCAGCAACAGGCAAGCGACTGCCCGTGCAAAGTGGGGGCGACTTCGTCACCCTCACGCGTTTTCGACTCCTGTCTGAGCGATAGACGATGATCGACTCACTGGCGTATCGCTTCGGAAAGAAGTCGGTTAGGGTAATGCTCGTGTTGGGGGGTATTGGGCGTCGCCATCTTCCTGCGCGTCTACAACATCGATTCCGTGCCGCCAGGGTTGTACCACGACGAAGCCGTCAACGGCCTAGACGTTCTCGACGTCCTTCGCGGCCAGTTCTCCATATTCTTTGAGCGCAACAACGGCCGCGAGCCGCTTTTCATTTACTTTCAGGCAATCTCGGTATACTTCCTGGGCAACAGCGCTTTGGCTCTACGCCTGGCTTCGGCAGTGGTCGGCGTGCTTACTGTGCTCGCAACCTTCCTTTTGGCTAGAGAATGGTTTGGCTACCGCGTCGGGTTACTCTCAATGGCCGGCATAGCCATTGCTTTTTGGCACGTCGACCTCAGCCGAGTAGGCTTGCGGGCCATCTCGACCCCGCTCTTTCTTGAGCTATCCCTGCTATTCCTTTGGCGAGCTTTGAAAGGGGGGCGGCTTGCAACCTTCGTTCTTGCGGGAGGTTTCTCTGGACTCACTTTCTACACTTACAGTTCAGCCCGCTTGGCCGTCTTGCTATTTGCCTCGATTCTACTTGCAGAGCTGGCAACGAACTATAAGAACATACGAGGTCACTGGCGTGGCGTGGCGCTGTTCGTTCTCGCGACGGTGCTTGTCACGATGCCCCTGGTCATCTACTTTGCTGCGCATCCAGACTACTTCTCTGAGCGCGTCCAGCAGGTATCTATCTTTAACGAACGGCCTGCCATAGAGAGCGAGCCGATGACATTTCAGCAGAGCCTGCAAGGAGCGGCGGAGATGTTTTTCATCGCCGGTGACCGTAACTGGCGACACAATATTCAGGGCCGTCCCGTGTTTGATCCCTTGTCAGGGGCATTCTTTGTGACCGGCCTTGTGTGGGCGTTAGTGGCAAACGTGCGCCGGTCTCAACGACTTCTTACCATTGAAACTCTGCCGGTAGTCGGACGTTCCTTTGGCGGGATTGGAAGCGCACCCGCACGGTGGCTGATGCTCTGGTTCTTTGTCATGCTGCTTCCCGATGTGCTGTCTCACGAGAGCCCTAACTTTCTGCGTCTAACAGGCCTGGCCCCCGCTATCTTCATCATCGCGGCCCTAGGCTATGCCCTGGCCTGGCAAAGTGGCGCGCACGCGGGCGCAGCTAGACTTGGCCGGCTCGGGAACGCCTTCTTTGCGCTCTTTCTGGCCGCCCTCTTTTCGCTAGAGGGTTTCACTACCTTCCAGGACTACTTCGGCCGCTGGGCGAAGCTACCGCAGGTCTATTGGCTTTCGATGCCAATCTCGTCGAGGCCACCAAGTTCCTCGACTCGTTCGACGGTGGACAGTCGCCGTACCCTTCGGTCTTCTTCTATGTGAACCGCTCGCCAACGATCAGGTTCCTCGCGCCGCGCTACTTCGACGGCAACTGGCTGCGCGAGGACACCGCCTTCATCAATTTGCCTGGCGACACCGGGCGCGATGTCTACTATTTGCTCGCGCCCACTTCGCTTCCGGGTTTGATGTCACACTATTTCCCTGACATTACAGCTTACGAGCGGCCCCTGGCACCTGACGGCACTCCCGCGTTCACAGTCTACCGGGTGCCTGCCGAGAGGCTCAAGGAGGCGCAGATAGTCCGGCAACCAGTGAACGCAGTTTTCGGCGAGCAACTGGAACTGGTCGGAATGGTCGGCGATGCAGGCTTATCGCGTGGGCTAAGTCCAGGGAAATCCGCGGATATCGGTTTGCTGTGGCGCATACTCGGCGACACCAATGGCGTGTACAGCCTGTTTGTGCACCTTATCGACGAGAAGGGACGGCTCTGGGCCCAACAGGATGTGCTGGGCTTGAAAGTGGAGGGCTGGCGCAAAGGAGATCTTGTCCTGAGCCGCCACTTTGTCACGACCCCACCTGACGCGCCTCCAATCCCGATGAGGGTGGTCGCCGGCGCTGCACTAAAGCCGACCGGCGAGCGACTGAGACCGGCTACAGGTGACCCGGGCAATTTGGTCAAGCTACGCGACACCGAGGTTGTCCGAGCAGGTCCTCCTGAGATAGCTGATCTACCGGCGCCCTCTCGCCTTGTTCAACGCGAGTTGATTCCAGGGCTGGAAGTGCTGGGCGTCGAACTGGCGCGGAACGTAATCAAAGTCGGGGAGGAGCTGGACGTCGAGATTGTTTGGCGATTGATCGCCCCGTTAGCAGTGGAACCGCTCATTGAGGTCCGTTTGTCTGGTGACTCAGGGCAGACCTATGCACGACAAGAGGGAATCCCAGCCTACGGCCGCTACCCTTTTCGAAGGTGGATGTCGGGAGAGGTAGTTCGTGATCCGCGCAGCGTACGTCTCACGGGGCCAGTTTCGTCGGCCAGGGCGCGCCCGGTACTCGTAGCCGCCCATCCGGGTACCGGCCGGCGACTGGGCGACCTTGACCTTGGTCAAGTCGACGTTCAAGACCGGTCCCGCAACTACACGCTGCCAGCTCCCCAGCGCAAACTAGACGTAAGCTTCGACGGCCAGATTCGTCTAATCGGCTATGACCTTGAGGCGGAAACTGTTCCCTTGAATGGAGAAGTTGGTCTCACCTTGTACTGGCAGGCCGTTACCTCGCCCTCACGCAATTACACCGTCTTCACGCACCTGCTGGACAGCGGCGACGCCATCGTTGGCCAGCAAGACAACCCCCCGGTAAATGGAACTCTTCCCACAGCGGGATGGGCACCAGGCGAAGTCGTCGTTGACCCCTATAGGATCAAACTGAAGGCCAGGCCCACAGCCGGCGAGGTTTCCTTGGAGGTCGGTCTCTACGAGCCGGCGTCCGGCGCAGGACTGACCATAGAAGACACGAAGGACAATCGGGTTCTGCTGGAAAGGATCAAAGTTCGCGACTAGCCTCTAACGTCATCTGCGCGAAAGCGGTTCGCCGGTCCCTACCTCTGCCACTTCTGCCAACGCCTCGCTATTGAACACCGCGGTCATCTTTGCCAGGCTTTCGTCAACCGGAACGCCATTCTCGTCTACTAGCCCGTAGGTACCATCTACGGGCTCAGGACCGGCGGTCGTCCAAACGTACAGAATGCCGCCCAGCACGATAGCTGGATGCGAGCGAATAATGTTCCACATGCTGACGTAGGCGTCGGCACGCTCCCCTCGGTTCACGCCAATTGGCGCGAACTCCGAGACAATCACCGGACCATCCCACCCGTTGGTGCGCCAACTGGCCAACGCCGTTTGAATTCTGTAAGTGTAAATGTTCATACCGTACGCAAGCCACGGCCGCTTGACGCCATCCCTCGCCAGCGCCTCTGCAATGAAGTAGGCAAACGGGTCCTCGGCCTCGCGGTATAAGACTGGGTGATTCGGATCGAGTTGGCGGACCATATCCGCAAGCTCTACATAGAATTCGGCGAAACCCTGCGCGCGTTCATCCCCTTCGATGGCGAACAAAACCTCGTTACCAATCCCCCACATGCGGACTGCCGGGCAGTCCTTGAACCGCTCGACCATGGCCGCTACGTTCTGCTTGAGCCACTCTCGCAACGAGGGATCCTTGTAGTTGGCGTCTGGCGGCAAGTAGTACGGCATAATGACCCCGATGCCGTATTCTTGCGCCACGCCAAGGGTGAGCTCATCGAACCTGTCGTGATCGTAGCCTTTGTCCTTCTCCCACCCTATGATGGTGTTTATGCCAGACTTCTTCATCTGTACGAAGTCTTTTCGGTAGCGCTCCGCTCTCTCACCCGGAGTCAGGAAGCGGTAGACGGAGTTGTAGCCAACCCCACGAATCCCCTGCCGTTGGCCATTCACCGTGTAAACGTAGTCGAACTGGCTCCCCGAGATGGTCACGACACTGGAGCCGGCGCAGCTTGGGGGAGACTCTGGATCGATGACTCCGCCGCCTGTGCTTTCGACCACAATGCTAGATACGTCTGCCGGAGCGCCGGCCGCGCCGGGGCCATTCCCGCCTGGTCCGTCGTCTTGGACCGGGCCTGCAATTGCGAGAGGTGCCATCGGTAATGAGAGACCGAGGAAAACCGTCAGAAACGCTACAAACAGTCGCCTTACTGAACTCTTAGCTACAATGCTGATCAACTTTCGTTCAATCCACCCCCAAACTAGAATTGGTACTCTTCAACGTGTTCTTGAGTTGTCCGTCGGCATCGCCAAGGAACCAATTCCCGGTTTTGTCGTCGACGGACACGTCGTTGTAATAGCATCCAATGTTGTGAAGACGCAACTCCACAACGTGGCGGCTGTAGCCAAGCTGGATCTCCAAACATCCCTGTGGCGAGCGTTTAGTCGAACGAGATGGGCTACGCGAGACTATACTATTGCACGAGCTTCAGCACCACATCGTGCTCTCGCACGTGCTCCGACACCATAATCGCCACGTCATCCCCAGGCTTGGCGACGTTTACAGACCTGTGCTCAATCTGCATCGATTCTACAGTCATGGTTAAGTCGGTGGTACGGCCCTTGATCCTGATCGTGTCGCCGACATCAAGATCGTCGATCAGATTCAAGGCTGCCACGCCCAGATGGCTGAAATAGTGGGTAACCACACCGATCTCTTTCTCCGCCACGGGTCGGCACCGCCTTTCCTCACTTTGAGCTACATCATACCATTTCTGAGAACAAAAATGAATACCTTTTTGCCTGATATTCTTCTTAAGCACTAGACGCTCGCCTGCAAGATGAGTATGAACCTGCTAAGCGACACCCGCCTTTCTTCTGTAGTGCGGTTGTCGGGAGATTATGTAAAGATCCAAGAGACAAGCCACAGCGCCGGCCTGAGAGCGAATGTCCCCTTCCAGTGTGCTATAATGGGCTAGAGGAGGTGGATGAGATGCTTTTCGATGAAAGACAGAGGCAGATAATCGATGATCACCTGTACCTGGACGATCTCGGGGAACTTGACGGCCCGACATTAACACTCAAACTGAACAAGCGTCAACTCCGCTTTGTTCTTCGCGCTATCGAGCATTTTGGGCACACGATGTGCCCGATGGAGGGAAACGGCGAGGACTGCTCATTTGTGTTCTGGACCGAGAGCGCTCACTCGGGATCCATCCAGCGGAACTGCGGGAACGCGTGTGCGGAATGGCTTGGCCGCCTTGTAGTCGATGCAATCCCTGCCACGTTCCCTGCCAGGGGCTACTGAGCTAACCGGCAAATTCGGCAAAGTATTGACAAGGCCCACTCCCCATGATATGGTAGCCTTGCCGATACAGTCCATTCCAAGGGCATCAAGAGGGGAGTGTTTTGTCCTCGCGTCCGCCCGCCCAGAGTTGGGCCCGCGCCACTGGCATCCCGACCACAATGCCATCTGTATAGATGAGCGTAGGGTAGGCCACTTGCGCTGATTAAGTCGAGGTGGTGAAGATTGAAGAAGAGCATCTGGAAAGATACCAAACTCAGTGGTCTAGTTCTTATCGTGCTTCTCTGCATACTATGGGAACTCTCGTATGTCACCAATCTGGTTAACTCGATGTCTTGGCCCTCCCTCTCCTCCGTTGTGCGTTCGTTTGTTCAGCTTCTTATCAATGGTGAGATCATCAGCAATGTGATTCCCAGTCTGCAAAGACTCGCTTTCGGCTACATTATCGCCGTCATCCTGGGCGTCGTCATCGGTCTCTTTATGGGTTACTTCCGAGAGGTCTTCAATCTTCTGGAGCCCCTGACAGAGATCCTGCGTCCGATCCCCAGCCCTGCCTATATCCCCGTCGTAATCCTCTTCCTCGGCATTGACGACGAGATGAAGGTTTTCATGATCGTTTTTGCGTCTTTCTTTCCGATACTGCTCAATACCTACAGCGGCGTAAGGGCGGTGGACCCGGTGCAGGTGAACACGGCGCGTACGTTCGGTCTGAGCAGTTGGAAGATCGTACGGCAAATTGTTATTCCTGCTGCTTCCCCATATATCATCACAGGCATGCGAATAAGCCTCGCCATCTCTCTTATCCTTGTAGTGATATCCGAGATGGTAGCCGCAAACAGCGGCATCGGCTTCTTCATCTTGAACGCACAGCGCTCGTTCCGAGTCAAGGAGATGTACGCGGGTATTATCGCCCTCGCCATTATTGGCTATTCCTTAAACAGCCTGTTTTTGGCTTTCGAGCGAAAGCTTATGGCCTGGCATATTGGCGCTACCAAGAAGGAAGCTGTTTGATATTCCTTCCTGGGCATATTCGACGAGTTTACAGGAGGTTGTAAGTCTGATGACAAGGGAAGTCACGATTCTCGGCGACGAGACTTTGACTGAGGTCGAAGGCAAGGTCCTTAGCATTTATCAGGACCTAAAAGATCTCTTGCGGCGCCCTGATCTATCGCCGTGCGTCCTGTTCAACGCCAGGCAGGCGTTGGCTGATATGTACCCGATCGTGAACGACCTCGGTCTGCTGCACGAGCATCTCATCGACGACTATGAAGTATAGAGGCTCAAGGGGGAAGATAATGTGATCAGTCGCGAGTACTCCAAGTACTGGAATCCGAAGGTGGAGCTGGCAGAGCGCTGGCAACTGGAGAAGATGCAGCTCTACAAGTTTCAAAAGACGATCGAGTGGGCACATAGCCACTGTGGTCTTTGGCGACGCAAGCTGGATGCAGCCAGTGTACATCCAAGCCAAATCAAGACTCTCGACGATGCGCGCCGCGTGCCATTTATGACGAAGAAGGAATACCTGGATTCTCAAGCGGAGCAGCCGCCATATGGCGACATTCTGGCCATTTCGCAGGAGCAGGGCGTGAAGTATCATCAGACGTCTGGTACGTCAGGTCGTGCACCGCTGCGCGTCTTGGATGGTCGCCGAGACTGGTCGTGGCTGGCCGATAGTTGGGCGGAGGGGCTCTGGGCTGTGGGCGTTCGGCCTGACGATGTCGCCTACTTGGCCTTCTCGTATGGTCCCTTTATGGGCTTTTGGATTGCGCATTATGGCTTCGACAGAATCGGTGCCATCGTCATCAGCGGAGGAGGCCAGACTACCGAAGGCAGGCTCAGGCAGATTATCGATCTTGGCGTCACCGTGGTTGCCGCCACTCCCACCTATGCCCTGCGAATGGCGCAGACGGCGCGCGAGATGGGCGTCGATCTGGCTAAAGATACTAAGGTAAGGATAACCGTTCACGCTGGTGAGCCGGGGGCTAGTATCCCTGCCACCAAGAATGCGTTAGAGGCCGCATGGGGTTCGAGGGTCGCCGATTACGGCGGGATGAGTGAGTCTGGCTGCAACTTCTACTTTACGTGCGCCGAGCGCGACATCAGCGTCCACATCCAGGAGGATCATTATCTTCAAGAAGTGATCGATCCTATCACGCTGGAGCCGGTTGGCTATGGCGAACGGGGAGAGCTTGTCATTACCCCGTTCGGTCGCGGTTCACAACCGATCGTGAGGTATCGCACCGGCGATCTGGTGGAAAGAGTACCCGCTAGCGAGTGCACGTGCGGCCGGACTTTCGACCTGTACAAAGGGGCCATTATCGGGCGAGTTGACGACATGAAGGTCATACGAGGCGTCAACGTCTATCCTTCGGCGGTCGAGAATATTGTGCGTGGGCACGGCGAGGTCGATGAGTTCCAGATAGTTCTCACTCGTGAGAACTACGTCGACGAGATCACCGTCAAACTCGACCCGGTGCGCGAGTATCCGCGGGAGCGCTACGACGAACTGGCGAACCTCCTGAGCAAGGAGTTGGCCGAGGCTCACGAGGGCTTGCGATTCAACGTCGATACGGTCGAGCCGGGCACATTGCCAAGATTCGAGTTGAAATCTCGGCGTCTCGTCGATAAGCGGGCCTGATAGGACTTCAATGATCCCATTCAGCTATGGGAAAGCCGTGGTCGGCTCGTCTTTGCGGCGAGACGGTAAGCCCGGATCGGTTGCTCGGGCCTCGGTTAGAATGCCCGGAACTTGCGGGGAACTCGTCCAGGGGACTCTTGGGGGAGTTCCCTTTCACGTTTCGTGCCCAATAGACATTTTTGCGACGGTGACCGTCGAAATAACTCGTCGGACTGACCATTGGGAATTCCCGGCTGAATCCCCCAAGGCAGCGGCGGCCGTCAGGGCGGGCTTGGCGTATCTTGGCCGCGAGAACTTCGGGGGCGTGCTCACTATCGAATCAGGGTTGCCGCGTGGGAAAGGGATGGCCAGCAGCACCGCCGACGTGGTCGGAGCGATACATGCCGTCTGCGCCGCGCTGGGCCAAATCATTTCTCCAGAAGAAGTGGCCAGGCTGGCTCTCGGCATCGAGCCAACTGACGGCTCCGCTTTTCCCGACATTGCACTCTTCGATCATCGGTCGGGAAGGATCTACGAGAACCTTGGGGCCTGCCCACCAATAGACATCGTCGTCCTGGATTTTGGAGGTGAAGTCGATACCGTGGCGTTCAACCAATGTGACCGCTCCGAGTTGCTGCGCGAACTGGAGCCCGAAGCCGCCGAGGCTCTGCGGCTCGTCCGCCGAGGACTAACTATCGGAGACGTTCGCGCGATTGGCCGCGGCGCTACCTTGAGCGCGAAAGCCAATCAGAATGTCCTACACAAGCCGCAGTTGGACGCCGTAATAGCAGTTGCCGATGAAATCGATGCGCTCGGGGTTAACGTTGGCCACAGTGGCACCGTCGTCGGCGTTCTCCTGCACCCTCAAAAACACCATGCCGCCTCCGTGGCGTCGTGGGTTGCCCATCGGCTGCCTAGTCCAGAGGCGACCTACACTTGTCAAATAATCGGTGGCGGCTTTCAGGTGGCCTACTGAAGGGCACCGGGAGGCTCTTGCCACGCTCTAATCCCGCTTCTTGGTGTAGGTCGTCGGAAGATGTGTCCTGATAACCTTCACATTCTCCGTTCGCTCGATGTGCCTGACAAAGCGGTACTTGCACTCCACTTCGTCCATCTCGGCTGGAGGAACTGCGGCATTGCCGGGCTCGACCTTGGCGACGATAATCGAGAGCTCATTTCTCTCCAGAGCGGCTAGCGCTTCTTTTTTGAAATCCTCTACCGTTCGTACCGTACAGGCGTGCTTGAATCCCGCCCCACGTGCGACGGCAGCGATATCGGTACCTGCCGCGGTGGCTGTGGGAATACCGCCAGAGCCTTCGTAACGTTCGTTGTCGAAAACAATATGAACGAGATTCCGGGGGCTCTGCCTGGCGATAGTCGGCAGTGCGCAGAGGTTCATAAGCAGCGCGCCGTCTCCGTCCAGCACCACGATCTTCCGGTTGGGAAGGCATAGAGCCAGGCCCAGTGCAATTGACGAGCCCAACCCCAGGGTTCGGATGCGGAAGTTACCGTCGCTAGGCCTCAAGACCCGCCACTCCAGGTAACAAGCGGCTGCGCTGAGCGTGAGCGCATCGCCCACCTCACCGGCAATCGCTTGCAGACAATCCCATCTCTTCATCCTAGGCCTCCAGAATGTCTCGTGTGAGCAGAATGGCAACGGGGTACCGCGAATCTTCCGCCAGTATCTGTGCTCTGGTGATCGTGGATTTCACCTCGTCGAGTCGCCTTGGCACGTAGTATCGAATACCCAAGCCTCGCAGAACCGGCTCGGTAACAGAGCCCACTGTTGCGAAAGTTCGATCACCGATGTCCCCGGCATAATAGACCAGCAAGAGCATAGGGATCTGGAAGTGCAGCGCAGTACTGGCAAGGGCGTTGCAGCTATTGAGAAGACCGCCGTTCTGCACGATCATCGCGGCTCTTTTTCCCGCCATGTAGGCGCCCGCGCACACGCCGATTCCCTCTTCTTCACGGCAAAGCGGCACGTGAATAAAGTCAGGATCTTTGGCGACGCGGCTCAAAACTTCGTAGAGGTTGATGTCCGGCAAGGTTGCGAGTAGATCTATCCCCGCCTCCCTTAATCCCTCTATTATCGTCTCTGGCCCGATTGCTTGAGTCACCTGTGAAAACACCTCCTTGTGGGAATGGATCTGGTATGCGCGAGCCTAGCCCCAGGCTTCGACCAGGTCCAGCAACAGCCTGACGCCCACGCCCGTGGCGCCGGTGGGCAGATAGGGTCGATCCTTCGCAAGATAGGGCTGGTCGGATGTGTAGATATACGCTGTTCCAGCTATGTCGATGTGGACCCAGGGAGTGTCGCCGACGAAGTTCGAGAGGAAGTACGCGGCTGTAATCACCCCGGCCCACCGGCCGCCAATGTTCTTCACGTCCGCCACGTCACTCTTGATCTGCTCCCCGTACTGCTTCCACAGAGGAAGCTGCCAAACACGCTCGCCGGATCTCTCGCCAGCCTTGCGCACCAACTCGATGGCGGCCTCGTCGTTGCCCATGATGCCGGACGCCACGGTGCCCAGGGCCACCACGCACGCCCCCGTAAGAGTGGCCAGGTCGATTACGGTGCTTGCCCCCCGTTCCACCGCGTAGGCCAGAGCGTCGGACAGCACCAGGCGCCCTTCGGCATCAGTATTTAGAACCTCGATGGTCTTGCGGTTGTATGCCGTGAGAATGTCGCCAGGTCGATAGGATGTGCTGCTGGGGAGATTCTCGGCCAGCGCCATTACGCCCAATACGTTGGCCGGCAGCTTCAGCCTGGCGGCGGCGTCGACGAAGCCAAGGACGGCGGCGGCACCGGACATATCGTGCTTCATATTGGACATCGCATCGGCAGGCTTGATGCACAGCCCCCCGCTGTCGAACGTGATCCCTTTGCCCACGGCCGCCAGTATCTTTGCGCTTCCGGGCGCCCCCTGGTGGCGCATAATCACGAGACAAGGCGGATGAGCGCTACCCTCTCCGACGGCCAGTATCGCCCCCATCCCCTTTCGTCTGAGATCTTCGAGTTCCAGCACCTCGCACGCAAACCCAAGCTCCTGGGCCAACGACGAAGCCTTATCCGCTACGTAGCTCGGCGTGATGATGTTGGGAGGGCCGTTAGAAAGGTCTCGGGCCAGGTTCGTGCTGTTGGCGGCGATTTCGCCACGGCGAGCCCCTTTTTCCAGGCCGGCGATGTGCCTAACGTCGGGCTCCACCATAACCATTTCCTCGATGTCACCCGGCGTGTCGTCCGTGCGTTTCTTGAATTGCTCATAGCGATAGAGGGCCAGAACTGCTCCCTCGGCCAATGCCCGGCCGCATTCCTCCGTTCCAAGCCCGGATGCACCAACCCCGTGGGCTATGGTTGCATAGCCGACAAGATTCAGGTCGCGTGCTTTCAAAGCCGCTGATGCCGAAGCTTGCCGAATCATATCGAGGGTAAACTCAGCGCGCTTGCCCAACCCGACAACCGCCACGCGCCGAGCCGGGAGCTTGCCCTGGGTGTGAATGACTGTGACCTCGTTGGGCTTACCTGAAATCTCCCTGTCGGCGATCAGTTGGGCAATAAGCCCTCCTAATGCGGCGTCCACTGCTCCTGCCACGCCGCTCGGCCTGTCCTCCCCCTCGAACACGCCTACCACCGCTAATGGCGTGTCAGTTTCTGTGATGGCGACGCGCCGAACCGTTATCTTCATGATTCCTCCCCCTCGATGGAAGCACCCCTACAGGTGCCAGCCATAATCACAGCAACAATGAAGGAGGGGCTTTGATCCAAGTGCCCAAGCTACATTTTACCCGAAGGACGCCAGAATGTCTAACCGCTGATTCTACTCCTGCCAACCAACCCACACCTCGCCATCCTCCCACACCTCTTTCTTCCAAATGGGAACGATTTGTTTGAGGCGCTCGATGGCGTACTGGCAGGCTTCGAAGCCCTCTCGTCGATGTGGTGACGCGACTGCAATCACCACGGCCGTCTCGCCAACGTCGAGGTGGCCTACTCGATGTCTGATAGCGATCCGATCCAGGCCCCATCTGTCGCGGATCTCCTGGCCGATTTGCTCCAGCTTCTTCTCCGCCATCTCTCGATACGCTTCGTACTCCAGGTACAGCACCCGCTTATCCCGTGAGAAGCCCCTGACGACACCGACAAAGGTAACTACCGCGCCGGCCCTTTCGTTGTTTACTTCGGCAATGAGGTCGTCCGCCGTGACGTGGTCCTCGGTGATTTCGAACCTCCCGCCACCTGCCACCGGAGGCACGAACACCACCTCGCTACCTTCTTTGAGGCGCGTGTCTGCTTCCACAAACTCCTGGTCGACGACAAATCGACTCACCGATGCCACCTGAGCCAGGCGGGCATATCGCTGCGTCAGGATCTCGAGCAGTTCCCTCACTGTGGTGCCTACAGGCACGTCTAACTCTAACTCCTTTTGGCCCACGATCTCGCGATAAGATGCGAAGAACCGTACGACTAGCCTCACTGAGGAAGCCTCCCGTCTGCGCTCGATGGCCGCGCTGACTTCAATGATACCCCAAAATCAGAGGCGTCGCAAAGCCGGATCCTGACCCCGACGCTTCTTAAGCTCCAATGCGCGCAGCACCTTGTCCGGCGTGATCGGCATATCGCTTATCCTGACGCCGACGGCGTCGTAGATGGCGTTAGCGATAGCGGGAGCCGCAGGAACTTGGGCCCCCTCGCTAACGCCTTTCGCGCCGAATGGACCTTCGGGGTCGATAGTCTCTACGAGGATGCTCTCCACTTGCGGCGATTCGAGGGATGTGGGTATTCTGTAGTCGAGCAGCGAGGCGTTGAGCATCTGTCCCTGTTCCAAAATCCTATCTTCCAAGAGCGTATGGCCCGTGCCACACGCAACCGATCCCTCGATTTGGCCCTCCAGAGCCATCGGATTTATGGCGAAGCCGCAATCGTGGGCGGCGACGACTCGACGTACGCTCACTTTGCCCGTATCCGTGTCGACTTCCACCTCAGCGACCTGCGCTCCAAAACTATACGTCGGAGACATGTTGAACTTACTTGCCTTTTCCGTAATCCTCGTGGCGTAATCGCCTTTTCCCTGGATGTGTACTCCGAGGTCCTTCATCACATAGGATGCAACCTCGGCGAAGCTCATGCCTCGCTGCGGGCTTCCCTTCACAAAGATGCGCGCGTGACGAGCCTCCAAATCGTCGTCGTGCGCCTCCAAGCGTTCCGCAATGAGCCGGAATAGCTGCCTCTTGGCATCCGCCGCCGCAAGCTTAGCGGCGTTGCCAGCGATGAACGTGATCCGGCTGGCGAAGGTCCCCAGATCGCGGGGTGCCACCTCCGTGTCCGCGCTGATGATTCGTACGTCGCCCATCTCCACACCGAGTTCTTCGGCCACGATTTGGCACAATGTTGTGTCCGATCCCTGGCCAATATCCGAGGCACCGGTAAGAAGCACGAAAGTTCCGTCGTCCTGCAGGCGCACGTAGGCAGCCGACGAATCTGCGAAGCCAAACGTTCGTGATCCGGAGACGTAGTCGCCGCAGGCGAGGCCGAGGCCTCGATTCCTAGGCTTCTGAGCTCGTCGGTCGTTCCAGCGGATCGCGACAGTGGCTTTTTCGATGCATTCCGATAGGCCGCAGCTTGTGATCTCCCAGCCTATCGACGTGGTATCGCCGGAATGGACGGCGTTTCTCAGCCGCATCTTAGCTGCGTCAAGGCCAATATCCTCGGCCAGCATGTCCATCTGCAACTCCACTGCGTTCAGGGCCTGCAGCGTCCCGAACCCACGAAAGGCGCCAGACGCGGGATTGTTGGTGTAGACGTGATATCCTGTGAACTTTATGTTGGGCACGTGATACAGCGCCGCGAAATGTCCTCCCGCAGCCCTTACGATGATCGGCCCACGGCTGTTGTATGCGCCCCCGTCCGCGATGAGGGTGGCTTCGCGCGCGACCAACGTCCCGTCCCTCTTGACGCCCGTCTTCAGCCGAATTACCATCGGGTGTCGCGCGCGGGTGGAGACGAATTCCTCCTCCCTTCCGTACACGACCTTCACCGGTCGCCCCGTTCGGCGGGAGAGCAGTGCAGCGCAGAACTCGCCAGCCATCATCTCCCTCTTGCTGCCGAATCCTCCGCCCACGCGCGGCTTGATCACCCTGATGTTGCCGAGCGGTATCACAAGGGTGAGCGCGAGGTCACCCGCCAGATAAAACGGGCCCTGACTTGCTGCCCAAATGGTGAGCCGCCCGCTGGCGTCGAAGTTTGCCAAAGCCGCATGCGGCTCTAACGAGCAGTGGCACTGGGCGCTGGTTGTGAACGTGTCCTCTCGCACGTGATAGGACTCCGCAAACCCACGCTCCACATCTCCTACTTGGTAAGACGGGCTGGCGCTTATGTTGCTTGCCAGAGTCTCGTGGACTAGCGGCGCCTCTGGTTGCATCGCCTGAGCCGGGTCGAAAACTGGCGGGAGGTCCTCGTATTCAACCCGAATCAAGCGCAAAGCTTCTTCCGCGCTGTCCTCGTCCATCGCGGCCACTGCGGCTACGGCTTCCCCAACGTATCGGACCTTGTCGACCGCGATCGCCGGTTCGTCGGGCACCACGCCGTAGAGCTTTGCTGCCGTGTCCCTGCCCGTGATAGCGGCTCGTACCCCCGGCAGTCGCAGCGCCCGGTCTGTCTCAATGCGCAAGAGACGGGCGTGAGGATGGGGACTTCGCAGTATTCCGCAGTGCAACATGCCCGGCAAAGCCATGTCTGTCGTGTAGACTGCCTCGCCTGTGGCCTGTAACACGCCTTCGACTCTTGGCACGCGACGCCCGACGACGTCGTATTGCAGCATCGACTCCTCCTACCCGCCGACTCGAGCGCCTTACTCTAGAAGTGCACCGAACTTGGCCTCGACGCTGGCTAGTAGGTCCGGGCTTGTCCCGACCACGGCTGGGAAGAGGTTCCTGCTCTTCAATTCGTATGGAATGCAGGCGTCTATGATCGCACGGGAGTTGAACACCCGCGGACCATCTTCTAGAAGACCCGTGTTAGACATCGGGTCAAGTGGCGTGCTCCAGCATCGGTGCAAGAAATCGATCGACAAAGCTGGGTCCGACCTGGTAGCCAGCGCCCAGATCACCTCGTCCAGATTGGTTGGGTCGATGTCGTCATCGACAACTATCACCAGCCTGCCCGAGTAAGCACCGGGAGGTATTTGGCCCGCCACTGCCCCCACTTGCTTCGAATGCCCGGGGAAGAGCTGCTTGATCGATACCACCGTGATGAAGTATCTCACGTAGACAGCTACACCCATGACGCCCGGGATACCGACGCGCTCCAGTCCATTCCAGATTGTGGCCGCACGCATGATATTGCCTACTGCCCCTGCGCGAGGCTTCAGCGGCGGGGTGCCATAAATGATCGGGTCATTGCGATGCAGCACGGATTTCACGTGGATGAACGGCTCTTGACGCTCACCGCTCGCATAGTAGCCCGCGTATTCGCCAAACGGGCCCTCGAGTTTGGTCTCGCCCGGATACGTGTAACCTTCGATCGCCAGCTCAGAGTGCGCCGGAATTGGCAGTCCGGTTACCGGTCCTGTGATAACTTCGATAGGCTCACCCTTGAGGCCACCAGCATACTCGTACTCGCACACACCCCAGGGCAACGACGCACTTGCGGCGACGCAGAGAAGCGGATCGTGTCCAAACGAGATAGCCACCGGACACGGCTCTCCCCGCGAATAATACTTCTCGCGATGGATGCGACCGTGCTTGCCCGGCGAGATGTAGAGGCCGACGGTGTTTCTGTCGTGCCGCTGAATACGGTAGGTTCCCACGTTCACCCACCCTTCGTCAGGGTCGCGGGTCATTACCAGGTCGCCGGTGCCCATGTAGGCTCCACCGTCGAGCTCATGCCACTTTGGTGCAGGGAACTCCATCAAGTCGACATCGCCATCCAGGCGGACGTTTTCGAGAATCGGCCCCGAATCCACCACTTTAGGAGGGATGCGCCGGACCTCGAAAACCTTCTCGCGCAGCGCCTGCGTCATCTTCAACACGTCGTGTCCAACCGGTATTCCCAAGGTAAGGGCGACGGAGCGCGGCGATTGCGCTGATGTGACTATGCGGTATCCAGGCCGATAGCCCGGGATCCTATCGTAAATGATCGTTGGCAGACTTCTCTTGGACCAGGACAATTCGTAGACCGCGCCCAATTCCTTCTCAAGATCGGCGCCATCCACTCGCCTCAGTTCTCCGAAGTCCTCAATCTTGGCCAGCCATCCACGCATATCCTTGTACGACATCCGTTAACCCTCCTCTGATTTGCTTGCCGCCCATCTCTTGTGTAGCCTGGCTACCATATCATAGCGGATAGTGCCCGTCAATACCTTGCCTGCTCCCATCAAATATCATCGTCTTCTGTCAGGTGGCCGCCGCTCGAACCACGCTTGACAGGGAAAAGGCTGGCACGCATCTTGCTGTAGTTCCCTCAGCGTTGCATCGTCAATAGACGACTTCCAACCGGAACGAAGGGAGCAAGCTACATGGACTTCACGAATCCTTTTGTAGGTATGGTTCCGTCGCGCAAGCTGAATCGTGAAGAGATTCTTCGAGCCTTGCGTATCGATCTTGCCGCCGAGCTCGATGCGATCAACCTCTACCAGGCCCACATCGATGCTATCGACGACGAACAAGTCAAGGCTATCATCGCTCACATTCGCGACGAGGAAAAGGAGCACGTGGCCGAGTTCACGGAAGCCATAAGATCCCTCGACCCGACTCAGGCACAAGAGTTCGCCACCGAGCACGCTTTGGCCATCGGCGGTGACCAGCCACCGGTGCTGGACGGGGGCGCGGAAGCGACAGATCTAACGGCGGATGGAACCCTTTCTTCAACCGGCGCAACCGTGACCACGGGCTTCACGGTTGGGAGCTTGCTGGGAGAGGAACAGACCTAAGTACGCTCGCATTTTGACGTGGAGGTGACCAATGCCTGATTTCCTTCTTCGCGAGCAAGCTCCATTGACTCCCAAAGAATGGGAACTGATCGATAACGTGGTCGTTCAAACTGCACGACGACAGCTCGTCGGTCGCCGGTTCCTGAACCTGGTGGGGCCGTTAGGGGCCGGCGTGCAGGAGGTACCCACCTATGTTTTCGTAGGCATCGAGCCAGGAACACTGTCTGTTCTGGGTGAGGCCGACCCTCGTCCCATTAAGGCGACAGAAAGGCTACATCCCGTAATCCCTCTCATCTATAAGGATTTCTGGATATATTGGCGAGACATCGAGACCAGCCGTCGGTTTGGCGTTCCTTTGAGCCTGAGCCCGGCGGCGGCGGCGGCGAGTTTTGTCGGCCAACGCGAAGATGATCTGATCTTCAACGGCAGCGTGGATATGGGATATTCCGGCTTGACAAACGTCGCGGGTCGAAATGTCCTTAGCAAGAGTGACTGGGGCAAGATGGGCAGCGCCTTTGGCGATGCTGTGGGCGCGATGCAGCGACTTGTCAGCCAAGGCTTTTACGGTCCGTTTGCGCTGGTAGTCAGTCCCTCGCTTTACGCCTCCATGGCGAGGGTTTACGAGAATACCGGAGTCCTGGAAATCGAGCAGGTGCGAAAGATCATGACTGCTGGCGTGTACCAGACGCCAGTTCTGACGGATGACATTGCTCTTGTTCTGTCCACCGGCGCACAGAACTTCGACCTCGTGGTTGCCCAGGACCTCATCACAGCATATCTCACTCCCGAAAACCTTAACCACGCGTTCCGCGTCTTGGAAGCGATCGTCCTACGCATCCACCGACCCGGCGCGATCTGCACTCTGGAGACCCGTGTGCCGGCGGAGGAAGAGGAAATACCCCCGAGAAGACGCCGCTGAGGTTGCAGTAGCAAGGTCGAAGAGCCAAAGGGGGTGCCCCTTGGTTTATGGGGCACCCCAGGCTTTGATATCCGTCAGTCTCTATTTAGTAGGCGGGTCGTCCGACCAGCAGGTTGTACAGAGCGATGGCTAGGGCCACTATGAGCGCTATCCATAGGATGTTGCCCAAGTTGCCCACAAAAAGGCCCACGAGCCAGAAGAGCAGCAGAATGACGACAATGGTCCACAGAATCGCAGGCACATCGCTCACCTCCCTTCAACAACGCTCGCATCTCGCTCGCAGAATCCGTGCCATCCTGTTGCGACCGCCTCCGAACCCTTGACAAACCTTCGTGCGACGTGCTATGTTAGCCTCCCATTGTTACTAAGCTCGATGACACCGTGGAGGCGCTGGATTGGGCGCCAACCAACACCGGACAGAAGAAAGACAGGAGGCTCGTATGCGCGCACGAATCACGAGGCTATCTATCACCGTTCTTCTGGGACTTTTCGCGTTTGCCTGCACCTCGGCCCTACCCCCCACGCCTGTACCGGCGCCCCCCAAGGCGGCGGCTCCTGCCGTCGCGACCACCGCGCCGGCGGCCCCAGCACCTAAGGCAGCCGCCACGCCGGCCGCCGCGGCCCCAACGTCCGCCCCCAAGGCCGCGGCTCCTGCCAAACCCAAGACCCTGACGAAGGTCAAGGCCGCTTACGCAGCGGTATCCGGCAACACCGTTCCCACGTGGATAGCGGCAGACGAGAAACTCTTCGAGAAGTACGGTCTCGACGTGGAGCTCTCGTACATCGCGAGCGGCACCACCGCTACCCAGGCCATGGTCTCTGGCGATGTTCCTTTGCTGGCCCCTGTCAACGGCACGGCCGTTATGTCCGCCAAACTGGCAGGCTCCGACGCCACGATCATCGGCATTACCTTCAACACGGCCATTTTCTATCTTATGGTGACTCCGGATATCAACAGCCCAAGCGACCTAAAGGGCAAATCTCTGGGGATCACCAGGTTTGGCTCGCTCACGGACTTTGCCGTGCGTTTTGCCCTGAGGAAGATGGGGCTGGAGCCGGAAAAGGATGTCGCCATCTTGCAGATGGGTGGGGTTCCGGAGATTCTCAGCGCAATGCAGACGGGGGCTATCGCCGGCGGACCTTTGTCGTCGCCTACGGATCTCAGGGCGCGAGACGCTGGAATGAAAGAATTGATGGACATCGGCGCACAAGGCCTTCAGTACCCCGGCACCGCCATAGCCACCACGCAGACGTTCATACGCAACAACCGCGACACCGTGCTCAACTTCATACGCGCCAAGCTGGAGGGGACCTATCTGTTCAAAACCAATAAGGAGTTGAGCATGAAGGTCTTGGGAAAGTACACCAAGACAGAGGACAGGAAGGTGCTCGAAGGCACGTGGGAGGCCTACTCCAAGAAAACGGAGAAGATCCCCTACGCGACCAAGGAAGCGATGCTTGCCGGTATCGAGGAGTTGGCTGCATCGATCCCCAAGGCCAGGGAAGCTAATCCCGATTCGTTCCTCGATATGCAGTTCGTGAAGCAGCTCGAGGACAGCGGGTTTATCAAGCAGTTGTACAAGGACTAGGTCTGGAATCTTTGGGCTGAAAGGCATAGCCCCGCTTGGCAACTTAGCCACGCCAAACATATCCACCTGTCCGAAAAGCCTCACAAAAAGGCAACTGCAAAAGTGTTCGATCAGACGTCATTCCGCCTGCCTGGAGACGTATAGAAGGCAGGCGTTGGTAGCAATTGCAGATCTCAAGGGCTCGCTCAGCAGAGAGCGCGGCCCTTCGCTCGTGAGTCTGTTCTCACTTAAGCCAGCAAGAGCCTAGTGGAGATTTACGCATGTTTAGAGTCGGCAACGACGTTGGTGGCACGTTTACGGACACCATATTTCTCGACGAGCGCGATGGCAGCTTGACCGTCGGGAAGGTACTTACGACTCCGGAGGACCCGTCGAAAGGAGTACTGGATGGCATTCTCGGCCTTGGCCAGCAGCTCGGCCAACGGCCAAACGATATCAGAAACCTCATTCACGGCACGACGCTCGTCGCCAATGCTCTGATAGAGCGAAGGGGCGCGAAAACGGGGATGATCACAACGCGAGGATTTCGCGACATCATCGAGGGTCGCACGGAAAAGCGTTACGATCTATACGACATTTTCATCGTCTTACCGGAACCATTGGTACCACGGTACCTCCGACTGGAGGTCACCGAGCGAATCGACGAAACTGGTGCAGAGAGAGCCCCTCTGGACGAGCAAGAAGCGAGGACTGTTGTGAACCGGCTCATCCGACATGGCGTGGAAGCGGTCGCGATCTGCTTCTTGCATTCTTATCAGAATCCGAGCCATGAGCGAGCGGTTGCGGATATCATCTCCGGACTTGCCCCCACTATGCCTGTTTCTGTGTCCTCGCGGGTGGTGGCCAAAATCCGTGAGTACCCGCGCTTTTCGACCACGGTCGCCAACGCCTACACCCAGCCGCTGATGTCTAGATACGTGACCACGCTCGAGCGCAAGCTGCAAGAAGTTGGTTATGAGGGCACCGTGCACGTTATGCTCTCCGGCGGGGGCATCACCACCAGCGACGTGGCTCAAGAGTTTCCGATTAGAGTCGCGGAATCTGGCCCGGCTGCCGGCGCCATAGCGGCTTCCTTCTATGCCCGGTTGCTGGACCTGCGGCGCGTTCTGTCGTTCGACATGGGTGGCACCACAGCAAAGATATGCTTCGTAGAAGATGGCAAACCCATGATCGCTTCCAACTTTGAAGTGGCACGAATCCATCGCTTCAAGAAGGGCAGTGGCCTTCCCATCAACCTGCCAGCCGTCGACATGATCGAGATCGGCGCTGGGGGTGGCAGCATCGCCAGGGTCGACCAAATGGGGCTGCTGAAGGTCGGCCCTGAGAGTGCAGGTGCTCAGCCAGGCCCAGCATGCTACGGGCGTGGAGGCTGGAGGCCAACAGTCACCGACGCAGACCTGCTCCTGGGCTACCTCGATCCCGACTACTTCAATGGGGGCAAAATGCAGCTTGTTGTGAATGATGCCGAAAACGCCGTTGACGGGCACGTCGCCAAGCCTCTCGGGTTGGACAGAGCACGCGCCGCGTGGGGCATTCACCAGGTCGTAAACGAAAACATGGTCAATGCCGCCAGGACTTACGCGGCCGAAAGGGGCAAAGACGTTAGGAGCTATGCCCTTGTCGCCTTTGGCGGTGCTGGCCCCCTCCACGCCTGTGCAATCGCCGGAAGACTGGGTATCGATAAGGTGGTAGTTCCCCTAGGCGCTGGTGTCCTTTCAGCCCTCGGCTTCCTCGCCGCGCCGTTCGCCTTCGATGTGGTGCGCACGTACATGTCTGCCCTTGACCGACTCAGCCTCGCGGAACTCAATCGCCTCCTCTCAGAAATGGAAAGCGAAGTCGTCGGCCTGATGTTGAAAGCTGGGATGTCCGAAAGCGACATCACGTTGGCTCGCACCTGTGAAATGCGCCACCTTGGCCAGGGCCACGAAATCGAGACGACTATCCCGCCCGGCGTTCTTGACGAAGGGGACCGGGCCAAAATCAGAGCCGCCTTCGATGAACAGTATGAGAGATTGTACCTGCGAACCTATCCCAGCTACGGAGTGGAATGCCTCAACTGGAGGGTTAGGGCGAGCGCGCCAGCACCTCAGCTTAAGCTCAGACAGTGTCCCAGACGTGCGAGCAGATGTCTTGAAAGGGCCCAAAAACCGTCGAGACGGGCCTATTTCCCGGAGCTTGGGGGGTTCGTTCCTTGCGAGGTGTACGATCGCTACAGCCTTTTCGGGGGTGCCCGTTTCTCGGGACCAGCCATAATCGAGGAGAGGGAGTCCACAGTGATTGTGAACCCGGGAGCGACAATCGAGGTCGACGACTACCTGAATCTAATCGTAAGAATGCGAGGCGGTCAGGAATGAGCAGTGACTTCGACCCGATTCTCCTTGAGGTTCTGTGGAACCGACTGCTGGCCATCGCCGAGGAGCAAGCTCAAGCTTTGTTCCATTCCGCCTTTAACACCGCCGTCGGCGAGGCTGAGGATTTCGCCAGCACAATCTTGGACGTCGAGGGCAACCTCCTTGCACAATCTGTCAGCACTGGCACTCTATCGATGCTGACGGGAATGGCCAAGAGCGCGAAGCACGTTCTCAAACAGTTCCCGACCAGCGAACTCGCCCCCGGTGACGCCATCATCTGCAACGACCCGTGGATTATGTCCGGTCACAAATTCGATGTCACTATGATTTCGCCCGTTTTCAACGGTAGCCGGCTCGTCGCCTTCACGGCCACGAGCATCCACGTTACCGACATAGGAGGTATTGGCTTCTCGGCCTCTTCCAAGGACACCTACTACGAAGGGCTGACGATCCCTCCTCTGAAGTTTATGGAGAGGGGAAAGCCCAACAGCAGTATTGTCGAACTCATCCGGCACAACGTGCGGTTCGCAGATCAAGTGATCGGCGATCTTCTGGCTCAAACCTCTGCAAATGAGGTAGGCGCCCTGAAGATACTGGAGTTTATCCGCGAGTATTCGTTGTCCGATCTCAGGGGCATTGCTCGCGAGGTAATCTCTCTCTCCGAGAAGGCGGTCAGGAATGCGATTTCGCGTCTTCCAGCAGGCACCTATGCGCAAGAGGTCTACATGGATGGATTTGAAGAACCCTTGCGTATAGCCGTTGCTCTTTCGGTGGACGGTAGCGAAATCATCGCCGACTTCGCCGGTACTGCTAAACAGGTTCCCTACGGAATCAACTGCCCGCTCAACGTTTCCTACGGCTACACCGCTCACGCGATTAAGAGCGCTATGGTTCCTGAGGTTCCAAACAACGAAGGGTTCTTTCGCCCGATCAAGGTTTGTGCCCCAGCGGGCTCCCTGCTGAACCCTTTGCATCCGGCGCCGGTGATGGCCAGACATCTGCTCTACACGTTCGTCTCGGCGGCTGTTTTTGGCGCCCTCGCCAAGGTGATACCTGACCGGGTGATAGCCGAGTCCGGCAACTACGTGCTTCCCTCAATAATGGGGACAGATGATCGCGGCCAGCCGTTTGCCTACTGGTTCGCCACGAGATGTGGCATGGGAGCCCGACCGGGGCTGGACGGATACTCTGGAACAAACTACCCGGCAAGCGTGGGAACGGTGCCCATCGAGATTGTGGAAAAGGTCTCGCCCGTGTTCGTGCTCTGCAAGGGCTTTGTGCCTGATTCCGGGGGGCCTGGGAAGCACAGGGGCGGGTGTGATCAGGAGATCACATTTCGAGTTAGAAGCGACCAACCCATCGTCTTCTCGGCAATGTTCGAACGAACGCGATTTCCAGCGCAAGGCTACCTCGGAGGTAGGGAGGGAGGCCCAAGCAAGGTCTTGGTCAACGGTTTGCCCGTCGCATCTAAGGGGTCTGTGACACTCCAGCCCGGCGACAGAGTCACCGCTTCGGGAGGCGGTGGTGGTGGTTTCTATCCACCGGAGGAAAGGGACCCTCGCGATGTTTTGCTCGACGTAGAGTGCGGTCTTGTTTCCACGGTCAACGCGGCCAAGCGCTATCGCGTTTCGATCAGCGGCAACGACGACGACGGGTTCACAGTCGACTGGGATAAGACAGAAAAGCTGCGCAATCGGCCGGGGAGAACAGCATAATGGAAATTGGCTGCCGTAGGGCGGAAGGTGGCAAGCTGTCGGCATGCACGATATCGCTTCTGACGCTGCCGTCCCTGAATCCCTGAATTGAGGTAATTGACACTTGCTGGGAACGCTACTCGCGGTAGGGTCTGCCGCGGTCTTCGGCGTCAATTCTACCGTTATCCGTCGCGGGGTCCTGCGAGCTAGCCCCAGCTTCATCGCCACAATTTCCATATTGATTGGCCCAGTCTATTTCTTGCTGGTCTCCATGGCAAGTGGCGAGATCCTCAAGCTGGCAGGGTTCACCTGGCAGGCGTATGTCTTTTTTGCCGTTGCTGGTGTGATTCACTTCGCGCTAGGCCGGACCTTTGGCTACAGAGCCATCCAACACCTCGGATCCACGCGTGCTAGCGTTATGGCCGGCTTGAGCGATGTCGTCGGAGTAGTCCTGGCAATCACTGTGCTGCAAGAAGTACTGACTCCGGTTATGGCTCTGGGCATCTGCTTCTCTTTGTCCGGACCTACATTGATCGCACTCAAAGCCAATTCCTCGGCCAACCAGATCCAGCCAGAGCTGAATTCCATCGAAAAAAGCGCCAACGGCAACGCAGTGCACATCGGACTATTGTACGGTGTCGGCTCCGCCATTTTTTGGGGAAGCAGCGCGATCTTCATCAAATTCGGCCTCGCCAGTGGCGGCTCGTCTATCGCTGGCCTCTTGATTTCATATGCTGCTGCGGCACTGGCCGTACTACCTTCCTTGCGCGATCGCGAGATTAAGTCCGCCATACTTGCTCCAGAGAGGAACTCGGTGCAGCTCGCCGTGATGAGCGGTCTAACCAGTTGCACTGCCCAAATGTTGCGCTTTCTCGCCCTGGCGCAGGGCTCAGTCATTGTCGTCAGCGTCGTGGGAAGGTCCAGCCCAATCTGGGTTCTGATTTTTGGGTTCATCTTCAACCGAAAATATGAGACCTTCAGCCGTTGGGTTATTCTTGGCAACACGTTGCTGTTGATTGGCACTGTGCTGATCGCCACGCAGTGGCGGTAAGAGCAGCGGTATCGATATTCTTGACGCCGTCGTCGGTCGCCAGTATACTGGCTTTGTACCGGCGCCTATCGACCGTTTTTGGCGTGCCTGAGTCCGCCGTCTTCCCGGCGGGACCCTTTTCGACCGAAGCTGTGGGCAAGTGCTCCGAGTGCCATAAGGCTCAGGTTCGTGCTGGCCCACGCAAACTTGTGACTTCCACCAAAGGAGGGAACTGAAGCAACCATGGCTAAAGACCTGAGCGCCTTCATCAACCAACTGAGGGAGTTGCATCCCGACGAACTGATCGACATCAAGCGCACGGTTGAGCCCCAGAACTATGACGTCACGGCGATCCTAGAGCATCTCACTCGCGCGGATCGGTTCCCTCTTGTGCAATTCAACTCGACCGTGAATCTCCGTGGTGAGGTCTCGGAGTTCTCCATCGTGTCCAACGTGTTTGCATCCCGCGAGCGTTGCGCCGACGCACTTGGATTCCCACGAGACGAATGCAAGATGCCGCTCAGTTTGGAGTATGCTCGTCGGGAGCTGCAATCGGTGCAGGCTCTTTCTGTGCCCAAGGGCGATGCTCCGGTCAAGCAAATCATCGCAACCGGCGATCAAGTGGATCTACGGAAGCTCCCCATTGTTCGCCACTTTGAAATGGATATCGGGCCGTTCCTCACGATGGCCTGTGTGATGCGCGACCCCGACGAGGGTTTTTACGACGTCACGTTCGTCAAGACGCTATATCGGGGGCCTCGAAAGCTAGGGACGGCGATCCATTCTCCACACTTCGACCGCATCCTAGACAAATACGAGCGGCGCGGCCAGCCGGCACCCATAATAAACGTGCTCGGGCACCACCCGGCGTTCTTCCTTGGCTGCTTGAGCCTCGCTCCTTGGGGCAGCAACGACTACGATAGCATCGGGGCTTTTTTAGGAGAGCCGCTGAGGCTCACTGGTTCCGAAACGTGGGGTGACGATTTCTTGGTACCAGCCGATGCCGAAATAGTCGTTGAGGGAGAGATAGCGCCGGGTGTGCGCGAGATACTCAATCCTTTCGGTGAGGTCACGCGCCACTATCAAGCTCAGTGCCTGCGGCCAGTCACCAACGTGACCGCGCTAACTTACCGCCAGAACGCCAAGCTCGAAGATATCTTTTCGGGCCACCGTGGCCATTGGAACCTGGGAGGCCTACCAAAAGAGGGCAGCATCTACAATGCCATCGACAGAAAATTCGGCGGTATCAAAGCTGTACATATGCCCCATTCAGGCTGCGGGCGATTCGCTTGCTATATCTCCATACAGAAGAAGCGAGAGGGACAGGCCAAGATCATCGCAATGGAAGCATTGACGCACACTCCCTTGCTCCAGTGGGTTGTCGTCGTGGATGAGGATATCGACGTGTTCAACGAGTCTGATGTAGTGTGGGCAATCCTAACCTGCACGAACCCGAAAAGAGACGTCAATTTTGTTGAAAACGCCTTCAATTTCTTCACGACGGCAATGGGTCACGGCAAGATGATAATCGACGCAACCCGCCCGCTGGATATCGCCTTCCCAGCAGGCATTAAGGTGCCCGACGATGCGATGGCCAGAATCAAACTGGAGGAGTGGCTCTGATATGGAAAGAATCTTCTGGGTCAAGTGCCCTGGCTGCGGCGGCAGATTCTACTGCGATTACGGTCTGAGGTTTCAGCAGGTTAAGCTCGTTTGCCCGTTTTGCGAGCGGCAGTTTGGCGTAGCAGAGAGCCCCGAAATAGACGACAGGTGGTTCTAGTAATCAGGCTTGATCTCCCTAAAGGCCTTGTGATACCTTGCCGGCAAGCTCTGATAAAGGCGCGTGCCGTGCCACGAGTACTTCTCTCTCTCATCCGTGACGTCGGTGATTATCTGGCCAGGAACGCCGACCACCATCTTTCGGGCAGGGATGTTCGTGTCCGAAAGGATGAGGCAGCCTGATCCGATGATGCACCCTTCGCCTATCTGCGCCCGGTCCTGTATAATCGCACCCATGCCGACCAGTACGTGGCTCCCCAATGTGGCTTCGTGGACGATCGCCCCGTGACCCACGTGACATTCGGGCCCGAGCGAGACCACTGCATCTGGGCCGGCATGCAGAATGCAGTTCTCCTGCACATTCGATCCGTCGCCAACGCGAACTGCGCCCCAATCGCCTCTTAGCACCGCTCCCGGGGCGATGTAGCAGTTCTCACCGATTATCACGTCGCCAATTACCACCGCTTCAGGATGGACAAAAGCGCTTGCGGATATGGTGGGCCTCTTTTCCTCGAACTCGTATATCGGCATTGCACCCTCCACCTTCAAGTTCTGCTGACCATTGTAACACGATTGTCAACCGCAGCCTAGGGGGACGGCTCTGTTGCCGGAGGCTTCGTCTCAAAGAGTTTTCGGCCTGCACGGGGCTTGGGCCTAACTTTGAAAAGCTTCTGGAATGACAGCAAAGATGGTTGCTCTTGGCAAGTCAATGTGCTAGAATAACTGCGCTTGAGGCAGCCAGCCTAGGAGTGGGAGGGGCTATGAGGTGGGAATACCAGGCGCTGGATACGATGGACCGATGGAGACCGTTCGGCCTCGTGATCGGAGCCCTGGTGACAGGGCTGTTCCTGGGACTTATCGTTGGATTGCAATCTTGCGCTCCTTCGGGCCTTTTGACCGGCGGCAAAGAGGAAAACTACTTGGTCTTGGCCAGTAGCTTGTACAGCCAAGGGGAGAGTCTTGAGGCCATGAAGGTGTACTTGCACTCCCTGGGCTCCAGGGAGCCTTCGTCCCTCATCCTGGAGCTTGCAGACAAATACGACAAATCGGGTGATCGGAAGAAGCAACTGCAGGCCAAAGACATGAGGCAGTTAGGCGATGCTCTCCGTAAAGGCGTCGATTCCTACACGCCTCGTGTAGCCGCGACCACCGTTGCTCCTTCGCAGACATTGGCGACCCCTGTGCCCGGCTCGTCTCCGGCGGGCGCCGTAACGTCTCCTGCGCCTTCTGCGCAACCCGCTGCTCCAGCATCCGTGCCGACGCCCAGCGTACCGGCGCGACCAACCCAGGTCGCCATCCCAAGCAAAGGCACCGTGCGGCCGGCGAGCGGAGGTGGCGCCATCCTACGTAGCCAACCAAGCACCAAGTCCGAATGGACGGGCAGTCTACCCAACGGCGTCGATGTTGACATAGTCAGAATTGTAGAGGGCGAGGCCGTCGACCCGGCCGAACCGCGCTGGTACTACGTTAGATATCTGAATCTGTCTGGTTACGTATACTTCAAGCTGGTGGTGCCAAAGGAATAGGCGTTGATGGCTAGACGAACGAATATCGGGCTCTCCGAACCTAGCAGACCAGTCCTGGGGTTGTTCGCAATCGCGGTGGTCGGATTTGTCGTCGGCTTTCTCTTCGGTGGGGCATGGTCAAGGGTTGGTCAACAAGGGATCAAGGAGGATGACTACTTCGTGATGGTCAGCGCCCTCTTTGAGCGCGAGCGCAGTTTGGCAAACGCCCAGGATAGGCTCGCGGTGCTGGGCCGGTCAGACATCGCACGAGCGACTCTCTCACTGTCTGAGACATATCCGCGGAGCCACCCTGAAGCGCAAGTAGAGGCACGTTCGCTGCGCCAGTTGGCAAACGCCTTGAACGGTGTGGCGGCAACCGGAACTGACGGGCGTGCGACGTCGGGTTCGCCTACTGATAGTGGTTCCAACGGCATTTGGTTCTGGCTGGGTGTAGCTCTCGTTCTTATTTGCCTGTTGGGCTTTGGTGGGCCTCTGATCCTCAGGTTTGCCGCTGCCAGCCGGGGACGGTTGACAGCGCGAGGTCTTGGCGGTACAGGTTCGTCGCGTGTTTCTCGCGTGCGCAGGGAGACGGCGCGGCCAATCCCGTTCACGCGGCGTACGCCTGGCCGTGTTCTGTCGAGCGAAGTTCGGTCCGACGGTGCGAATCAGCAGCCCAGCGATGGCATTGACTCCACGGTTGGGCTTAAGCGTGGCATCGCGCTTGGCCTCCAGTTCGAGTCGCGCTACCAGTTCGGTGAGGAGCCCTACGACGAGGTCCATCCCATCGTGGATGGCTACACGGGCGATCTGATCGGCGCGTGCGGCACAAGCGCAGTCTTGAAGCTAAACGACACTCCGCATCCCCGCTATTTTGCCTTCTCCGTCTGGGCACACGATTACGTGAGCGACGAGCCTCTCAAGAACGTGGTGATCGTAAGCAGATGGGCACAGGCGAACGCCCCTCCGGAATTGGTATCCTGGGCCGGCAACGGAGTAATCGATCAGGTTCTTCCAGTGGGTCAGGGCCTTCAGTTCACTTTGGAGACCTATGCTTTGCGCGTCGAGGTAATGGTCGATAGCTTTCGCTTTGGCACGGACGCCGAGAGCCCCCGCGACAGTTATTTCACCAATCTTGTGATCAGCTTTCATGTAAGCATAAAGCGAAACCGGCAGCCGCCTCCCCTCTCCGACCAAGAGCCTTCCTTCTCCTCTGGCTCGTCTGACAGGATGGGATGATGAAGCGTCTGTTCCTGTACTTGCGCTTGGTTGTTCTTGTCGCCGCATTGTTGTTTGTGCTGGGCCTGGGCTACATGCATGTCTTTGGCACTGCCGCCGCCGAGGTTCCACCGCGCGACGATTACTTTGGCGTCACCTGGGTGAGTCCCCCCAGGACCCTAGCCGACGACAGGCGGTTCCGCCAGGCCGAGGAAATAGGCGCGCGCTGGGATCGATTTCCTTTCTATTGGCACGAGATGCAGACCATCAAGGACACGAACATTGATTTCGGCAAAATGGATGCCGTGGTGGACGCTGACCTCAAGCGGGGGTTTCAGGTGCAGGGCATCCTGTTGGGAGCTCCATCATGGGCCATTGTGAACGGGAAGATAATGCAGGATAAGTGGTACGAGTTCGTCTACCAGACCGTCCGTCGCTACAAGGATCGAGTCCGCTACTGGGAGGTATGGAACGAGCCTGATCTCCTGGATGGCAATGGGCAGGGTGCTTTCTGGTGGGGGTCCATCGAAGACTACTACGAGTTGCTGAAAACCGGTTACCGCGCGATCAGGTCAGCAGACCCAAATGCCAAAGTGCTAGTCGCTGCGCTCGCCTTTCCCTACAACAACCAGGAGTTCTTCCCCAGGTTCCTCGAGATAATTGCAAAAGACTCTACTGCTCCCTCCAACAACTACTATTTCGACATCTTGCCATTGCACTTATACGGCCGGGCTTCCACGTTCTTCGACCTGCCGTTGGGGTACGTGGGCAAGCCAGATTTCTTGGGCTTTCACAATATGATGCGGGCGAAGGGCTTCGACAAACCGATATGGATAAACGAAGCCGGCGTGGCCGTCTGGGACACGGGCACGGGCAAGAACGCCCCGGGACGTGCCACAATGGACGAGCAGGCATCCTACGTCATTCAGGCTTTCGCCTATGGCCTTGCCGCTGGTGTGGAGAAGGTCTTCGTGTTCCAGCTCTACGACGACGGCGCTGGTGCCATAGATCCGCCGAGCCAGCAACCGGCAGAGTACTACGGCCTCATCTCAAACACGGGTGTTCCCAGGCCCGCATACACGGCCTACCAGGTCGCGGCCAAATACTTCGGCGGAGCTAAGCTTGTGACCAGAGTCAACTTCAACAGGACCGGCGATCCCGACGTGAAAGGCTTCGACATCATAACCTTGTATGGCACCCCCAATGGCAAGATCACCACCGCATGGTCAAATGATGGGGGTAAGGCCGTCCCGATCCAGATCCCGGGCATAAGCGGCAGCGCGACGCTGGTTGACAAATCCGGGCGCCAGCAGACCGTCGCGCCGACCAACGGCGTTTACTCTGTGACGCTTGCCCCTGCTACCAATAACAACAACTTCGACTGCTACACATCGCGCGGGTGCAGCCCGTACGACTTCATAATCGGTGGAAACCCGATCATCCTGGTCGAGCCCGACGTCAAAGTTCCCCCTGCCACTGTCAGGCCCTTACCCTCGGGTGTTAGAGCCCCCTTCCCAGTGAGCTGGGGTCTGACCAAACCCGTGACCAGTACGGTAGCTTTCGACATCCAGTACGTGGACCCGTCCGAGGGCGTATGGCGCGATTGGTTGGTAGGGACTTCCGCCATATCCGGCACGTTCGGCGTTGGGGCCTATGGAGCCAGGCTGAACCATACCTATGTGTTTAGAGCTCGAGCGAGAGATGCTTCGGGTAA
Organism: Chloroflexota bacterium; assembly: GCA_016210495.1. The sequence goes on from JACQUC010000186.1 coordinate 88,875, forward strand.
CCTTGTCGATGGTTACGACTACACTCCGTCCGGTATGGCCAGCAGCGTGGTGTTGGGAGGAAATGTCGTAACTCCCACATCGCAGTTCTCGATGATTTCTCCGACTGTGAGTGGAGTAGACGTCAAGATAGAGATCGTATGGCCTCACGACAACAAGCCGGTAACCGAGACGGCAAAAGTTAACATCGGCAGCTACATGTTCCACCGTGACTCCCTGACATCCGTCAACCCGTCCTGGAGCCCGTTGGTCAGACTTTGGCGTGCGATCAACAATGGCGTCGAAGAGGAGGTCGCCACGGGTCGCAAGCGGACGGTAGCCCAAGGGAGCTTGAGTTTCCCCGTCTGGGAGTTCAATGATGTGGACGTCGGTCTAGCTCGCGATCCTCTGAATAAGTACTATTTCCGCGTTGCGGTCGACGGCGTGCGATCGTTCTCGAGCGTATGGAGCCACGGGGCCGATGCCCGCACTGTTTTCCCGAAGATGGACATACCTTCGGAAGTACTTTCCTCGTCTCCGACATTCGTCGATGCGAAGGTGGAGATCGTCTGGCCCAAGGATGGTCTGCCCGTGGACAAGGCCGACAAAGCCAACGTTGGCGTCTATATCTTCGAGCACGGCACGACGCGGTCGGTTCCCCTTGCTTTCGGTAACACGGTGAGGCTATGGCGAGCGCAGAATAACGGACCCGAAAAGGAAGTCGCCATCGGCCAGCGAATCTCCAAGACTGAACAAGGCATCACTTTCCCGGTGTGGACGTTCAACGACGTCGACGTAGCTGCCGCACGCGACCCCTTGAACAAGTATTATTTCCGGGTCTCGGTCGACGCCGTGCGGTCTGTTAGCAACATCTGGAGCCACGGCGTGGATGCCAGGACGCATTTCCCGATCAAGGACACCCCAGCCACCATTGCCCCCTGACGCAACTGGCTTTGCACCGAGCGGATGTGATGGTCGTGCAAATAGACTCCAGAGATGAGCCCGAGTGAGTGCTATCCTCAGGCCTGGTCCATTCGCTCGGGCCCGCTTCTGGCATCTTGCTTTGCGGGCCCCATTGCCTGGCGGGCTGGCCCGACGATGTGCAACACGAGGAACAGGCCCAGGAAGGCAATGGGTGTGAAACGCAAGGCACCCTCCACTCCGATGATCGAGGCAACCATGCCGCCAATGACCGGACCGGCTACACCGCCGAGGTCGCGAGCCATGTTGAAAACCCCGGAGGCGATCCCCCTCTTGTTCGCGTCACTCCCCACATCTTCGACAATCGCGATCGTGTTGGCAACCATAACGACACCTCTAGCCGTCCCAAGAAGCGCAAAAAGCGGGACGAAAGCTCCCATCGAATCGAAGCTGGGTAACAGCGCGATGGAGATGCAGACCGCTGCCAGGCCACCGCTGGACATGACGTCGTATCGAGCAAACCGCGTTGCTTCCCCACTGAAGGGTCGGGTTATGAGGCCAGATGCTGCTTGCAGGCTGCGCAGGAAACCCACCGAGCTCAGGCTGAGTCCAACGCCAAGAGCATAGAGAGGGAAGAAAGTGTTACTCACATGCTGGACGAGATTGAGCGAAAAAGCCATAAGCGAGATAACCAGCATGCGCGGACTAAGTGCGTACGCCAGCTTTGAACGTGTACCAGCGGCCAGTGATGCGTTCGCCTGAGCCGCATGTCGTGTGGCGGCTGCCACGGATTCTCGCTGAGGGTCGGACGTGAACAGCGCGCCCGTGGCAGAGATCAACCCGGCAATGATGAACGTTGGTCCGTAGCCTAGGCTATCGATCAGAAAGCCGCTGGCTGCATGGCCGCTAGAGAAGCCGCCCGCCATTAGCGCGCTGAAAAAAGCCATTGCCCTGGTGCGATTTCTCGTTGTGCTTAGCGTGTCCATGAAGATCGCCATATTTAGTGTGGAGGCCACGCCAAAAGAAATGCCGTGCACGATTCTAAACAGCGTGAGAAGAACAGCATCGTAGGTCAGCGTGTATAGCACCGTCGAGGCACAAAGGATCGCCAGCGAGATGTACATGAGAGGCTTGGTTCGCGAAGGCCCGTGCACCAATCCAGCGGGCAGCCTGGAAAGAAGGCTTGCGAAGGCAAAGACGGCTACAACCAGTCCGATGCTCGAGACTGGAAGCCCCAAACCCTTCAAGAACGGCGAAAACATGGTATTTATGACGCCGTCGCCAGCGTTGATCAAGGTCAGCGCGACGAGCGTTTTGTGCTGAGCGGAAAACTTCAAACGTGCCTCCAAGATGCGACTGCCCGCTGACAAGCGGCAACACCCATTCTAATTAACAGGGGAATCTTGTCAAGTGTCGGTTCACCTTCCAGTTTCACCTTCCAGTTCACCTCCCTTGGGCACATGCATTATAATACGCTGCGGCGACAGCCGAAAAACCTCGAAGGCGAGGCCCGATGAATCCGTGGCGCGTAGCTATTATCGCTATTGTTATTACAGGCCAGTTCTTCATCCCCGTGTCGGCTCACGCCGGGCGGTCATACAACGTGGCGCAGGACCTGCTCTCCCAGAAGTCGGGAGCACGGGACGAATTCGACTTGCCATATCTGGCGTCCGTTCGTCGCGAAATAGCGTCGAGCAGTTCCCCCGCATCAGATCAGCACATCGTGGCGCCACGCTTTGCTACCTATTACAACGGTCAGGATGGCCATCGTGTGCTCGGGAATCCTATATCGCCTGAGATAGTCGTGGGTAGCTACCCGGCCCAGTATTTCGAGAAAGCTCGTCTGGAGGATCACACGAGCGAAAGGGGCGAAGCACATTGGCGGTTTATGTACGGTACCCTGGTTGAGGAGCTGCTGACAGCCCGGGTTGACCTAGCCGTCGCTGGAGAGGTTTCGAGCTTTGCCTACGCCGACCTGCACAGAGAAAGCCTCCCCAATCGGCGCGTTCCAGCTCCGGTGCCCTTGTTGGTCGGTGTGTACCGTGACGCACTCGGGACAGTTTTCGTGCCGCACTCGCACGACCTGGTGGCCGACAGCGGGCACAAGGTGCCGGCTATGTTCTGGGAGTACATAAACCGCAAGGACCTCTTCCCGGGCGGATGGCTGCACGCCGTGGGTCTGCCTTTGACGGAGGCTCTGCCGGCCACGGTTACAAAAGCAGGCTTGGGACGACGCTGGATCATGATTCAGGCTTTCGAGCGTGCCATCCTGAGCTACGATCCCCGAAACTCGCCTGAATGGCAGGTTGAACTCGCCAACGTGGGCAGCGACTACAAGAAGGCTTTTCCCGATAGGGTGAGGTAGCATTGAGAACACAGACAGCCAAAAAGACGGCTCGGCACGCAGACCTGTTAATCTTCGGCCTTTTTATCGCTTCGAGCGCCTTGATGACGTTCCCACTGATCTTGCAGATGGCAGACTCCATAGAAAACTGGGGAGACCCGCTCCTGAACGCGTGGATCCTGGCCTGGGATGTTCGCCAGGGCCTATCCGCGCCACTCAATCTGTATGACGCCAACGTTTTTTATCCTTACGGCAATACACTGGCCTACTCGGAGAGCCTGTTGGCAAGCGCGCTCCTCGTCGCACCGATATATCTTCTTTCCGGTAACGCAATTCTTACCTACAACGCCCTCGTCTTTCTATCGTTCGTTCTCTCGGGTTTCACCGCCTATCTTCTGGGAAGGGAAGTCACCGAAAGCCGTGCCGCTGGTGTGGTCGCGGGCTTTGTCTTCGCGTTCTCAATGTATCGCTACGGTGAGTTTAGCCACGTGCAGCTGCTGACAGCCCAGTGGATGCCTCTTGTCCTACTGTATCTGTTTCGCTTTCTGCGCACGGCTTCGCTTCGCTCCGGGCTAGCGTTTGCCTTATTTTTTTGTCTCCAGGTTCTGTCCAGCTTTTATCAAGCCTTCTACATCGCTCTGGCTGTCGCTCTTTATGCCGCTTTCGTCGCTCTCAGATGGCTCGCGTGGCGGACGCGGCCTCCCCGAAACACTTTGCTCAAGGCAGTACCGCTGGCGGCATTTATCGCTCTGATCGTCGTGCCTCCATCACTCCCGTATGTCACGGTGCAGCGAGAGATGGGCATGTATCGTACTTTGCAGGACACCTACGACGGCTCGGCAGCCCTGATGCACTACCTGTCTGTGCCGGCCAATAGCCTGTACTCGCGGGCCGGCATCTCACTATTCAGACCGACCGCCAACGACGAGACCCTTTTCCCGGGGTTTGTGGCTTCCGCGCTGGGACTGGCGGCACTGCTGACCTGGCGAGCTAACCGTATGGCGGTGGGTTATTTTGGTGCCCTGATAGGGCTGTCTTTTGTGCTCTCCCTTGGACCCAACCTCACGGTCGACATTCGTGGGACGCCGATACCCTGGCTGCCTCTGCCTTACGGGCTCTTACACGACTACGTGCCCGGTTTCCAGGCCATGCGAGTGCCGGCTCGATTTGCGATATTGATTACGCTGGGGATGGCCGTTCTAGCCGCCGTGGGTGCTGCGAGGCTCTTGGCCGCGATGCGCGGAAGACAGCGGCTTGGATTGAGTGCCGCGTTTATATTTCTTTTGGGCATCGAGTCCATCTCGATTCCGGTGCGAACGACGCCAATCGAGGTTGGAGACCGCGTGCCAGAGGTCTATCGCTGGCTAGCCGCCCAGTCTGACAATCCGATCATTTTTGAATACCCGACTGTGCAGTCACGGTATCTGCTATACACCGAAGAAATGGAACGGTTGGGGCGCTACCAGTACCTCTCGACCTATCACTGGCGCAGGTCGGTCACGGGCTACAGTGGCTTTTTCCCGCCCCTCTTCTGGGCCATCCAGCGGGAGGCTCAGGAGTTTCCAAGCCTGTCCTCGATCAGCCTGCTGCGCGGGTTGGGCGTGAAGTACGTTATCGTCCATACTTCCGATATGGATTCAGATCGATGGGACGAGATAAGCCGCCGCGTGGCTAAGCTGGACGCTGACATGCGTCCAATAGCGGCCTTTGGTTCCGACAGGGTGTTCCACCTCACTCCTGGCGTAGACCGAGGCCAGTTGCGGGCCGAGGCGTACCTGCCCGACACACACCAGCGGGGTGAAGCCTACGTGGCCTTTTTGAGACTGCTCAACGTGAACGACAAAGCTGTGGTGTACAAGATGCCGACCGAAGTCACCCTGAGAGCCACATGGAGCAAGGCCAGCTCCCCAATGGTAGGCCAGGAACATCAAGTAGACCTACCGCTATACATTCCGAAAGGGACCGTCGTGCTGCCGGTTACGCTGCAGGAGGTTCCACCAGGCGTGGATGGGCTTGCAATGGAAATCATCGGCGGACCGTTGCCGGCCCAAGCGCTCGGATCAGTCGGTCTGAAAACCGTAACTCGCCCGAGCACCTTGGCGGGGCACGCGGATGCCTTGCAAGTGGAGAAGCTAGAGGTGCCTTCCAGAAGCTTCGCACCTCGCGAGGTCCTGCCGGTGCGCATCAAATGGCGCGCGCCGGCTGCGCTGGAGCGCAATTATTCGATCTTTGTCCAGTTAGTAGACGGCAACAACCGTGCGGTGGTAGGCGTAGATACCGAGCCGCTACAAGGCAATTATCCCACCTCCCGATGGCAACCGGGCGAGGTGATTGAGGACGTGTACGCCCTAGTCTTGCCAGCGAACATTTCGGCCGGACGGTACCGAGTTCTGACAGGCGCCTACGCGTTACCGGATATGGACACGCCCCGCCTAATGGATTCCACCGGCGGTCTCGTGGACCAGGTTATCGCGGGCTCAATAAGGGTAGTCGGCTCGGATGGCCGGCTTTCCTCGGAAACTGGGCAGGACATAAGGCTGGTAAACGGAGTGCTGGGCAACATCGTGGCCTTGCGAGGGTTTCAGGCCGTCAAGACCGAGGCACGTCCGGGCGATACTTTGCGACTCACGCTTTTCTGGGAGGCGTTGGACAGCACTGACGCGGATTACACTGCTTTCGTCCATCTAGCAAACGCCGCTGGACAGCCGGTTGCCCAGAGCGATGGCCAGCCAGCCGGCGGCCGGTTTCCCACCTCAATCTGGGAACCCGGCGAACTGGTACCCGACGAGCGAGAAATCAAATTGCCGGCAAATCTGCCGCCGGGACGCTATCAACTGAAGGCTGGAATGTACCTGCTGCCGGGCCCACGGTCCCTGTCCGTGCAACACCGAAGAGAGAGCGACGATGAGAACCGCCTGTATCTGGCCGAGGTTCAGATCGCACCTTAGCACATCGGGCCGTGGATTGATGTGCAGTGTCCGTGGTCGCTCAGATGCCTTGCTGGCGGGCCTGGTGGGAGTGATGTCCTTCGCTCTTTATCTGCGTACCCTCGCCCCTGACGTCCTGGATGGGGACGTTGGCGAATTCCAGTACGCGGCTTACACCCTGGGACTGCCCCATACAACCGGCTACCCGTTTTACATGCTGGTCGGCAGAGCATGGACGATTCTGCCAATAGGCAGTCTAGCCTATCGTATGAACCTGCTATCGGCCGTGTTTGCTGCAGCTACCATTGTGGGCCTGTACTGCTTTGTCCGCCAGGTCGGTCTCGGCCGGCTGACCGCTATTGTGGCCGCTCTGACGTTGGCCGTGTCGCCGCAATTCTGGTCCCAGGCCATCATCGCCAAAGCATACACGCTCAATACGCTGTTCATCGTCATCGTTCTCAATCTCGCCATACGTGCGAGGGGTTCCCAGGGACCACGACAACAGAAGGCGCTCCAGGCGATGGCCATCACTCTGGGCCTCGGCCTCACCCACCACCGCACCTTCATCTTTCTTTTGCCGGGTCTCCTAGTATATCTGTGGCCGGCCCTGGCCGGCCTTCGCCGTCGCCCAGGCCGGTTGGTCAGCCTCGTCGGCCTCGCGGTCCTGCCGCTGGCGCTGTACCTGTACATTCCGTTGCGGGCGCCCAGCCTGGGACTTCAGGGCAGCGTCAATTGGGCGCTCGGTCTATCGTACGCCCAATCCTTCGGGAGCACGGCACAACCCGAGTTTATGTCGACCCTGGCGAAGCTAGGCCGCCTCGCGCTTGAGCAGTATACTATCCTGGGCGCCGCCCTCGCCGTGTTCGGTCTTGCCCGGCTTCGCGCCCGACCGGGTTTGCTGGTACTGAGCGGGCTCACCAGCCTGCTCCTCGTGTTCTTCTTTCTCGGCTGGAACACCAGCGACCCCGAGAAGTTCCTTTTGCCTGGTTTCCTGTTCGCCGCTTTCTGGTTGGGATTGGGCTTGGAGGGTATCCAGCAGGCCTTTGGCCGGCTTTTCTCTAGGCAAAGAATGGTTTTCGCCGTTCTTCTGCCACTCCTCCCCCTTTCCATCCTCTGGGTCAACTTCAGCAGCCTGGACATGAGCGCCAGATTCGAGACGGCACGATACTGGCTCGAAGTGATCGAGCAGCCTATGGAGCAGGGCGCCGCGATAGTCGGCGAAAGTGGCAGACTTTCTCCCCTTCGGTACACGCAGGTCAGCCACGGACTACGCGGCGACGTCGAGGCCGTGGGCGCAGACTTGACGCGGGCTGGCGGATGGGAGATCCTGCGGCACTGGCTGGACAGAGGCCGCGTCGCCTATCTGCTTGACCCACTATCACGCGCCCCAACTTCTTACGAGTTTGCGCAGGTTGGCCCGCTGACTATGATCCGACTGGCCGGCATTGGCGCATCGCGGTCCCCACTTCCAGCGTTGGCACCACTGGAAACTGACGGCATCCGCCTTGCTGGCTACGCTTACGAGCAGCCGAAGATTCGGGCGGGTGGAATCGCCGTGATTGACGTTTTTTGGCAGCTTGACAGCCGCCCTTCCCTCGACTACGCTACGTATCTGCACCTGATCGATGAGCGTACCGGCGCTATGGTGGCTCAGCACGACAAGGGGTCAGTCGATTACTTCTACTATGGCTATCGCACTTCCAGATGGCCCCTGGGTGAGACCATGCGCGACCGTTTCCAGTTGGCTACCTCGCCAGAGCTTGCGCCGGGTGCTTATCGCCTGGAAGCTGGCCTATACGTTATTCGCGACGGCACCATCGCCAACGCTGCGCGCGCACACCTGGGCCGTTTGATCGTACAGTCCCCTCTTGCCACGATTCAGCCTGACAAGACACCTCTCGCCGCGCTAGGCAACGTGCTGCGCCTCGTCGACGCTCAGGTCAGTGCGCCCGAGCCACTAGGTGCTGGAACCGACATTCGAGTCAAGCTTGTCTGGCAGAGCATCCAAACCGTGTCCGAGGACTACACCATCTTCGTGCATCTCGTCGATCCATCCGGACGGCTAATCGCTCAAGTCGATGGCCCGCCTTCGGACGGTCGCTATCCGACCTCCCTGTGGGACGCCGGCGAGGTCGTGGTGGAAGAACGCGCCGTTAGGGCTCCCGAGATCATCTTGCCTGGGGAATATCAGCTACTTGTAGGGGCCTACACCCTGGGAAACCAGCGGAGGTTGGTCACGCCTGATGGCCGAGACAACGTACCACTGGGAACGCTTCGGGTGCGGTGAGGCCCGGCGGGGCTCCAGCCAATGAGCTTTCAGCTTGGGGCGCCCGCGAGGCGTTGTTTAAGGTAGCTGATGACCTCGACCGGGCTTGGATCAACCTCGTAAAGCACCGACAAATACAAGCTCGTGTAGTCGCCGACGTAAATGCCTGACAGCATTTGAGCCAGAGGGCTGGCGCCCCGACTCTCTACCGTGTGGTATTCTATGCGGTGTCGTGCGAGTATCTCCTGCGTGATGGCGTGTCGCAGGCGTATGCGCGGATGGATCAAGGGAGAGTCCAGGAACACCAGCACAATCCTCTCGGCCATGTCCTTCGGAAACTCGTAGCCGACCACTGCGTTGTGATTCAGCTCCGGAAGCGCCTCGAAGACGGCCCACGCTTTGCCGTTTTCGTTTATCTGGCCCTTCCAGCGCCGGGCAACTTCGCTCAGCATGCCACCACCGTACACGAACAGCAGACGGCCATATGCCCTTTCAGCCAACTGTTTTGAAAGATTGCTGGTAGTTGGCACCTCAGGACCCAGGTCCGTACGCATGGTTTCGAGCACGGAAACGGCTTCCCGCACGTCGTTCGACTTGTCGCCGATCAGGCCGGCTTTCTGCAAAACGCCGAGAAGCAGGATGAAGGAGTAGCCGAGGGCAGCACGCGGCTGGGCCTGATAGCTGAAGAAGACCAGGGGGTAGCCCTGTTGCCGGACAATATCGCGCAATTTCCCGCCGCCGGTGACTGCCACTACTTTTGACTGGCGTCTCGTCGCCTGTTCCAAGGCAGAAAGCGTTTCTTCGGTGTTCCCCGAGTGGCTGGAGGCGATGACGAGCGTGTCGGGTCCCACGTAGCCGGGCAGGTCGTAGTCGCGGCACACCTGCATTGGAACCTTCATCTCGTCGGCCGTCAGCACCCTGGCCAGATCACCTCCGATGGCGGAACCGCCCATACCCAGCACCAACACCTGGTCTACGCGTGAGTATTCCTGGGGGAGTTGGAGGTTCTCGATCATCCTCCAGGCATCCGCGCACTGCTGCGGCAGCTCGGCTATACGATCGATCATCCCTTCCCGGTCGATTCTTCTGATTTCTTCCAGGTTGTCGAGTCGCTGCATGGGAATCCTCCTGCGATGCACTACTACTCTGAAATGGCGATATCCCCCATTATGGGGACTTCACCCAGGGGCCTCATCAATTCGTCGTAGGCCGGCAAACGCTTCATCGAGCCCTGGTGATACACCGAAACATTTAGCTGAGCCAGCGATGGGCTGGCGTCCATGTCAACGTCCACAGCATAAGTTCTGCGCAGAATGGCACCTTTTTCGTTCATCTCCCTCAAGGGTTGTCCCGTGACTACCAGGAGGTCGTCAGTCTTGCCAACAAGCTCCCGTCCACCCGCGAGGACGGCAATGGCGACGCCGTACTCTGTCTCATCTTTTTTGCCCAGAGACCGCCAAAACACGGTGAACTCAGTCCGTCTGCCGGGCCTGAGCACTTCAGAGCTTGACTTGTAGCCCAGCAACACAAGCTGGTTATCGTAGTTGATATTGACACGCCTGGGGATAAGTGCCGCTGCCTCTGGCCCTAGCAGCGTGCTGGCACGGGCATAAGTTGGTGCGATGGTAAGGAAGGGCAAGCTCGAGGAAACTGCGAACATTGCCATGGCAATTACAATGAGCAGAGGGCTCACAATGCGCGCGGGAACAAGTTGCACCAAGCCGAAAACCAATACCATCGATATACCAGTCAAACTAGCGAACAACAATCTACCAGTACCGGCCTGCGTAACGGCCATCCATGGCAGGAATGCCAGCACCAGCAGTGCCGACCACCCCACTGGAATGCACGCTACTAGCAAATCTGCCCTCGCTAGAGGTGGCCACCGTCTTCTCCACCAGAGCAGGAGGCCGAGAATGGAAGCAAAGGCCAGGGCATCGAAGAACCAGTAGATGTACGGCTCGACCGGCACGTTGGACCATCCGAAGAGCGCCCAGAACGAAGACTTTGCCCAGCCTATGCGTATGAGGACCTCGGCTAAGTCGAAGTTGAGGTCATCGACCAGTTGCGACCATAGGAACGCCCGGAGGCCAAGGGGATCACCGTACAATGACCAGTTCCGGAGGTACCACCATCCGGAAACGGCTGCGGCCGTCCCGAGAACTACGACAGTCGATTTCACCGCAAAACGCCAGGACGTGTACCTGATGGCAAGAGCTCCAAGCACCAGCAGCGTGAGGGGAACGAGGCCCAGGGCGTGTAGCTTGGACAGCAGGACCAATCCAAGCGTGATGCCCAGCAGAAGCAGACGTAACGGGGGCGGTTGGTGAATGATCACTTGGCCAATGCCAGATTGGTTACCTATCCCCGGCTCGCGAACAGCAGCCGCTAGCAGAGACACGAGCTGCAGCACCAGCAGTGCGGAAAGCAGATTCATCAGATTGTCGTTGTTGACGGAGGCGGCGACGAACACGAACTGGGGAATGTACGCGGCAGCAGCCGCCGTGCCCAAAGCGATCGGGGCTGGGAGCACCGTCGCGGCAGTAAGGAACACGGCCAGAATCGTGGCAGTGGCCATAATGATCGATATCAGCCGAAGCAAGTGCACGGCCAGACTCACCCCTCGGTAGGGAAACGCCTCGCTGGCGGTATGTATTACGAGGTTTTGATTCGTCTTGGCCATCGGCCTGCCCGGCTCGGCATAGCGGTTGAGAATGGCCACGCCGGAAGGGGGCCCGGTGTCGATCCAGCCCGTGAAGGCGGCTCCCACAAGGTAGTAGAGTGGTGGCTGTGATCCCTCTTGCCGAGCCGGATTCTGGAGCGGGTCAGACGATTGAACGATGAGGGCCCGATGATCGGCGACGTATTTCACGTGGAGGAAGTGCCAGAGCTCGTCGGGCGCCTCGAAAACAGGGTTTAGGACGCTGTAGAGGCTCGCTATGGAGAAGAAGGCGGCTAACAACAGGCATAGTAACAAGCGCTGGTTGCTACGTACGCGCAAACAGCATCGGAGCGCCATGCCTAGCGTGCGCGTGCCGTCCTCAGTCAGCAAGACCTGTCCCACTTTCACGTGTAACAAATGGAGCGGCACCCAGAACGTCGCAGGTCGTGCCGCGTGGCAGGTTGGGTAGAGACGACCCGCTGGGTCGTCTCATAGGCATCAACTCAAGCAATCCTCACGCCTGGGGACGAAGGGCCATGATGCCGGGGCGAACGCCGTTCGCCCCTACGTTAACCACGTACCCGACCGACAGCTCTGAAATCAGCATTCACCCTAAGTTGATGCCCAAAAGACGCCTCGGTGGGCCGTCTCTACAGCCCAGCCAACCGCTTGCCGGCAAGCAGGATGCGCTGCACCCTCGCCTTGTCGTCGGTCTCCGTGTAGATGCGCAGCACCGGCTCTGTTCCGCTGAAACGGATGAGCAGCCAGCTACCATCGGCGGTGTGATACTTAAAGCCGTCGTCGGTCTGGACCCGAACAACAGGCGAGCCGTCGATCGCCGTTGGCGGGTTCTTCTCGACGTGCTCGATGATTTCCCGTCGTCGCTCTTGAGGAAACTCCACGTCGACACGGTCGTAGTAGTGCGGCCCGACCTTCGAGAACAGGAACTCGACCAGTTGTGACGGGGTTCGCCCCAGCTTGACGACCATATCGGTCAAGAACAGCCCCGCCAAGACGCCATCGCGCTCAGGGATATGATGCTTGAAGCCGAAGCCTCCGCTTTCCTCGCCGCCGATGATAGTATCTTCTTCCAGCATCTTTGGCCCGATGTACTTGAAGCCAACCGGGGTTTCGAAAACCGGCACGCCGTACATCTGGCCCAATCTGTCGATCATCGAGGTGGTCGATAACGATTTCACCATGCCCCCGCGCCAGCCACGGACCTCGAGCAGATAGAGGGCCAGCAGTGCGAAGACCTCCAACTGTGTTATGAAGCGGCCTTTCTCGTCGACCAGTCCGACGCGGTCGGAGTCCCCGTCCGTGGCCAGACCCAGGGTCGCCCCGATCCGTGGCACTATCGAGATAAGCTCTGAGAGGTTTGGACCGATTGGCTCCGGCCGCGATATCCCGGGAAACATCGGGTTGCGCTCGTGGTGGACCTCGATTACCTCGGTCCTGCCATCGCCGATAGCGCGACGGAAGTAGCCGGCTCCCGCGCCGTACATAGCATCGTGCACGAGCTTGACGCCCGCACTGCGCAACGCTTCCAGGTCGACCAGCTCTCCGATGTGCCGGAAGTACGGCGGTGCCGGGTCGATGCGCTTGATAAGCCCGGCCCTCTCTCCCTCCTCGTAGTCCATCCGCCTGACATCGCCACTAGCCTGGATCCGGACAATACGCTTTTCCAGCTCGGCAACGACCTCGGGAGATGCCGAGCCGGCGTACTCAGGCTTGTACTTGAAGCCGTTCCATTCGGCGGCATTGTGGCTCGACGTAATGATGGCGGCGCCCGCAGCCTTGTTGACCAGGATCGAGTAGGAAATCACCGGAGTCGGCGCCGGCGACTGGCACAGGTAGCAGACAACGCCGTTCCCAGCCAGGACCTCGGCAACCGCCGCCGCAAAACGGTCTGACTGGAATCGAGTGTCGTAGCCTACCACGAGGCCCCTCTGGCTCGTTCCGGTGTCCTTCAGGTAGTTGGCAACGCTTTGTGCGCAGATTCTCACGTTGTCAAACGTGAAATCCTCGGCCATAATCGCCCGCCAACCATCCGTGCCAAACTTGATGACTGTTTGCGACACGACCTCTAGACCCTCTTTCGCCAATAGTCCAGGAGATCGCGCATAGTTTGTTCGAAGCTTATCACCGGTTCCCAGCCGGTTTGCTCCACGAATTTGGAGCAATCCGACCAGAGCACCTTGACGTCGGACGGGCGCATTCTGGACGGGTCCTGCTTGATGTCGATGGAGACGTTGCTGTGAGTCAAGAGGATGTCCAGCATCTCTTGAACAGTCCTGGCCCGGCCGGAGCCCACGTTGTACACCTCGCCGGGCACTCCTTTTTCCAGCGCCAGCCAGTAGGCACGAACGATATCCCGCACATCTGACCAGTCACGCTTGCTATTCAGGTCCCCAACTTTGAGGACAGGGGGCCGTAGTCCCTTTTCGATTTCCGCGATCTGCTTGGCAAAGCTGGAGGTAACGAAGACATGGCCGCGGCGCGGCCCGGTGTGATTGAATCCCCGAGTGACGATGGCTCGGAGTCCGTAACTGCGGCAATACTGCCAGGCCAGGAGCTCCTGGCCCACCTTGCTGACCGCATAGGGGCTCAAGGGACGGAGCGGATTGCTCTCCTTGATCGGCACCTCGTCGGGGTATACCAGGCCGTACTCCTCACTGCTCCCGGCTATATGAATAAGCGGGTCGATTTCCGCCTCTCGCACCGCCTCCAGCAGGTTGACCTGGCCAACGATGTTCAGGCTCAGGGTTTCGGCAGGCGCGTTCCAGGAGGCCGGCACGTAGCTCTGCGCCGCCAAATGAAACAGCCGATCGGGCCGAATGGCGCCCACCAGTTTCTTCATCGAGCTGGCATCCGACATGTCGGCTTCGACGAGGTTAAGCTTGCCTAGCTGGGCGTTCTCTTCCAGCATGCAGGTCAGCGTCTTGCAGCTACTGATGTTGCCGCCCTCGGCAATGAAGTGGACCCTCTCCTCCTGAGCGAGGTCGTGGAGGTTATCCATACGGCTTCGCCAACGATACGTGCCGTAAACCTCGACATTGCTCATTCCCAGGACGTATTCTGCCAAATGACTCCCAGCCATACCTGTAACGCCGGTAATCAGTACTTTCAAGCTGGTCCTCCTAGAAAGTGATCGCGCCAGGCTCGATGGTTTTGTCCGGCCATATCCTGATGCCACGCTCGAGCTTGTTGGCCGAACCGATGCGGCATCCGTCGGATACGATGGCGCCGTGGGCGATCGAGCTGCCGTCCTGAATGTCGCACCCCTTGGCCACGACACAGTTCTTCATCGTCACGTGGTTTCCAATCGAAGTATCCTGCCAGATTATCGCATCCTCGATATGGGCGCCTCTTCCAATACGACAGCCGTCGCCCACCACCACCGGCCCCGTGATGATTGCACCCGGTCCCACTGTTATGCCTCGCCCGAGCACAATGGGCCCTGTCAAACTGGCCGAAGGGTCCACGTCGCAGCGGTCGTCCACCCATACGCCATCACGTAGCTCCTTGCCATTCAGCTTGATGGCGACTTTGCCCGAAAGCAGATCACGATGGACGTTGATGTACTTCTCGGGCGTGCCAATGTCGATCCAGTATGCGTCGGACGGGTACCCGAATACGGGCGCGCCGAGCTGCACGAGTGTCGGGAAGAGGCCGTGTTCGAACATGTAGAATTGCCTGTCAGGTACGTGCCGCAGAACATCTTTTTCGACTATGTAGGTACCTGCGTTGATAAGGTTAGTCGTCACGCGATCCCAGCTTGGCTTCTCGACGAAGCCGAGAACGCGACCGTCCGCATCTGTTTCGACCAGGCCGTACGCGGTGGGGTCTTCCACCGGCGTTAGCGCGATTGAGACGACCGCTCCTCTTTGGCGGTGAGCTTCTAGCATGGCACCAAGGTCCAGGTCTGTCAGGATATCCCCGTTGAACACTAAGCACGTGCCGTCGATGTGCTGCTCCACGTTCTTCACACCCCCGGCCGTACCCAGCGGGGAATCCTCCACGACGTACGTAAGGTCGATGCCGAAAGCGCCGCCGTCGCCGAAATACTGCTCGATTTCTTGGGGGCGATAGCACATGCTCAGAACCACGTCGGTTATGCCATGTCGCCTCAGGTAGTCGAGCATGTGCTGCAGAAATGGCCTGTTAACCACAGGGATCATAGGCTTGGGCCGCCTGCATGTCAATGGTCTGAGCCTGGTTCCCTCGCCCCCCACCAAGATTACCGCTTTCATGTTCCTATCCTACACCACCACTGGAACCATCTTCGCCTTTGGGATCCGCCACCGAGGTCTGCTTCGACCTCTGCAGCCTGTCGCGCCAGTAATCAAGAAGCTCCGCGAGCGTTTCTTCTATCGAGAACCGTGGCTTCCACCCCGTCTGGTTGTGAAACTTCGTAGCGTCGCACACCAGGACCCGCACGTCAGACGGCCGCAATCTTTGAGAATCTTGCTGCACGGCAATGGACGCGTTGCTTATGGCGAGCAGGGACTGCAGGATATGAGCAACGCTCAGCGACTTGCCACTGCCGATGTTGTAAACTTCCCCCGGCTCACCGTTGAGCAGCGCCAGCCAGTACCCCCGCACAATGTCGCGCACGTCGGTAAAGTCGCGCTGGACTTCCAGATCGCCCACCAATACCACCGGCTTACGCAGACCGAGCTCGATCTCGGCAATCTGCTTAGCAAAGCTTGCGGTCACGAACTGCTCGCCCTGCCGCGGCCCGATGTGGTTGAAGGGACGCAGTCGAACGACGGGGAGCTGCCGCGACAGAAAGTACTGGTAGCCGAGCATATCCTGTGCGATCTTGCTAACCGCGTAAGGGTTGTTGGGTCGCAGAGGGTTAGTCTCCTTAATGGGTAATTCCGACGGCTGGACCAGCCCGTACTCGTCGGCGGAGCCGACGATCAGAACTTTCGCCTCCTTGCTGCAACGCACGACGGCTTCGAGGACGTTGAGCTGGCTGATGATATTGTTGGACAGGGTGTCACCAGGATGTTCCCAGGAATACGAGACCGCGGCCTGAGCGGCCAGATGGAAGACATGGGTCGGGCGGATCTCGCGCACGACGGCGTCAACCGAATCGAAGCTTGCGAGGTCTCCTTCGAAAAGACGCAGACGAGGGCGCAAATGCTCGATGTTGGGACTGGCGTGGCCCGGACGAACGATGCCGAAGACCTCGATCTTCTCGCGGCTTAACAGATATTCGGCCAAATGGCTGCCAGCAAATCCGGCTACGCCGGTAATCAAGGCCCTCAGCGGGATCACCTCGCGCTCTGGAGCAATATTTAGGGTGCGAAATGGCGGCGATGCCCCGCCCCACCCTGGGCGGACAGGGCCGTCCGCCCCTACAGGTAGGGACGTTGCACGCACGCAACTCCCTACCGATTATAGCCCAGCCCTCTCCCGAAGTAAAGGCGCTTTGTCGGTGACCTCCCAGGGCGCGTCGATGTCGTTGCGGCCAAAGTGGCCGTATGCTGCAGTCGCTCTGTAAATAGGCCGCCGCAGTCGAAGCTTTTCGATAATGGCCGCCGGCCTCAGATCGAAGTGGCTCTCGACGAGATCCAGGATCTTCTGCTCTGGCAACCTGGCCGTGCCAAAGGTCTCTATGGCGATGGAGACGGGTCGGGCCACGCCGATAGCGTAGGCGATCTGAATCTCGAAGCGGTCCGCCAGACCAGCCGCCACTACGTTCTTCGCCACGTACCGCGCAGCATAAGCACCTGACCTGTCGACCTTGGTCGGATCCTTGCCTGAAAAACAACCGCCACCGTGACGGGCCATTCCACCGTAAGTATCGACGATTATCTTGCGGCCGGTAAGGCCCGCGTCTCCCATAGGACCGCCGATGGCAAAGCGTCCCGTCGGATTCACGTAGTACTTCGTTTGCTCGTCGAGGAGCTCGACGGGGACACTCTTCCTGACAACTTCCGCAATGACGTCGCGCTCGATAACCTCGTGCTGCGTCTCCGGGTCGTGCTGGGCAGCGACCACAACGGTGTCGATGCGCACGGGCTTACCGTAAGAGTATTCAACCGTCACCTGCGACTTGCCGTCTGGCCGTAGGTAGGATAAGGTGGAATTCTTGCGCACCTCCGCCAGGCGCTTGGCGATCCTGTGGGCCAGCGCAATAGGCAGTGGCATCAACTCAGGCGTCTCGTTGCAGGCGAAGCCGATCATCATCCCCTGGTCGCCAGCACCGATGGCCTCGAACTCCTCCTCGCCCATGTCGCCGCACCTGGCTTCCAGGGCCACGTCCACGCCCATCTTGATGTCCGGCGACTGCTCCTTGACGGAGACCATCACGCCGCACGTGTCGCAATCGAATCCATATTTCGCGCGGGTGTAGCCCACTTCGCGGATGGTGTCGCGAATAGTCTTGGCCAAGTCCACGTAGCAGCTCGTCGTGATCTCGCCCATCACCACAACCAGCCCGGTGGTAGCCGAGGACTCACAGGCGACCCTCGCACAGGGGTCCTGGGCAATGATGGCGTCCAGTATGGCGTCGGAAATCTGGTCGCAGAGCTTGTCCGGATGCCCCTCCGTCACGGACTCCGAAGTGAAAAGCACCCTGGGCGAGTTCATAAACGTGATGTTTGACATTTCCTGCTCCTTCCTTAGTCGGTCACTAGCCATTACGTGCCGGTGGGACGGGCCAGCCCGAGCCCAACCCCACCCCACCCCGGGGCGGACAGCGGACGTCCGCCCCTACGTTACCTCCGTACAGCGCCTACGTGCCTGCTTCCCAAGCAGCCAGGTATTGCTCCTGCTCGGCGGTCAGCTCGTCGATCTGAACACCCATCGAGCTGAGCTTCAAACGGGCGATGTCCTTGTCTATGTGCTCCGGCACCTTGTACACTTTTCGCTGGAGTCCCCGACCCTCCTGGGCGACATATTCGGCACAAAGTGCCTGGTTGGCAAAGCTCATGTCCATGACACTGGCGGGATGGCCTTCCGCGGCGGCAAGGTTGATGAGCCTCCCCTCTCCAAGAAGGTAAACCCGCCGGCCATCGGGATAGGTGTATTCGTCGACGAACTCGCGCATCCGGCGCTTGGCCACGGCCTTAGCCTCCAGCGCAGGAATATTGATTTCCACGTTGAAGTGGCCGGAGTTGGCGATCACGGCGCGGTCTTTGAGAACCTCCAGGTGGTTGGCGTCCACGATGTGAATGTTGCCCGTCGTCGTGACGATTATGTCGGCAGTCTTCGCCGCCTCCAGCATGGGCATAACACGGTAGCCGTCCATGGTGGCCTCGATGGCACGCACCGGGTTCACCTCGGTGACGAC
>JACQUC010000191.1 GCA_016210495.1 Chloroflexota bacterium
GTCACAAGCCCCCGCGCGCTGTCATTCTGAGCCGTTCCGATTCCATCGGGACTAGCCTGCCCTGAGCCTGCCGAAGGGAAGAATCTCTGCCGCCGCAGCGGCAAGGGCCCCACGAACAGAGATTCCTCGTGCAGTTTACACCCTGAGCGCCACGCCCTTCGAGTCCTTCGAGAGCCTCAGGAACCGTCTCAGGGGCCGTGGCGGCCGAAGGGCTCTGAATGACAGTTCCTCTGAGCTAACGTACAGGTAATCAGGTTCAGGTACTAAGGCAGGCTTGCCGCCCTACCTGTGCTGTTGCAAAGTGTCCTATAATGTGCCGTGACCACGCCCAGAGGTTGAGTTCAAGAAGCTGATGGGGGCGTAACCATGGCGAAAGTGAAGAGCCTGGATATCAGGGACATGATGCGTACTCTCAAGTCCGCAAAAGAGGAATTGACAAGGGAATATGGCATCAAGGAAATCGGCCTCTTCGGTTCCTGGGTGAGAGGGGAACAGAAGCGTGGGAGTGACCTTGACGTCCTGGTCGAATTCGAACCGGGACGGCGGATCGGACTTCTTGGATTCATCCACATAGAAAACCGCCTTAGCGACCTTCTGGGCGTGAAGGTAGACCTGGTAGAGAAGTCCGCACTCAAGCCCAGGATCGGCAAGCATATTCTCGAGGAGACCGTGTACCTGTGAAGCGGGTTGTCGGGGATTACGTTGAGGTATCTGCTCTCCGTCTTCGGCGTGGCCGATTCAGGGGGACACCTACGCCAGGCTGAAGGACGCGCCACACGGCGCTGATAACGATGCCACGCATGTTTCGCAAGCCTCTTGGAGGACTCAGCTAGGGCGGGGTCGTCACGCTACAATGGTCATGGGGCACCTAAACAGAACAGGACATGAAAGACAGGCTGCGCAAGCTCCGTGGCGACGCTATCTGCATCCAGGAGCGAGCCCGGTCGCGACTGAGCGACGTCGGGGCGGTTGCCTTCCTGGGCCGCGTGGCGCGCCGGACTGCCGCTGACGGCGCAGGCGACATGGCTGCGGCCTTCGCCTACTACGCGGTGCTGTCGTTATTCCCGCTCCTGCTTGCCGTTATCGCATTTCTCGGCCTTTTCCTTCCCGAGACAGCGGTGGTGTCGGGCATATTCGAAATCTTCCAGCGTTACCTGCCCGGGACCACTGTGGACGTGGTAAGGCAAAACGTCGAAGCGGTGATAAGGGTGCGAGGGGAACTGGGCGCCGCAAGCCTCATCGCCCTCTTCTGGTCGGGCAGCCTCACCTTCGGCGCCCTCGGCCGTTTTATCAACATGGCGTGGGGCATTTCGAAACTCCGTCCGTTCCACATTCGAAAGCTGCGCGACCTGTCGCTCGCGTTCGGGACTGTGGTGCTCTTCTTCGCCTCCCTCGCGGCGACGGGCCTGGCGGTGGCGTTGTCTCGCGTGGAACTGCCGGCGCTGGCCTGGCTGGCAGGACGTTCCCTCGGCTTCTCAATCGTTCTTGCGTTCTTTCTCCTGGCCTACAAGTACATGCCCAACACACGGGTGCACTGGCGTGACGCCTGGACAGGCGCCCTCATCGCCTCGGTCCTGTTCGAGATATGGCGAAGTCTTTTCGAGCTGTACTTGCGCACGATAGCCGACTTCTCAGCGGTTTACGGGCCTCTCGCCTCGGTGGTAGTCTTTCTTGCCTGGGTCTACGTATCGGCATTCATCGTCATCCTTGGCGCGGAATTCGGTTCGGAAAGCGCGAGGACCAGCGGTGATAAGATGAATAGCAAAAGGAGGCCGGTCCCGTGAAGAAGAAGGCCCTGATCGCAATCGCGATCGTCGTTGTGCTGGCGTTTGCCGGCATCGCAGCCTATGCCGTGATCACGCTTGCGCCGAAAATCGGCAACGTGGGCACGTTCCAGCCTGCCCCTGCCTTGACCGGGGCTCCGCCGGTGACTGTGACAGGCGCGCCGCCAGCAACGGCGCCGGCTTCGAAGGTCGCGTTCGACCTCAAGATAGGCAGCGTCAGCCAGTCCGGCCTCTCGGCGAATGTCACGGCCACGCTGACCAACAACGGCGCCGCGGACGCCCACAACGTATGGGCGAAGGTGGAGGCATTCGTGCAGGGATCGCGAGTGA
This sequence comes from Chloroflexota bacterium, assembly GCA_016210495.1. The sequence continues at coordinate 2,115 of JACQUC010000191.1, forward strand.
AGGTGAACGGCGCCGACTACTTGCGTGTGGATGTCGGCGAGCTCAAAGCAAAGTCTGCCGTATCGCGGCAGGTGACTCTTTCGTTCGGCATCTTCGATGCCGCCAAGCTCGTCCAGAGCGGGGGGCGCTTCGTCCTTACCGTCAGCTCCGACGAGGCGACCCAGCCCTTTGCTTACGACTACCAGCCGTAGCGACGCACTCTACGGTGTCCGCCCTATGCTGTCCGCGGAGGCTGGGGATTTGTTCGGACTACATTGGAGCCCGCCATCTGAATTGACCAGCCTGGAGGCAACATGGCCTCATAGAGCCCGTCGCACTGCTCCCTTTCCTCCGGGGTCAGGAGGATTCCGAGCGCGGACAGGCTTTGGTCGAGCTGGCCGGCAAAGTCGACGGAGGTAAGCACGGAGGTCACTGCCTTGTTGGCCAGCAGCCAGGCGAAAGCCACCTGGACTGGTGTGTGACCGTGCTGTCTGGCAATCCCCTGAAGCTTCTCGACGGCCCCAAGGTTCCTGTCATGCCAATAGCGTTGCCGGTAGTCGGACGCGAGGGCAATGCGGCTTCCCCCTGGCGGGTCTGATCCCTTCACGTACGGATGGATTACCTTTCCCTTCCCCCCGTGGAGGCCGCCCGCCAGCAGCCCCGCCGCCAGTGGATTGTAGGCGATAACGCCCAGGCCCTCGCTGGCGCAGAGCGGGAAAAGGTCCCTCTCCAACACCCTGGTAATCAGGTTATACCGGACCTCGACGCAGTCGAAACGTGCCAGGTTGCGCTTATCGCTGATCCACAATGCCTTGCATACCAGCCATGCGTCGAGGTTGGAGCACCCTATGTACCGTACCTTGCCCGAGTGAACAAGGTCGTCGAGGACTGCCAGCGTTTCTTCGAGTGGTGTTTCCGGGTCGGGACGATGGATAAGGTAGATATCTATGTAGTCAGTCTGGAGGCGGCGCAGGCTTTGTTCAACGGTGCGCAGGACATGGTGGCGGGAAAGTCCCTCGTCATTGGGCCCTGTTCCCGTCCGGTCCCACGCCTTGGTGGCGATCAGCACCTCATCACGGAACGGTTTCACCGCTTTCCCCAGGATTTCCTCCGCCATGCCGCCAAACTCGCCCAGCTCGGGGCTTCTTGGCGGGTACCCGGGAGAAGTATCGAAAAGGTTGATGCCGTCCTGGTAGGCCCTTCTGACGATGTCCGTGGCATCCTTTTCCGGCACGCTGGACCCGAAGTTCACGGTCCCCAGGGCGAACTGCGAAACCGACAACCCTGTCTTTCCCAACTTCCGATACTTCACGGTCGCACTATCCCGTTAATGGTGAGTTTAACTGACGTCCTTCCGGCGTCCGAATGTGTGGTCCACAGTCTACCACGCGTGGGGAGGGACTTAAAGCGGATCACGAGCGCCCCATTGACAAACACTAGGAACATGCTAACATTGTGGTGCTGCTCGGCATTGTGTTTGCGGAGGATGTGCGTGTCTGAACGCAAAGGTAGCTTGGTTTCGACTCAGGTCTGGCGGCGTGGTTTTCTCATCCCCGGCGGTCCACCGTGCATCCCTCGGTCGTTTCCTAGTGTGTTCTCCGTCTGTAACGGAACCCTGCATCCCGGTGCGCAAAGAGGACTATTCCTCGGGATTGAGAGGCAAGAGA
>JACQUC010000192.1 GCA_016210495.1 Chloroflexota bacterium
GCGCCCTGGCGTTCTTGGGCAGCTCCTGGAACGGCGAGGTGCCTCCGAGTGGCGTAGGGGCGCGGTCTCCGCGCCCTGGCGTTCTTGGGCAGCTCCTGGAACGGCGAGGTGCCTCCGAGCGGCGTAGGGGCGCGGTTTCCTCGCCCTGGGGCGGGGCGCGCAGTTGCAGCCATTTCGCACCAAAGAGCAGTTTGGAGTAGCCGTCAATCTTCGAGCGGCTCGAACTCCGGGCCCCATTGCGAGAGTATCCCGTAACCTCTCTTTCTGGCTTCGATGACGGCGTCTTCCCTGGTGTCTACCTTCAGCTTATCGCAGATGTTCCTTATGTGGCTCTCGACGGTCCTGGTTGATATGCCCAGCCCTTCGGCGATCTGCTGATAGGGCCCGCCGCGCGCCGCGAGACGAAGCACCTCCAGCTCTCTCTGCGATAGCTCCGGAAACGGTTTCTTGGTGGCCGTCGCCCGGCAGAACTCGGCGATAAGGCGCTGTGCCACCCAATAGCTAAAGGCCGAGGAGCCTTCGCTGACCAGCCTGACCGCCTCAACGAGCTCGCGCCCGCCGTCGCTCTTCAGGATGTATCCGAGCGCGCCTGCCTCCAGCATCGCCCGGACATATTGATCGTAGTCGTATGCGGTAAGAACTACGATCTGGGACTCGGGGGCTTCGGCCTTGATGCGCCCGGCAGCCTGGACACCGCTCTGGCCCTTGAGCTTTATGTCGAGTACCACCACGTCGGGTTTCAGCAGCAGCGCCAATCGCACCGCGTCTTCGCCGCTCTCGGCCTCGGCCACTACCTCGATGTCATCCGCCGCCTCCAGGATCAAGCGCGTTCCGTCGCGCATTACCTTGTGGTCGTCGACCAACAGCACTCGTATCTTTTCGGAAACAGGCTCGCTCTTGCTCGTCATGGTTTCACCTAATCCTTTCATCTGACCGGCGACCCGCGCCGCTCGGCCACGGCCACGACCTCCGTGCCTTGCCCGGGGGCCGTGTAGATCTCCAGCTTGCCGCCGACCATCAGCATCCGCTCGCGCATCCCGATCAGACCCATGTGTCCTTCGACGGAAAGCTCGGACAGGCTGTCCGGCAGCGAAAAACCGCGGCCGTCGTCGGCGATGGAGAGAGACACCGAGTTCGGATGTCGCGAAAGGAGCATTTGCACCGTGGCGGCGCCGGAGTGGCGCGCGGCGTTGTTCAGCGACTCCTGCGCCACGCGGAAGAGCGCGATCTGAACCTCCTCGGACAGCTCGCCGTTGCCCGTACCTTCGTCGATGACCAGCCTGGCCGACAGACCCGTCGATTTCGCCACGGAATCTACCAGCCACTCCAGCGCCGGTCCCAGGCCCAAATCCTCCAGCAGGGGCGGGTGGAAGTCGGCGCAGACACGCCGCAGTTGGGCGGCCGCCTCGCTGGCAAGAGTTCGACAGACAGCTTCCTGCTTTCTGCGCACCCCCGGGCAGGAGTCCACGTGTCTTAGTAGCAGCATAATGCGCTGCAAGGGATCGTCGTGCAGATCGGCCGCGATGCGCTTGCGTTCCTTCTCCTCAGCCATCAGCAGCCGGCGGTTAAGCTCCTGCAACTGCTTCTGGCCCTCCTCGAGCTTGATGGCGGAGAAGCGTAGCTCGTTGAGATTACGCTGGACCGTCCGCAAGAGTCGGGCGTTGTCCAGCGCGACGGCCGCCTGTACCGACAGCGTGCTCAGCAGATTGACGTCGCGCTGCGTGAAGCCGGCGTCGGCCTCTTTGGGCCCGAGGCAGAGAAAGCCGGTGCGATGGCCGGCGCTAACCAAAGGGATGAACATCATTCGAGTACCGGCGATCGTGCGGCGCGGCCACGAGCCATCGTTCGGGGCATCGAGCAGGGCATCGGCATTCGCCTCGATCTCCTTGACCACGTTCAACCTACCGTGAGGCAGGCTGGCGATGACCTCCGAGGGCTGCGATCCCGAGCGCAGCGCTACCGCGCCAAGGGATAGGTGCATGATCTCTGCCAGAACGTCGAGGACACGCGACGCCAGCTCGTCGGCGCTTTGGGCCGACGCCATTATCTCCCCCAGGCTTTCTAGCGCGCGCCCGTAGTGGTACACGTCTCGAAAGAAGAGGCGGTCGATGAACCTCTGCGCCAGCCTGTGGAGCGTGGGGAGAATGGCGGCGGCCAGGGCGACGAAGAGCCCCTGCGTGGTCAGGTCCAGCCAATCGGGTTTTGCCTCTGGATCGAAGATAGCCGCGCTGCCCACCGAAAGGGCCAGACAGGCCATCAGCAGCGACGCCCAGACGCCCGCGCTGATCAGCCCCCGACGTACGAAGCTGCTGATGCCCAGGAGCCGATGCCGCAGAATCGCGTAAGTGAACGACGCCGGCATGAGCACTATGAGCAGGATTACGGCAGAAGAGGGAATGGGCAGCTCGATCCCCGGCGTGACCGAGACGACGGCGAGAACCATGAACACCAGGAAGGCCATCGCCGTCCCGACCACCGGGACCGTCAACTGTTGGCTGCTGCCGAGCTTGCGCGATTCCATGTAGCTCCATGCAAAGCAACCAAGCCCAATCAAGCCCAGCCCGTTGTTGGTGATGGCTGCAACTGGCCGTCCAGCCTCGTATACGGCCGGCCACCAGGCCGATGAGACGGCAAACAGTAGAACAGCCAGAATCGGCGGCAGGAACACGACCGCCCGTATTACGCGCGTCACGTTGGCGAACCTGCGTCTGGGAAATACCAGGAAGAAGTAAGCCACGGCGGCGGAAGCCAACATCACCATTCCGAATTGGAGCCGCACGATCCAAAGCTGGTATGTGTACACGCTAATGCCTAGCAACACGATGCCCCCAATGCTTGCCGCGACTGCGTAGAACGCGACGGCATGCTCGAGGTTTGGAGCCCACAAAAGGACCACAGTTCCCAATACTAAGTAGGCCACAGCCACGACAAGGAGGCTCACGGCAAGTGCCGGATCAGCCCAGAAGCGGGAATCCACAGAGACGGGTTTTCTCCTCGTCCCGTTGACGGTCCGCAGTGTCTCGGCGCTGTCGAAGTCGATAGAATCAGCAGGATCGATGGCCCGGCCATCCGCCTCGACGATGACGTCACCCGGGCGTATCCCAGCATCCCAACCAAGCCCACCAGGCTGCACCCAGGACACGCTCATCCGTCCCCCCAACAGTAACTCCGTCGATATGCCCCAGCTTGGGTTGGTGCTCCGTTCCTGAAAGCTCAGGAAGGCCAGCGCAAGGAAGGCGAAACTCGCGATCACGGCAATGCAGCAACGAGCAATCCATCCGGTCGGCTCGATAGCTAGAAGAGCTGGCAGGTTGAGGCTGACTCTCAAGTCTCGCCCCCTTGTCAATCGTATGGCGTGGTCGGCTCGGCTCGTTGGAGAACGCTAGCTATAGCTAGACTCGCATTTTGATCTTTTATACAATGGCAAGGAGCAAAATACAAGCCCACACGCCGCTGCCTTGTATTCTGCTCCTTGAGACACTCTCAAAATGCGAAAAGTAATATTATTCCCGCGCCACGCCCCGGCTTATCGGTCTATCGAGCATTGCCACAGCTATGAATGCTGGGGTCCTGGCACGCCCTCACCCTAACCCTCTCCCAGAGGGAGAGGGGACTAAGTGCTTTACCTTCTAACAGCTTGCACTTCCTCCTCGGGTGCAACCAGATGGCCCAGCAGAAACCGGGCCGGGCGCACCTCCTCGATCTTGTCCAGAATCTCCTCGGCTTGCTGGCGATGGACGTCGGCGATGACCCAGGTGTAATGGATCGCGCCGCTGTCCCAGAGCGCCCGGCGTACCTTCTCCTCGTCCACCTCGCCAACGGGTGGCGAAATGCCGTCCGAACGAAGGCTCTCCGCGTAGAAAGAGAGCGGGAGGATCGGCTTGAATCTCCTGATGTCGCTCTTGCCGGGGCGTCGCACGCCCTCGATGTCGTTGTCGAGCTGGGCAGCCATTCCGACGTGCCAGCCGAAGCGGGCGTACTGCTCGATGAGATCTTGATTCTCTGTTCCCAATAAAGCTCCGACGCGACAGGCGCCGCTCACCAGCGAGGCCGATTTCTGGGAGGCGATCTCGACGCACTGCTCTTTGGAGACGTCGGTCCGCCCCTCCAGGAGGAGGTCGTAATGTTGGCCGCTGCCGGCGATCAATCCCACGCCTGAGAGAACGTCGGCAACGGCCATCGCCTTGTCGGCCGTCTCCTTCCGTTTGGCCAAACGGAAGACGCACTGCTGCGAGAGCATGAGCAGGCCATAGGCGACGTTGGTGAGATGACCTTTCCCTAGCTCGAACCACGGGGGTGGGGGATCGTCGTCCTCGACGTCGTCGAAGGTCTCGAGGGAGGCGGCAAAGACCTCCAAAGCGGCCGCGGCGGGAACTGCGTGCCGCCATTCGCCGTACGATGCCGACTCACAGGTCAGCAGGACCAGCGATCCCCATCTCACCCTGGCGGACGGGGACAGGATACCCCCTGGGTCGCCGAGCACCTGCCTGAGCAATTCGATGTACTCGGGCGAGCACTTGCTGGCCGCGATCGCGTTCTCGACTTCCCGTGCCACCAGCCCCAGGTAGCGTAGCCGTTCCACGTCCTGTCCGCCGGAATCCAGGGTATCCCTAATACCAGACGAGTCCTTCGCTTCTGAGAGGCACCGAGGAAGGCCCGCCGGAAGCCGCCATGTTCCGGCACATCCGGACCAACGACTTGCGCTCCGCCGCGCTCAGCTCGAAGCGCCCCAGCACCGTGTCGGGATCTTTCGCCACCTCGTCGCGAAAGCTGCGATCCGTGATCAACTGCTTGACGATCGATTCGATACCCATTCCCTGATTCTTTCCCCCTTAAACTAAAATCGTGATGTCCCGCCAGCCGGCCATCCGCCGCTCGCGCCGCCACCTCGTCCGTAGTATTATCCCTTACTAAAAGCCGCTTGTCATCCGGGTTTGTACGTATTTTTTCTACGTACAAACCCTCAAAAACCGGTACGTACTCGCTCTACGTACCAGTACGTACAGCGCCGTCGGTGGCCAGGCTCAGGTACCAATCGCCCTCTCGCAGCATCAAGCGTCGCTCTACCAGGTCGTCCAGGCGCCGGCGCAAACTGGCATCCCCCGAGTAAAGCGCGCCCCTGAGCCGGCTGATTTCTTGCGCCAGCGAATCGAACTGCCGCCTGGTATCGCACGCGAGATAGGCCGCGGTCACCTCTTCTTCCAGCACGGCCAGGGGGCTGGCGGCGCAGGGGCGCGTGTCGTAGATCACGATCTTCCCGCCCTCGTCTCGCTCGAAAGCCAGCATCGGCGGCTCGCCCTGGCTCCATGCCTGCCGCCAGAGTTCCACCTCACGACGCAGAGGCTCCAAATGTATCCGCACAGCGTCTTTGCCTGCAAAGTCAACTTCGAAGAAGTACGCGAGCGGGTTCAAGTCCTCTTGGTCAAAAGGATAAATTGTGTGATATGCGCCGAAGACTCGAAGGCGCCCCAAGGTCCAGCCCTTGTTCTGCTCGAAGAGAGGGCTGTAGCGCTCTAACATCACGGGCGAGAGCTGGAGGGGCGGTGTCAAGTGGGTTATCGAGGGAATGAGGGCAGCTATCCGGTCATAGGCTTCGGTCTTCTCCCCCGGGAACGCGTATAGGATGTTCCAGTAGACGTGCAGGCCGTACTCCCGCGCCCATTTGAGAAGCTGGACGTTCTGCAGGAGCGTGGTGCCCTTGCGCATGTAGGCCAGCGTTTCCGTGTCCAGGCTCTCGATGCCCGAGAAAAACGTGCGCACGCCGGCGGACGCCAGCATCCGCACCTGCTCCCGGTTGAGGTTGGCCTTGGTCTCGAGGCCCAAGCCGTCCAGACCTCCCCACCCGGAAAGCGCCGGCAACAAGGTCTTGAAGAATCCCATGTCCAGAATGACGTCGGTGAGCATCACCTTGTGTACTCCATAGCGCATCACAAGGGCCCTGATCTCCGCCTCGGCGCGCTCGGGGCTCTTGCGGCGATAGCGCATGGCCGCGTGGTTGAAGCCGCAGAAGAGGCATTGAGACTTCTGGCCCCACCAGCAGCCCCGGGAAAGCTCGACGGGGATGAAGGCGAAGGGCAGCGTTTCTGGCGCCCATTTTCGCACCGCGACGAAGTAGTCGTCGAAATCGGGATAGGGCAGGCTCTCGGGCTCGGCCATTTGCCCGGGGCCGTTGTTGATGATCCGACCTTCGCTGCGATAAGCCATCCCCGGAATACCAGCCAGCGACTCTCCTGCAAACCATCGGGCGACTGCGGTGGGAAACGAAGTGTCTGCCTCGCCCATGAACACCCAGTCGACGAACGGAAAAAGCCGCAGCGTCGCCTCGCCCATCACGCCGTCGCAATTGGCTCCCCCGAACACGATTAGCTTGTCTGGCCAGCGTTCCTTGATCCGACGCGCCAGCGCCAGGGAGGCCACGTGCTGGTTGAAGTTCGAGGTGAAGCCGACGATGCTGTATTCGTCCCAGTTGATCGTGTCCAGGCATTCCTGGATAAACCCTGCCGCCTGCGATTGCAGCGAGCCAAGGCTGTCGAAGAGCGACTCGGGGGGAATATCTGACACGGGCGGCGGCCACACGATCGCCGCGCCCAGGCCGTCGCGGCGTGCTCTACTCGACATAAGGAATTCCTGCTCGAACAGCTCTCCCACAAAAGGCCATTCGCCGATCACGACGTAATCGCGGGCTACGTCGTAGGCTTCCGGGCGATCGACACGGGAGTAGAAGGCGACGTTCAGGTAGCTGACGTCGCACGGCACCCCTTCCTTTTCGACAAGCGGCTTTAGAAGACTCAGCGCCGGAGAAGGACAGCCGATGGGCGTAAACGGCATATTCACCAGCAGTACCCGTTGCATCATGACCACTTCTCCTGACACACCAACTCGCTAAGGTCCTTTCTGGGCCGCGCCTCCGGCCACCTCTCGGCATAGCCCAGCGGCGTGATGCCCACCACCCTGATGTGGCTGGGAATCTCGAGGAGCTGCTTGACTCTCTCCTCGTCGAACACCCCGACGAAGCAGGTGCCCAGGCCAAGGGATGTGGCCGCCAGCATGATGTGGTCCAGCACGATGCCCACGTCGACCAGGTAGTACTCCTTGCCATACATTACGCCAGACAACCGGGGGTCGCCGCATACGACGAGGACGATGGGCGCGGCGATGAGGCTCTTGCGCGCCGGATTGGCGGGGTACTCGGACTCCGGCACATTGCTCAGCTCGGAAAGGGCCTGGCGGGTCTCATGGTTGCGGACCACGACAACTTTCCAGCACTGCTTGTTGGCCCAGGTCGGCGCGAGGCGGGCGGCCTCCAGCACCTGCACTAGCTTTTCCTCCTCCACGGGTTGGTCAGTGTACCTGCGGATAGCCCGCCGCCGTTGCATCACGCTTAACATCTCTTCCCCTAGATTCCTAGCCAGCGTAGGGGCGCGGTCTCCGCGCCCTCCCGAGTCACGCCTAACACCTCTACCACCAGATCTTTCCGTCGATATACCGCGACATTTCCTTATGTTCTGCGGTCCATAGCCGCGTGCTCAGGTATTTCCAGCCGCCGTCGGCGAACAGCACGACGATATTGCCTGATTCCATCTTTTCGGCCACGCGCAAAGCGCAGTGCAGCACAGCGCCGGACGAGACGCCGCCAAAAATGCCCTCCCGCCTGGTCAGCTCTCGGGTAGCCAGAAAGGCCTCCCGGCTGGCCACCACCATCTTTCCATTGAGGAGTTGCATATCGAGAATAGGCGAGATGAAGCCGTCCTCCAGACTGCGCAGCCCCTGCACCAACTCGTCGGCGTGAGGCTCGACCGCGATGATCCTGGTCTCCGGGTTAGCTTCTTTCAGGCGCCGCCCTACGCCCATCAGCGTGCCCGCGGTACCCATCCCGGCGACGAAGACGTCGACGAGGGGCAGGTCTCGCAGGATTTCCACGCCGGTGGTCTCGTAGTGGGCCTGGGGATTGGCCTGGCTGGCGAACTGTCCCAGCAGGAAATGGCCGGGCTCCTGCGCCATCCTGTTGGCCAGCTCTATCGCTCCGTTGGTACCCAGCCGTGCGTCCGACCAGACAACTTCCGCGCCGTAAAGCGCCAGCAGTTGCTTTATCTCGAGGCCGACGTTTTCCGACACCGCCAGCCTGACGCGATAGCCTTTCCGACGCCCGACCATGGCCAGGGCAATGCCTGTGTTGCCCGTCGTGGCCTCCACGATGGTCATGCTCGGAGCGAGCACGCCACTCGCCTCGGCCTGTTCGATGATGTGTTTGACGATTCTGTCCTTGACGCTGCCGGTAGGGTTGCTCCCTTCCAGCTTGGCGAAGATCCTGACCTCTGGCCTGGGACTCATGCGCCGCAGTTCCACCAGCGGCGTGTTCCCAATGGCATCCAGAACGTCTTTGCCCCTCATCCCCACCTCAAGGCCGGCACATCTGACGCCCGCAATTATTGCACAGTTCGGTAGGAAAAATCAACGAGTGGATGCGCCTCCGCGCACGGGAGCAGCACCCATGGTGAACCTAGGTTCACCATAAGATAAAACCAATTTGCAATATATAGAAAGCAGATACTTGACAAAGCGAGTGTCCTATGATACTATAGGGACGAGCAGAGCAGTGGCTATTTGCTAGAGGGAGGGGCCAAATGAAGGTCATAGCGGATGTCAAATGCTATCATTGTGGCTTCATCTCAGGACAGTTAGTGGGTGATGACGCGGACCCCGTGAAGGCCGATGTCTTTCGGCCTGCGGCTGGATATTCCCGGCCCATGCCCCGAGCCGGCGAAGCCCTGCGATGCGGGCGTTGTGGCGGCCCGGTATACCTCGAGGACGTGCGACCTTACCGCGAGCGTCCCGTGGAGCCGATAACGACCCGGCGCCGACGCCCTTGGACCAGAAGACAACTGGCCAAGGCTAGCTGATACCGGGTGGGGATGAAGTCGTTGATTGCACAGGCCGGCCTTAGCGGTCCACCTTAACCCCGACGGGTAGTGGGGGCCAGCGAAAGGCCAGAGAGGAATAAAGACATGTATAACAGGATTCTAGTCGCTCTAGATGGGACTCAACTCTCGGAATCCGTTCTCTCTCACGTGGAAGACCTTGCTAGCAGAGAGAACTCCGAGGTTATTCTTTTCACGGTTATGCCCGAGCCTAAGCCGGTCGTCGTCGAGGGTAGAATGGTGATGACGGCCGACCAGGAATGGGAGAGGGAAAAACTCGATGCGGAGCAGTACCTGACAAAGCTGGAGTGGCGGCTTCGCTCCAAGGGTATTCGCGTCACCACGGCGGCCACCTTCGGCGACCCCGCCAAAGAGATTGCCGATTATGCCAGGAGGCGGGACGTGGATCTCATCGCTATGGCCACGCACGGACGTTCGGGCCTCGATCGGCTCATCCACGGTAGCGTTTCCAGCGCTGTCATGCGGATGGTGCCCACGCCACTGCTGTTGATGAAAGCCGCATAGCCGACAGGGGTTATCTCTCGCGCTTGCGGCACCCTTCTGTGAAGGGCAGGCTTCTTGAGCGGGTGGACCGGCTGGGTTGGGGCAGGGTGCTCAAGGACCTGCTCGGGGGTGGGGCTTAGTGTAAACATCTCGGCGGTTGTCCCCCGTCTGCGGCGCTGGAGAGTGATGGACGGATAGGTGGGGTTGATGTGGTGGAGTGTGGATTTCTGTCCGTAGCTCCAGCGTCGCAGCCCGGGTTCGGCAAAGGCTACTGAAAAATCAGCCACCCAACCAATCAAGAACTAAGCCGCGGTACAGGCCGATTCTAAGCGCCAGGTCAAAGACGCTGTATAGCAGGGCAACGGTCAGGATGGCAGTTGCTACACCCGCTACCCACGTTGCACCGTGTCTCCTCATATAGGCTACGATCATCAGAGGAATCGCGATGACGAAGCCAAGCAGGTAAATACCCAGAACAAAACCGATTACCCACGCATAGGATACGAGGTATGCGCGCAGGCTGACACGCGCGATGCTTCCCTCCGTGAGCTCGTCTTCCGGAACGGATGCCCCTGACTTTCGCCGGTGCATAAGTGCGCTCGACAATTCCACAATTGCCAGCAAGAAGACAACCGTGCCAATCACAACGGGCAACAGTTTTGCTTCTAGGCTAGCTTCTCGGAGCGATACGATTGTCATTGCCAGCATCGCTATCGCAATTGCGATGGCGAGGTAAACCCTGCCGCTCAGTTCCACGCCTCCTTGGCCTCCCTGGACCGGCCCCTGAAGTAACGCGCCAGTCCGTCCTTTATCGGACTGTAGCCAACGACGCCGAAGAAGATCAGGATTAGAATCAAGCTGAGGGGTCTGATGAAAAACAGCGGGCCCCCCACCGCGAGCGAAATGTAAAGATACTTTTCGAAGAGGCTCCCCAAAACGAAACCCAGCAGCAGGGCCGGTCTGTTGTAGCCAAACTCTTTCATTGCCAGGCCCAGAGCTCCAATGACCAAAACCACAAGTATGTCGGCGAAGTCCTTCCGCGAAGCATAAGCACCGACGAGCGTTGCGGCAAGGACGAGAGGAACCAATACCCGACTTGGAATGAGCGCGATCTTAGCCATCCGCGAAGCCAGTGCAAAGCAAATGCCTCCGCCTAGCAGATTAGCCACTATGATGATAAGCAAGAGGGTTAGCGACAGGTCCAGATTCTTGGTGATCATTTCGGGTCCCGGTATTATGCCCAACACCAGAAATGCCCCCAGAAAGAAGGCGCCATCTGCGCTTCCTGGTATGCCGAGGGCCATAGTTGTCAACAGCGCGCCTGCTTCTTTCGCGTTGTTGGCGCTCTCTGGGGCAATAATCCCCTCCACGCAACCGGTACCGAACTTCTCCGGTGTCTTTGAGGTCTGCTTGGCGTGGCCGTAGGCAATAAAGATGGCCGAAGCGGAGCCGATGCCCGGCACGAGCCCGATGACGTAGCCGATGGCGGAAGAGCGCAACCAGAGCCACCAGTGGCGGTAGACGTCTTTCGCCCCCTCCCACACACCTCCTGCATCCGCGAAAACCTGTACACGTGCTATGGTACCCCCTCTGGCGGCCAGAGCCACCATTTCTGGTATGGCGAACAGCCCCAGGGCCATAGCGGCCAGCGGTAGGCCATCGTAAAGATACAGCATGTCGAAGGTAAAGCGCGGGACGCCGCTCCTCGCGTGAAGCCCAATCAGGGCAATTGCCAGACCCAACCCTCCGCTCATCAGTCCTCTCACCATCGCGCCTTTGCCCAGAGTGGCAACGAAGGCAAGCCCAAGCAAAACCAGGAACACCATATCCGGTGAGGTGATGGCCATAACCATGGGCAGTATCAGAGGGACCATAAGCAGGGCAAAGATCACTGTGACTGCGCCGCCCGCCGTCGAGCTCATTAGCGCGGCCCCCAGCGCTCGACCTGCCTCCCCCTTTTGGGACATCGGGTACCCGTCGACGACGGTGGCCGCGTTGGAGCTGGTCCCCGGTACGTTAAGGAGAATAGCAGATATCGAGCCGCCCGTGTACGAAACCGAAACCAGCGCAACCATAAGAGGCAGGGCCTCGTGGGGCGACATCACGAAAACGAAGGGGAGCGCCAGAGCCAGCCCGGTTATGCCCGACAGGCCCGGAATAACACCCAGCGTGAGCCCCACGACAACCCCAAAGGTCATAAACAGCCAGAGCTGAGGATTACCGAAGCTCAGCAGAGCCTGGCCGAAAGCTTCCAGCACCATCGTCCATCACTTAACATAACGATTAACGATTTCATCAATCTTGGTTATCTCTTGCTTGGGCACAGCCATGATCTTCTGCATTTCAACGCCCAGATCCTTGCCCTTCGTAGCCCCTGTCCAGGGCGTGTAGAACTTCTGTATTTGCTGCAGGAAATCTGGCTTTTCCATGATCTTGTCAAAGGATTCACGTAGGAAAACAACCCTGTCTTCAGGTATACCGGGTGTTGCAAACACCACTCTCGACTGGTCGACTATCGAAGCGAAAACTCTGAGGATTCTTTCCTGCTCCGACGAAAGCTTGAGCACTTCTGGCAGCGTTGGAGCGTCGGGGAAAGCGTCGGTTCTCTTAAAGTCGAGAATAACGAATGGCGGTTTGGCAAACCCTTTCGTCACGCCATCACGGACGGACCCCGGTGTGGAAATAAGCGCCTGCACCTCTCCTCTGCCCATAGCCAACTGTATCTCCGCTGGGCTGGCATAGCCGTGGACTATCTTGGCTCCCTTCAATTCGAAGAATTCGATGATCAGCCCGGCGCCAAGAACTGGCCCTGCCCTTTTGCCCGATCCACCGAATATCAACCCTTCCGATTTGCGCAGATCGTCCATAGACTTGTAAGGCAAGGCTGCTGCTATGGACAAGGCGGACGGCTGCCAGGCGAAACTCCCGATCCAGGTGATCTTCGCTGTGTCATACCTGACGCCGGGCTCCTCGAACATCTGGAACATAGGGACAGGACCCGTAACGCCAAAGACAAGAGAGAGACCGTCCGGTTTGGCCGCATAGACGGAGTTCCAGGCGTCCAGACCACCTCCGCCGGCCTTATTCGTGACGACCACCGAGCTTCCGGTAACCTCTTCCAATGAGCTGGCAAATATTCTGGCGCCGGAATCAGTCGTGGACCCTGCTCCATAGGGAACCACAAGTGAGATCGTCTTTCCTTTGAAGAAATCGGCCGCGCTTTCGGCCTTGGGCTGCGGGGCTGATCCTAAGCCCAGTTGACCACAAGCCACGACCAGGGACAAAGCCACCGCCAAGACGAGTGAATACCGACCGTGAGTCCGTGTCAATCCTTTCACAATCCAATCCTCCTTACAAGATTCCGGTCTTACCAACCGACGCCGGAAAGAGCTACGCAGTTCACTCCGCATCGTTCTTCCAGCAAAGCTACGCGGCCAAATGGGGCGTGGGCGTCTCGCCCGCGAGGGGGCGCCCTCTAGCGTACCCGCCGCCGCATACCGATGTGCTCATCTGGGGCGTGGGCGTCTCGCCCGCGAGGGGGCGCCCTCTAGCGTACCC
>JACQUC010000188.1 GCA_016210495.1 Chloroflexota bacterium
AGGTGAGCGGCTGGGAGCCGTGCTAGATGCCTACCATATCTCCAGGTCCTCCTACGGCAAGACGGTCCAGAACCTGGCGCTGGCCTTCGCCTTCAATGGAATCGGCGTGCCGCTCGCCGTCACGGGCCTTGTGCATCCGATCTGGGCGATGGTCGCCATGGTGGCCAGCGTCAGTACGGTGCTGGGCAACTCCTTTGGGGGAAGGCTCTTGCCGAGGCCGCGACGTGATCGTCGGACTCAGCTCACGCTGCGGATCGCGAATATGCACTGCGAGCACTGTCTCGCCCTGATCAGGCAGGCCGTCGGCAAGCTACAGGGCGTGGAGAAGGTGACCGGCGACCCCGCCCGGCAGGTCGTGACGATTACTTATCGGGGAGGAGTGGCCGACCCTGACGGCATCCGCGAGGCCATAATCGAGCAGGGCTTCCGGATTGCCTAAACGCTTGTCAGGAAGAAAAGAATACAGTGAGGAGCCGATGTTGCGCAACCTGATCGTGACCGCGTTGGTAGCGGTTATTATGGCTGGCTTCGTCCTGGTTTTCACCGTTCTGAGGTCGCCGACGGGGAGGCGCCGTTGGACGGGATGGCCCGTGCACCAGGGCCTTCAGGTGGAGCGGTCCCGACTGTGCCGCCAGTGACAGGGTATACCGAAGGCCAGGAGATCCGCTTCATCTTCTGGCCTTCGCTGCTGCTATTAGCCATCTCGCCTTTCGTGAGTAGATAGCATAGCTGGGCCTCATTGTGGCAGTGCTGCGGAGGACAGCGGTAGAACCGAGACCCAATCGGCGCACGGACCTGGCACGCCAATTGCAACAGGTTATGGATCGGCAAGACGTACCTTGCTGGCACTTGTATCCCAGCAGAGGACATTGTCGCTCAGAAACCTCTAATCCAAGGAGGGTGATTATGGCGGTTGAACAAAGACAGGCGGGATCGCTACTATTGCACGGTGTGATTGGCGGCGTCATCGCCGGCATCGTCTTTGCCATGTTCGAGATGGTGGTGGCGATGGTGATGGGAGGCTCGTTCTTCGACCCACTACGAATGATCGGGTCGATGGCCCTCGGCAGCGGTGCGCTATTGCCTACCTATCCGCTGGCTACTGCGGCAATAGTCGGGCTGGTTATGCATATGATGCTCTCGGCGATCTACGGAGTGATCTTCGTCTACTTGCTCGCCTACACCAATCAGCTAGCCGGCTCCACAAGCCTACTGCTGCTTTACGGCTCGCTCGTTGGTCTGGGTCTGTGGATCGTTAACTTTCTGATCATCGCGCCCTTCGTCTGGCCGCAGTTCACGATGGTTAACCAGTTCTGGATGGGGTTTGTCGCCCACACGTTCTTCTACGGCACAGTAATCGGTGGCTACATAGCGGCCGTGAGACCGGGCGAAGTTGGGACGCCAGCGCGGTAACTAATCGAGGGGAGAAACGATGGAACCGCAGATTACAACGATCCGGCGCATAACAAAGAAGGAGCTAAGAGAGGTATTGCAGAGAGGCGAAGGTGTTGTCATCGTCGATGCCCGCGAGCCCAAGGCGTTCGAAGCAAGCAACGTCAAGCCAAAAGCCTCGGTGCGCATTGCGCCGGGAACGGCAAACGGGGAAACTGCCCGACTTCAGAAGAGCCAACAGATCGTAACTGTTTGAACGTGACCGCACGAGGAAAGTAGCGCCCGTGTGGCGCAGATGCTAAGGGAAAAGGGGTTCGTCAACGCACGGCCGTTAGAGCTCGGCTTCAACGCCTTGATAGCGATTGGTTATCCAATGGAGCTAAAGCAACCTTCCGTCCGCTGAACCATTCGCCCACAAATGCGCCGGTGAGCTTCCTAGTACACGGTGACAGAACCGATCTGCTCGGGGCTTAGCGCGTCCACTACTTCAAAGGTTCCCTTGTTAGTGGCAATGAACCATACTACGTCTATTTCCCCCGGATCTGCGTGAGCGTGCACCGCGTTGCCGGTAGGGCAGATCCCGGAGGTGCAGGTATGGAACGGGACCAACTGTCCACCATTCCCATGATGAGATGCGTGTTCATCGGGCTCTGAATCTCCACCAACCTGGGCCTCTGATCGTCCCGTGGCGAGCCACAGCATGTCTTTGGGCACCAGTCCCTGGATGTGGAAGTGGTGTTCAATCTGTCCGAAGTTGCGCACCAACAACTGTACCCGCTTGCCCTCGGGAATGGAGATCGACGAAGGGCGAAGCCCATCGTCCGTCATCTCGACGTTGATGGTCAGAAACTCTCCACTCCACGCCGGTATCTCAGGCTGTTGGTGGGCGACAGCTTTGTTTGCGACATGACCTGAGGTTTCCCGAGCAAACAGGGCCGAGACCACCGCCATCAACGCTACAACAGCGGCTATAAACTGCCAACGCTTCGGTGCCACGCTGTCGCGAATCATGTCTCCTCACCCCATCGGTCGGGCTATTTGGGCAGAGACTGGAGATAAGCGCCCACAGCCTCGATTTCGTCACCGCTGAGCTTGATAGATTGCATCTGTGGATTGTTCTCCAACTGATAACGGATATCGTCCGCGGTCTTTCCACGGATATTAGGCCCAACACTACCTCTCGCATCCTCGCCATGGCAGAGCTGACATTTGGCTGACGATTGCGAAAATGTCTTCTGCCCCCGGGCTATCAGATCGGCGCTGGCTCCAGTTGGGGAGGCCGAGGACGCGGGCACCGTGCCCGCCTTGGCAGCCGGCGCCGTGGGTGCTGCGGTGGAGACGGGTGCAGTTCCGGCGGATGGGGTAGACACCTCGATGAACCTGATGCTGTGTACGTCACCGGGCATCGGGACGTAGCCCGTAACCTCGTCTGTGGCTGTGTCGATGATGCTTATCTCATAGCCACGGTTCTCTCCGACCCAGACCTCCCTGCCATCCGGAGTGAGGAACACGTGGTCGGGCTGCTTCCCTACCTTGATCTCCTTGATTACTTTTTTCGCTTCGGTATCGACGACATACACACTGGTGCTTGAATTGGCGGCTCCGTAGGTCTTTTTGGCGACGTAAAGCTTCTTCCCGTCGTGGGTCAAGACGATACCGTACGGCGATCCGCCTAACGGCACGGTGGCCACGACCTGGTCTTTCTCATCCCTGCTCTGCCCTATCTTGACCTGCATCACGTCGTTGCTGCCGGCATTGCTGACCCAGGCCGTCTTGCCATCGGCAGCAAAGGCTACCCAAACAGGCCCCACGCCCACTGGGACAAAAGCCGTCTCTTTGAAGGTGGAAAGGTCGATTTTTGAGATCCAGCCTTTTTGGTCGGAAAGATGAGAGCTCGCCGTTATGTAGGCAAACGAGCCATCCGGAGAGGACCAGCCTGAGTAGGGGCGGCCCACGACGGTACTGAATGGTATGTGGCCTATCACCTCGTTACTATTGTTTGGGTCAAGGACTATTTGTCCATGTTCCGGATTGCCGGTGTCCACCAGAATAAACCTGTCCGTCTGCTTGTAAGTGCCCTCATCGGCGTGGTGGGTATAGGCGCCGACGTCAAGTGTCTTGGCCAGCTTCAAGGAACGCCCGTCCAGAATATGCAGCTTCCTGGAGCTGCCGACGAAGCTCGGCAAGTAGATCCACCGGGCATCTGCGGATACGGCCAAGCCGTGGGTCTGATAGCCTCTGGGCATGTCCACGGCCACCTGCACCAGGACTCTTCGACTCCTGACATCCACCACCGTGAGAAAGTTTGAAGCAGCAGGACTATCGTAGGCCATACCCGATTGCACAAAAGCCAGCAGTTGCCCGGGCTGGGCTTCATAAGCTGGAGGTCCACTTGCGTCGAACATCTCAACGCCAATCCCAAACGGAGGCGTGGGCGTTGGAATGGCCTGTTGCAGCTTCGCCAGCTCGCTTTCCTTGGCCTGCAGTCGAGCTTGGAGCGCGTTGAAGTCTGATTGGGAGACACCACTGGTACAGGCAGATAGCAAAAGCGCCGTTAGCAACAACAGCGCCCCAACAACCGACACAGCGCTTATTCTTTGCACGTCTTTGCCTCCACGCGAATTCCTTCCTCCTTTGGCCAAACTACCTCACGAGCTTGCCGCGCCACGCAGCCATGCCTCCCGCGAGGTTCCTAACCTGGCCGTAGCCTCGCTCGGCCAAAAGGCTGCCGGACGCGTCCCCCATGGGTCCTGTGTGGCATACAAGCACGATCTTCGTTTCGGGGTTAAGCTCGTTCATCCGCTTATCGAACTCCTCGAATGGGACGTTCTGAGCGCCGGTGATGTGGCCGGCTCGGTACAGTTCCGGCTCCCTGAGGTCCACGATCACCAGCTTCTCCCCCGCGTCGATCTCGGATTGAAGCTGCTGAGGATTCATCGTCGAATACGTAAACTTGGCTGGCTTTTCGTTACCTTGCTGCGTCAGGGGGGCATTCTGGGCCGTGCCGGTGTCGGCCGCGCAGCCGGTAGCGACAACGACCGAGGTTATCAAGAGCGCCACCACCCAACGGTTAAATGTCACGTGGCCTTCCTTTCATCTGACCAAGAAGAAGTAGTTGGAATACAGATAGTAGCCGGCCGAGATCAAGAGCAACAGGGTTGACGCCCAAAGTAATCGCGCCTGGAATGGGCGCACCAAGCTGCGTCCTTTCCGAGCGCTGTAGTGGGCCACAGCCAGCGCCAGTACTCCAAGCGCCAAGAACCATATTTGATACTTCGAGAAAAACACTGTCGTGCTAAAGGCGAGCCCACTCAGACCGAGGGGCAAAATGATGATCGGCGCGAATCACGCCAGGCACGCCAAGGCAGAGGAGACCATAGCGATGGCCTCTGTTGCTCTGCTCTTCATAAACTGTCACCTCCAGCTCACTCGATTCTGGCGCCTCGGACGAACGCATATTCGTAGGGTAACTTAACTATATTGGTTCACCTCTCGCCATGCTAAGGGCTGATGGAGTAAAATAATGTAGTCCAGCCGACAAAAGCGGCGATACTGGACCGCTCGTGGCACGCTGCCAGAGTTGTGAGCGAGTAGGAAGTGCTGAGGTGAGGTTGATGAAGGGCCTGTCTGTAGCAATAGTAGAACATCTGCACAGGATCGATGTTTTTGGCGGTCTGAGCCGGGAGGAGATCGGGCCACTCTTCAAGGGCGTTCAAGAGCGGGAATACCCGTCGGGAGCATTTCTCTATTCTCCCGGTGACTCGGGCGAGCGTCTTTTCGTCTTGAAGACGGGCCGTGTGGATATCTACAGGCTCACTCCCACCGGCAAACGATTGATAGTGAGACGTCTCGCCGCCGGCACGATATTCGGAGAGATGGGGCTGCTGGGGCAGAGTCTACAGGGATGCTTCGCCGAGGCAACGGAGCAGTGCCTGGTGTGCATCGCGACCCGTGAGCATCTCCTCGGGGTTCTCAGACAGCACCCCGAGGTGGCCCTCCGTATTCTGGAAGTAGTAGGCAATCATCTGAGGCAAACGGAGGATCGGCTGGAACAGGCGCTCTTCAGTCCGGTTCAACAAAGGTTGGCCAACTTCCTGCTGACGAATATGGACTCGTCAAGTGGGACGGTCGCCGGCTACACCCACGAAGAAATCGGGGATACGATTGGAGCCCTACGCCCAACGGTGACCGAGACGCTGTGCCTGCTGCGCGATCAGGGGCTCGTGGCGGTGGAACGCAAGCGAATTCGGGTCACCAACCGCGACAAACTGCAAGAGATCGCACAGGGGGCGGACGCCCGCTGAGAGAGGAGGCTCAAGCAAAGATGAGAAGATCCCGGCAAGAACCTCCTGGCAGTTCCGAATCAGGCAGGAGAACAGGGATACGTCTGAGTCCGTTCAACTGGGCCACCGTGATCGTGCCTGCCGCGGTTCTCATCGCCTTCGATTACGTTCGCCATTTTGTTCTTCCAATCAGCTTTATGCACGGCTGGTCGGGGCTGCTGATGGTGTGGGGCCTGGCCCTGGCTGGCGTAGTAGCGTTCTCGCTCGGCGTCTCCGCCATCACCGCCAAGTCGGAGCAGGAGATCAGGCGGCGCAACCGGGAACTGGAGGCCACGGCAGCCACCGCGACAGTGTTGGGTCAGTCGCTCGAGCTTGAGGAGTTGCTAAACGTGGCGCTGGAGAAAGTGCTGGAGATCATGGATGTGCATGCCGGCACAGTATGCGTGCTCGATGAGGCAGCGAAGGAGCTCGTACACGTGGCCCATCGGGGCATACCGCTTGATGTGCTCGGACCGTTGAACCGGGCGAAGCTGGCGGAGAGTCCCGTAGGCGCGGAGATCGTCGAGACGGGGAAACCCGTTGTTTTGAACGATCTTTGGGCGGACCCTCGGCTAGCCGAGAAAGTCCGGAGGGCGGGGTTCCGCTCTGCCGTAAGCGTGCCTTTGAGGGCCGAGGGCAAGGTGGTGGGCGTATTAGCGCTGGTCAGCAACGAGGAGCGGTGCTTTTCACCTTCTGAGGTAGCAGTGTTGACCAGCGTGGGGAGCCAGTTGGGTGTGGCAGTGCGGAAAGCCATTCTGTTCGAGGATTTGGTGCGGCGGAACATCGAGAACGCAGCGCTACAGCAGCAGGTGCGTGACCTGGCGGTCCTGGAGGAACGGGAACGCATCGCCCGGGAGATGCACGATGGTGTGGGGCAGATCCTGGGCTACGTCAACACCACCACGCAGGCAGCAAGGAAATTGCTCTCGCTCGGGCAATTGGATCAGGCGGAGGAGGCGCTCGGGAAACTCGAGGAGGCTGCACGCGACGTTTACGCAGACGTGCGGGAGGCTATTGTCGGACTGCGAACCACCACGAGCCCAGGGTTTCTTGCTACGTTGGAGGAGTATCTGAAGTGGTTTTCGCGCCAGAACCTGATCCAAACGGAGCTTACGGTGGGGCACGATTGGGACGGAGGTGTGGAGACGCGGGTCGAGATTCAACTGATCCGCATCGTGCAGGAGGCCCTGAGCAATGTGCGCAAGCACGCCAGGGCCCAAAAAGCGTCGATTTCCATCTCGACGACTGATGACCACATCTGCTTGGTGGTGGACGATAATGGGCAGGGCTTCCATCCGGAGCGTATCGCTCGGGGGGCGTGGCCCCAGTTCGGGTTGCAGACCATGCGCGAGCGGGCGGAGGCGATAGGCGGTACTTTTGACGTGACATCCATTGCGGGCGAGGGCACGACGGTTAGAATTTCGGCGCCGAGGAGGACTAACCACAGATGAACGCGAAAGTGTTGCTGGTGGACGATCACGCGCTCTTTCTTGATGGACTAGCACGGATGTTGGCGGCGTGGGGGATGGATGTGGTAGGGCAGGCCGGCGACGGTCTGGAGGCTCTGGAGAAGGCGCGAACGCTGCAGCCGGATCTCATACTGATGGACGTGAAGATGCCTCGCTGCAACGGACTGGAGGCAACCCGGCTGATCAAGGCCGAAATGCCCGGCATGAAGATAGTGATGCTCACCGTCTCCGACGACGAACAGGACCTCTTCGATGCTATCAAGGCGGGCGCCCAGGGGTACTTGCTCAAGAATCTGCGGGGAGAGGAGTTCGGGAAGATGATCGAGGGAGTACTACGCGGTGAAGCGTCTGTTTCCCCCACGCTGGCTTTCAATATCCTCGCGGAGTTTGCCCGGCAATCGGCAAAGGTATCCGCTTCCGCAACTCCCAGGGACGAGATAACAGAACGGGAAAAACAGGTGCTAAGGCTGATCGCTCAAGGCTTCACCAATAAGGGGATCGCCGAGCAACTCGTCCTATCGGAGCACACGGTCAACTATCACATGAAGAACATCCTCGCCAAGCTCCACCTGCGGAATCGGGCCCAGGCTGCCGCGTACGCGGTGCAGCAAGGGTTGGCCGAGGACCGTCCTTCGGAGTAGGTGCCAAAAGCGGTCGGCCATCGGCCTGTGATCCTCTTGCCAAATGTATGCTGGCCCCACCCCCTGCGGGGGCGGCGACTTACCACCCCCAAAGCCGAGAGCTACCAGGTCTGCCTATGGTACTACCACAAGTGGCGTGAAGGGGAGAACGGTTTCGTGCCAAAGCGCTCCTTGCTTTTGAGTTGACGAAAGATTGCTGATCCTGCCCATTTTGGTGGCCACTCCTGCGCGTTTAAGTAGTAAATAACTGCTAGTTCAGGCGTTGTGGTTTGGTGAGAGTGGAGCTATGATGCTTCGGGTGCACTCGGCCTGCAGCATCAGGACGCGAGTGTCCGGGTTAGACAATCGTTCGCATCGCTCAAGCCGAATTGGCGACAAAGATCAAGTTAGGGTAGGAGGAGAAAGTGAGAAAGTACAGGAAAACGGTGTCAATCGCGCTGGCTTTCGTGTTGTTATTGGCCGTGGCTACGGTCGCGACCACGCTGGGGGCCACCGCGGTGCCGAGCGATTGGCGAACGGCCAACGGGATGGTTTCCGCCGAATCAGGTGCGCTCGACCGCAGCACTATTTCATCGCCAGGCACTGAGCAGGCAGACGTAGCCGTCGCCGACCCTGCGGCGTGGATGAAATCCAAAACAGCGGGCAAAGTGCCCTTTTTCTTCTTCGGCTCCAATGGGGGCCTGGGGGAAAAAGATGTCCAGTTGGTTCGGGCGGAGCCTCCCTTCGACACGCTGGCCAGCTACGACAACATACCGGGAACCGGCGGAAGCTGGATGTACACGAGTAAAGACGACCGTTTCTTCTACGTGAAGACCGGCGCCCCATACGTCGTTCAGATTGCCACCAGCGACTTTGAAATGCGCAAGATCTACACCCAGGACTACCACAGCTTCGTGGTCAGTCCCGACGACAAGTACATGTACACAGTGAACTATGCCCAAGGTCGAATCCTCAAGCACGAGATCGCCACAGGCCAGGTGGTGAAAGAAGTCGTGTGGGGGCAAACTCGCTCACGAGCCAAAGGAACCTACCTTGTCACTGTGCAAGGTCCCGCTGGCGGAGGGTCTGCTTCCGCTTTGAGTCCTGATGGTCGTTACTGGTACTTGACGCCCGAGCAGCCCAACGCCAACCACCCGGAGTTCAAGAATATCTACGTGTGGAAGTATGACCTGCAGAGTGACGAAATAGTTGGCTCGGTGGACGTTGGCGCACGGGCCGGCGCTCATATGTCGAACTTCATTACTCCAGACGGTGGCACCATGTTTCTCAACAGCTTCAGCGGCAAGTACGTTAAGAGGATTAACTTGCAGACGATGACGGTTGAGGACACCTGGGAGGACGCCAGCTTCGACAATTCTAACTGGCACGCGATACACCCGGAGGCTAGTGGCAAGCGGTTCTGGATTCTTCTGGACAAGGGTGAAAGCGGCTACGCGGCGGTGTTTGACACCGGCCCGGGCAAGCTAGTGGACAACCTGGTGGGATTCGTGGGGCCCTTCCCCAGGGACATGGAGAGCCCGACCAAGCGCGTCCTCCACATGGTAGAGTTTACGCCCGATAACAAGTACGCCATCACCGACAATATGTACCTGGATGAGGCATACGTCATCGACGTGGAGAAGCTTTCGGTGATCAAGACCATTAATGTCGGCAACGCGCGTAAGGGCGAGGCGCTGCGCCACGACTGGTATGGAACAGACCATCCGATCCTCAGTCCGGATGCGAAGTATTTCGGCGTGGCCGTCGTGTACGACAACACCTACGAGATCTACGACACCGAAACAGGTGAGTTGATGCAGACGGTGCAGTTCCCCGCCGACACCTCTACGCACTATACGAGAGGCTGGTGGCCCGGATACCAAATGGGCAACGTGCTTTACACCCGAACCCAGCCCAAAGCTGTGCCTGGTTCTGTTAGCATCACGCCAAATCAACAGACAGCGCTTATTCCGCCGCAGGAACTCCTTGGCACTCTAGCCGCAGAGGTACAGCCCGCGGCTGCACCAGAAGCAACGGCCGGTGCCGCCGAGTCCACCGCAGTGGGAAAGCAGCTTTTCGAGCAGAAGTGCAACGCCTGCCACAGAGCCCCCGCCGTCAGCGAGTATCCCAAGTGGCAAGGTCAGCTCGGGCCAATGTCTCAGGGGGCGGGTTTGTCCGCTGAGCAACTCAATCAAGTGCGGCAGTATTTGGAGAGCGCTCATTAGGGACCCTCAGGGGTACCTTGTGAAGTTGGATCTGCTTCGGCTAGATTCGATGGGGGCACGGGAAGCCGTGCCCCTAAGGGCATCTACGGCAGGTAGGGGCTTTGACGCCATCAGTTGCTCGCTCAGTCGTTTCTGCTGCTCGGCAACACCTTAGCGCTTTGCAGGAACTGGCGAATCATCAGTGCGGCGGTCGCCCCCTCCCCAGCGGCACTCACGAGCTGCTTGGTACTGCCCTCTCGCGCGTCCCCCGCCGCAAACACATTCGGCACGCTTGTCCGGAATGAGCTATCCGCTACGATGAAGCCCATTTCGTCGAGTTCGACGGAGCCTTTCAGCCATCCTGTGTTGGGTTCCAAACCGATGAAGACGAAAACCCCGCTGCAGGGGACCTCTCTGGTCTCGCCGGTGCGCACGTTGCGGATCACCACAGACGAGAGGCGCGTCTTGCCCCGAAACTCGGCCACAACCGTCTCATAATGCACCGCGATTTTCGGATCGGCTAGCGCCTTTTCTCGAGCAACCGCGCTTGCTGTGAGCTGCGTGCGGCGGTAGGCTGTCGTTTAGTTGACAGAAGATATTTGCCCCCAATCGTCAACCTGATGGGAATAAAAGCCGGGTATTTGGTGTTGGATATAGGTGTAGAGATAGGAACGCCCATCAGCCAACTGGCAAAAAGTAAGATTGAGGAGGATCGTTATGCTGTGAGCGATCGAATCCGTGTGGAAAATGCTCGGAGAGCGTGAAGAAAAGTACCAAATCAGGATCAAGAGAAATCAGGATCGAAAAAAGGAGGAGAATTGTGAGGAAACGGGTGACGCTACTTGTGCTTGTTGCAGCCCTCGTGCTGACGGGAACCGCAAGCATAGTTGGTTTGGAGAGTGGCTGGGGCGCCTCTACCGCGCTGGCCGAGAAAGAGCCTCGTTCCACGGCACTTCAAGAGCAAGTCTCGGCTCTGAGCAGCGGCGATGAGGCCATCCTGGCTAGCCTGCCCATCGAAAACTTCCGCAACGACTGGCCGTTTGACCCGCCCTTGCCGGATCACCTGTTTTTGGACGTGGGAGCCAATCGCCTGCTCTTCCTCCACTTCGACAAGCCGGTGGCCGAGGCCACGAAGTTGCTTTACGTCGG
>JACQUC010000184.1 GCA_016210495.1 Chloroflexota bacterium
GCAGCCTCAACCTGATCCAGCTAGCGCACGGCCACAAGGACATCGCCACCACCCAGGAGTCCCTGATGGCCGACAATCGGCATGCTGCGCAGCAGACGCAAGGCTGGTGATATGACGCCCATTAGTTTCCGGACGGTCTTGGACTCAACCTGGATGTTGCGTGTGATGAGGGTCCCGGGGAACATGTAGGGTGAGGATTGATCGATGATTGAAAAGGACCCAGGAAGGGAGCGTCTACGGCAGCTCGTCGAAGCGCTGCCAGAGTCCGATGCTGTTGCGGTCGAGGCCTTCATCCGCTTCCTGGCTTGGCAGCGGCAAGGCGGTGCCGGGGGCAATGATTCCACCGTGGCCTGGCTGGACTTCGCCGCCGAGGAGATGGCTGACGGTATCGCCGCAGCCGAGGATGGGGTACCCGCCGACGAGCTCAACGACTGGCTAAAAGCTGTCGAGGCGGCGGTAAAGCCACTTTGACCGGCTCGACGGCGCTGCAGCAAGGAGACGTGGTCTGGGCTGAACTACCCAAAAGGCAACCGCCGGGCCAGGAGCAGCACGGCAGACGCCCGGTGGTCGTCGTAGGCCTTCCCCAGCTTCACCAGCAGCTCCCGCACAGATTGGTTGTTGTGGTCCCGTTGACGAGGACAAACCTCAGAGGACCGCTCTGTCCTTCCTTGCAAGCCGGTGCTGGCGGGCTTCCCGCAGAGAGCACCGCATTAGTTCACCAGGTGACCGCCGTGGACGAGCGACGGATCGTCGGAAGCCTTGGGCGGCTAGCCGGAACCGAGTTCGAGCCGATCAGGCAGGGCTTGCTGAAGCTCTTCAGTTAGCGGCCGGGCGCTGCTGGGTTTACCAGCTGCCCCGTAAAGCCCTCGCCTTCAGGCGTAGGGATATAAGGGGCGCGGCGTGAGCCGCTAGAACATGTGTTTGCATTGGGCGGGTGTTTGATGTATTCTGCTGGTCATGGAGTACAAGAGCAACCGGAACTTCGTCTTCTCCTGCAAGTACCACGTGGTGTGGTGCCCGAAGTACCGACGCCGCGTGCTCGTCGAAGGGGTCGATGTTCGGCTGAAGGCCATCTTGGAGGAGGTGGCCAAAGATACTCGATCAGAGATCCTCGAGATGGAAGTGATGCCGGACCACGTGCACCTCTTGGTTGAGGTCGACCCGCAGTTCGGCATCAACGCCCTGATCAAGCAGATGAAGGGTCGCTCGTCTTTCTTGCTCCGACAGGCGTTCCTGCGGCTCGCTAGCCGCCTTCCCGCCCTGTGGACCAATTCGTACTTCGTTAGCACGGTCGGCGGCGCCCCGTTGGCCGTGGTCAAGCAGTACATCGAGAGCCAGAAGCGGAGCGAGGCCCGGTGATCATCCAGAAGACGTTTCGCTACCGGCTGGAGCCGACCAGGGCTCAGGGCCAGCTCTTTGCCCGGTTTGCCGGATGTTGCCGTTATGTGTTCAACATGGCGTTGGCAGCTCGAAAAATGGCCTATGACCAGGCGGGAAAGACACTCTCCTTCGTCGACCAGTGCAGGTCCCTGACCGAATTGAAGAAGGCCGGAGGAACCGAGTGGCTAGCCGAGGTTCACTCTCAGGTTCTGCAGCAGGCCGTCAAAGACCTGGATGCCGCTTATCAGCACTTCTTCCGGCGGGTCAAGCAGGGCGAGGCACCGGGATTCCCCCGCTTCAAGAAGAAGGGCGTCAAGGACTCCTTCCGCTACTCGCAGGGAATCAAGGTCCGCGATCGCCACGTGTATCTCCCGAAGATAGGTTGGGTTCGCTTCCGCAACTCCAGGCCGATCGAGGGGAAGATCCAGCAGGCGACCGTCAAGCGCGACGGTGACCACTGGTTCGTCTGCTTCTCTTGTGAGATGGGGGTGCCCGATCCCGTCCATCCGTCCGGCTCGGCGGTCGGAATAGACCTGGGTGTCGTGATTTTCGCGTCGCTGTCGGACGGCACGCAAATCAAACCTCTGGGCAGCTTCCGCAAACATGAGGCTCGCCTGGCCCAGGCCCAGCGAAAGCTCTCCCGAAAGCGGAAGCGGTCCCGGAACATCAAGAAGCTCGAGGCCAAGGTGAAGCGGTTCCAGACGCACATCGCCAACGCCCGCAAGGACTTCCTCCACAAGATCTCGACGACCCTCTGCAAGAACCACGCGGTGATCGTCATCGAGGATCTCAATGTCAAGGGCATGAGCGCGTCCGCCAAGGGATCCGTCGAAGTTCCCGGGCGGAATGTGCGAGCCAAATCGGGCCTGAACAAGTCAATCCTGGACCAGGGTTGGGCCATGTTCCGGTCCATGCTCGCGTACAAGGCCAGGTGGCTCGGAGGCCAGGTGATCGCCATCAGCCCCGCCAACACGAGCCGGACTTGTCCGGCCTGTGGCGAGGTCGATGCGGACAACCGCAAGACCCAGGCCGAGTTCCGGTGCGTCCACTGCGGTCACGCGGACCAGGCGGACGTGAACGCGGCCCGAAACATCCTAAGGGCGGGGCTCGCCCGGCTCGCCTGTTTGGCGGCAAAGGCCGCCGAATCCCAAGCGCAGGGATCGAACCTCCTTCAGGGGGTGCTGGCAGGAACCACTCTGGCTAGCGCAATGCCAGGAATCCCCCGGCTTTAGCCGTGGGGAGGATGTCAAGGTTGTTGCTGGACGCTGACGGCCGTGGACGGAGCGGGTATAACTCTGGTGCGGCCCGGGCCGCGAGGAGGAGACGTGTCGCCACGGGAGCGGCTTCACAAGCTGGTCGAAGAGATCGCCGAGGACGACGTGCTGGCGGCTGAGAAGTTCCTGGCTTTCCTGCGGTCCCAACACGATCCCGTCCGCGCTGCCATTGACGCCGCTCCTATCGACGACGAGCCCGAAGACGACGAGGAGCGCCAAGCCGTCGCGAAGGCCGAAGCGCAGTTTGCTAGAGGCGAGGGCATTCCGCACGACGAGGCCTTGCGGCACCTGGGTCTCGAGCGTGCTTCTTGAATGGTCTCCAGCGGCAATCGAAGATCTTGAATCCCTGCCTCTGAGGGACCGAGAACGCATAGCCAGGGCGGTCGAAAGGTTCGCGGAA
>JACQUC010000201.1 GCA_016210495.1 Chloroflexota bacterium
ATCATGTGGTGGCCAAGGTCATACCGCGCTTCGGGAAGGCCACGGTGGAGAAGATCGCCATCAACGCGGTGATGGCCGGGGCGCTGCCAACTTACATGCCGCTGTTGATCGCGGGTGTCCAGGCGGTGATGGATACCCGCACCTGGTTCGGCATCTGGGAGGTCAGCACCGGCTCGTGGGTGCCGTTTTGGATCGTAAATGGCCCCATACGTCAACAACTGCACATCAACGGCGGCGCAGGGGCGCTGAGCCCGGGAGACATAGCCAATGCCACCATCGGGCGGGCGATGGGGCTGATCATCAAGAACATCGGCGGGGCACGCAAGGGTATCGAGGACATGGGGGTGCTGGGCAACCCGGGCAAGTACACGGCGGTGATTGCCGAGAACGAGGAGGAGAGCCCCTGGGAGCCCTTGCACATGGAGCAGGGGTTCGACAAAGGCGACAGCACTATTTCGCTCTTCTTCCCCAATTGCTTCGCGCAGCCGCAGGTTTACGCGACGGATCCCAAGGGCATAATGGATACGTTGATCTACAACATCCCACCGGCGCGGAGAGACGGGCTGGCGTGCATAGTGCTGAATCCGGGGCTCGCGAGGATTCTGGCCGAGAGTGGATGGACGAAGGAAGATATCGCGCGCTTCGTCTCGGAGTACGCCCGTGTACCGGCCTATCGGCATCCGGACTTTTGGCCGGTTATGAATTCGTCGAGGTATGTGATCAGGCGGCCACCGCCGGTCAATCGTGGGGAGTCTATGTCGCTGATAAGGGAGCCCGAAAGGATCAAGGTCGTCGTCGCCGGGGGAGATGGCGACCTCGTGAGCATCGGCATTGGCGGTATGATGACCTGCCAGTGGGTAACGCACAAGGTAAACTTGCCGCCAGACTGGGATACCCTGGTAGAGAAGTACCGAGGCCTGGTACCCAGGCATGCCTGCTACTAACGAGCGCAGCGCGATTGCTCTGCACGGTGCCCTTGTAGGGACGTTGCATGCAACGTCTCATGGGCATCAACCTAATGTCAATGCCGATTTGAGGATATCGGCTGGGGACGTAGTTAATGTAGGGGCGAATGGCGTTCGCCCAAAACGTTGGTACGCAGATGTGAGAAATCGGCGTGCTGACCGATGAGCGGGCATCGAGCCGACGTTTTGCACACTGGACAGGCGCCTCGGTCGGATCGAGAGACGGCACGGGCGAACGCCGTTCGCCCCTACATTATGATGGTCGAGATCGAACGCCTATGGCGTGATCTCCAACAAACGGTATGGCAAGCGAACAAATCCAAAGCTTCAAGAAGAGGTGTAGGAAGAATGAAACGAAAAACCTTGCTGCGAGTTGGTCTTTCAGGAATGGCCTTGTGGCTGGCGATGTCCTTGGCCCTGGTTGCTTGTTCTCAAGCGCCCGCGCCGGCGACCGCCCCAAGCAAGGCCGAGTCCCCTAAGTCCACGTCCCCGCCCGTGCAGGCGAAGTCCGCGGAAACCAAGACGGCACCCGCGACCGAGGCAAAACCGGCGACCGCAGCGAAGCCGGGGCCAACCCCGCAGGAGGGCGGCGTCCTGAAGATCCTTTCCGGTTGGCCACCGCAGGCGTTCGGCTATCCACCATCAATCGTCGGCATCTCTCTGGTCGCGACCATTCCGGGCGTCGACGCTCTCGTCGGCATGGATAATCAGGGACGTGCCACGCCCAAGCTGGCGACGGCCTGGGAGATCGGCAAGGATGGCAAGTCGATTACGTTCACGCTGAGGAAGGGCGTCAAGTTCCACGACGGTACTATCTTTGACGCCAAGGCGGCTAAATGGAACCTCGACGGCGTCAAGAACGCCAAGATGGAGAAGACCGAGAACTGGACCACGGTGGACGTCCTCGACGACAATACCGTCCGCATCAATCTCTCAGAGTATGACAACGGCATCCTGCCGATGCTGGCGCGCACGATTGGCTTGCAGGTATCACCCACGGCATTCGAGAAGAACGGTAAGGACTGGGCTGCCTGGCATCCGGTGGGCGCGGGACCATTCAAGTTCGTCAGCTTCGAGCGCGACGTCTCCGTGAAGTACGAGCGGTTCGACGACTATTGGGGCGGCAAGCCCTACCTTGATGGAGTAGAATTCCGCTACGTCAAAGACCAGATGATACAGTCGGCAGGAATTCAGGCGGGAGAGGGACAGGTCATCTTCCGCGCGACCACCAGAGTAGCGGCAGATCTACGCGCGAAGGGATATCAAGTTATCGCCGGGGGCCAGGGTGGCGCTCTGTCCACGAACCTCGATGCCCTCTTGCCCGACACGGCAAACGCGGACTCTATCTTCGCCAAGAAGGGGGTACGCGAGGCGATAGACTATGCCATCGACAAAAAGGCGATCGCGAAGGCGGTAGGGCTCGGCACCTGGGAAACGGCCGCTCAGGTCGTTCCACGTGGGTATCCAGGCTACAACGCCGCGCTCGAAGGCCGAACATACAACCCCGACAAGGCCAAGCAGTTGCTGGCTGCGGCGGGTTACCCCAGTGGCTTCAAAACCAGGATCATCGCACCGAACACGGTCGAACAGGACATGCTGGTGGCCATACAGAGCAATCTCAAGACGGTTGGGATCGACGCTCAGTTGGAGATAGTGCCTCGTGCCAAGTACGACGAATACGACTTGAAGGGCTGGAAGGACGGTCTCTTGTACTTAGTAATGGCACTGGAGCCGAATGCCGGCAACGTCCTGTCGAGGATGATAGGCTCACCGGTCCAGCGCTTCGTCAGCCTGGCCAGGCCCTCCGAATGGGACGAATCGCTCAAGCGCTCACGAGGAACGGCCGACTTCGAGACGTACAAGTCGCTGATGGACAAAGCGGTAAAGGTTGCCTACGACGAAGAGCTGGTGGTTCCCCTGTTCGAATCGTCGCTACCGTACGTCGTCGCTCCAACCGCGCACGATACCGGCTTCCTCACCTCGGGATTTCAGCTAAGCTGGACGCCGGAGAAAGCGTGGCTGAGCAAGTAACCCGGAGTGAACCGCAAAGAACGCAAAGAGCGCAAAGAGGGATTGCGAAGGGACCTTTATGTCCTTCGTGTTCCTCGCCGTAAGCGTCCCCGGTCTTCAATCTAGGTGGCGCGCTGCCAAGGGTATGATTGACTAATAGAAGACGAAATCTCATCACAAGGAGATCTTAGAGATGAGTACCCAGTATGAAGTGCTTAGCCCCTGGGCGGAGGTGGATCCTGTCCCAATGAGGGGAATTTCACCCCGGTTGGCGAACCTGGCGGATAAGAAGATCGGGCTGTTCGCCAACACCAAGGGCGTTGCACCTCCGATGCTGGGCTTTGTCGAACAGAAGCTTAGGGCCAGATTCCCAACGCTCGAGTTTAGCCTTTTTCTGTTCAAGCATACCCACGAGGTCACTGAGACCGAGGAGAAGGCCGGATTCGAGGAGTGGGTCAAAGGGCTGGATGCGATTATAACCGCCGTTGGCGACTGAGGGTCCTGCACGAAGTACCTTGTGTACAACACGATCGCGATAGAGGACCTGAACAAGCCAGCGGTGGCGCTTTGCAACGAGGGCTTCGCATCCGATGCCAGATCGGCCGCCTCCGGCAGAGGAATGCCGGGCCTGCGCGTCGTGCCAGAGAACACCCCCACCAACACCAGCGTCATCGAAGAGATCGAGATGGGGATAAATGGGGCCATTGACGACATCGTGGCGGCATTGACGTGCCCGCTAAGCCCGGAAGAGTCGTCGCCCCCAGCGAAGGAGCTACAGAAGGCTTCAGGCATCGTCTTCGGTGGCAGCCTGCAAGAGGTGAATCGGTTCTTCTACAGGCGGGGGTGGACCGACGGGCTACCGATCATACCACCCACCGAGGAAGCCGTCGTCGAGATGCTCACGGGAACCGATCTCCCTCCCGACCATATGGTGACAAAGATCATCCCCCGGCTCGGCAAGGCCACAGTGGAGAAGATCGCCGTCAACGCCGTCATGGCCGGGGCCTTGCCAACCTATATGCCGGTGTTGATCGCAGGGGTCCGCGCCCTGATGGACTCGAAAACGTGGTTCGGCATCTACGAAGTCAGCACGGGGTCCTGGGTACCGTTTTGGATCGTGAACGGGCCCGTTCGCAAAGACCTCGAAATCAACAGTGGCGCCGGAGCCCTGAGTCCGGGCAACATCGCCAACGCGACCATCGGGCGGGCGCTGGGCCTGATCGTGAAGAACATCGGCGGGGCGCGCAAGGGTGTTGAAGACATGGGGGTGTTGGGCAACCCCGGCAAGTATGCGGCTGTGATCGCCGAGAACGAGGAGGACAGCCCTTGGGAGCCCCTCCACGTGCAAGAAGGCCTCGAGCGAGAGGATAGCGCTATTTCCCTTTTTTTCCCAAATTCCTTCGCGCAGATACCGGCGTACGGCCCCGACCACAAGGACCTGCTGAATACTCTGATCTATAACGTTCCGCCTGGCAAGAGGGACGGCCTGACGTGTGTCATGCTGAATCCGGCACACGCGGCGAGCCTGGCCAGTAGCGGCTGGACGAAGGATGACATCACTCGCTTCATTGCAGAGTACGCGCGCGTCCCGGCCCATCGCCACCCGAATTCCTGGCCCGTGATGTATTCGGGAAGGTACATGCTCAGGCAACGCCCGCCGCTGAATCCCGAGGAATCTATGTCCATAATCGGTGGGCCCGAAAAGATCAGGGTCGTCGTCGCCGGTGGACCAGGCAGCTTCGTCGGTATCGGTCTTGGGGGCACCATGCCGTGCGAGTGGGTGACCAAGAAGGTGGAGCTGCCTGCGAATTGGGACAGGCTGGTAGAGAAGTTTCGGCATGTGGCGCCCACATGCGTTGGCTACTCAGGGTAGAGAAGGAGACGGCGCAGATGAGTGTAGAATACGAGGTGCTGAGTCCTTCAGGCATGGTCTTCAAAGGCAATCTGCGAGAGGTCAACAGCCTGTTCTATGAGAAGGGCTGGGGAGATGGGTGGCCCATAATGCCACCTACCGAGGAAGCTGTCGCCGAGATGTTGGCGGGGACGGACCTGCCACCGGGTCACGTGGTGGCAGAGATGAAGCCTCGGCTGGGTCAGGTTACGGTGCAGAAGATCGCCGTCAACGCGGTGATGGCCGGCGCCCTACCGACGCATATGCCGGTGTTGGTCGCGGGAGCTCAAGCCCTGATGGACCCGGGAAGCTCATTCGGCGCTGAAGAAATCAGCGCAGGCTCTTGCGCGCCATTCTGGATCGTCAGTGGACCCATTCGAAAAGACCTGCACGTCAACAGTGGCGCGGGGGCGCTGAGTCCCGGTGACATAGCTAACGCGGCCATCGGGCGGGCCATGGGGCTGATTATCAGGAATACGGGTGGGGCGCGCAACGGGATAGAAGATGTAGGCGTCTTCGGTAATCCAGGTAAGTACAGCATGGTCATTGCCGAGAACGAGGAGGAAAGCCCCTGGGAGCCACTGCACGTAGAACAGGGCTTCAGCAGGGAGCACAGCACCATTTCTGTCATGTTCTCAAACACCAGCACGCAACTGATCCCCTACGGTTCCGATATGGATGGGATACTGAACGCCGTTGTCTCAAACGTTCTGCCTGGGCGACAGGGCTTGCTTTGTCTCACGCTGATCCCCACGCACGCCAAAGCCCTAGCCAACAGTGGCTGGACCAAGAAGGAGATCGCGGGCTTCATCGCGGAGTACGCCCGTGTCCCCGCTTACCGACATCCTGGTTACGCGTCGGTCGAAGAGCGCCGGGACTCTACGGCCTGGCAGCAGCCGCCGCACAACGCGGAGGACTGTATGGCGATATTGAGCGGTCCCGATTCGATCAGGATCATAGTCGCCGGCGGACCAGGTGCCTTCATGGGCCTGTTTCAGGCTGGCAGCTATGCGACCGGCAATCGCTGGGTGACCAAAAAGGTCGAGCTACCCGCAAAGTGGAACTCGCTGGTGGAGAAATACAGGGGTATCGTGCCCAACTACCTGCGCTACTGAGACCACAACCGTTGCTGTCATTGAGGAGCGCGGTGAGGTGGCCGGGTGGGGCGGGGAGCGACGAAGAACCCCATCTGTCGCTTCTGCCAAACCGACCTTGTTGCATGAACCGACAGTTGAGATTCTTCGTCCTTCTCCGAAGGACTCAGAATGACAGTACGCAATGCACAGTTGTAGTATTAACCCGCGACCCATTGAAAGGAGTTCTTGCGTATGAGCATCCAATACGAAGTACTCAGTCCCTGGGCCGAGGCCGATCCCGTGCCCTTGCGGGGCATCTCGCCTCGCTTGACTGACCTCACCAATAAGACCATCGGCCTGTTCATCAACTCCAAGGGCGTTGCCCCGGGAATGCTCGCCCTGGTGGAAGAGAAACTCAAGGCCAGCTTCCCTACCCTCGGCTTCCGCACCTTCCTGCTCAGGTTCAACCGTGAGGTCGCCGGTACGGAGGATCAGCCCCGCTTCGAGGAGTGGGCCAGGGGCATCGACGCCGCCATCACCG
>JACQUC010000190.1 GCA_016210495.1 Chloroflexota bacterium
CACGCCCGGAGCCGACGACCCTCCTTCCAGTCGTGGGGTTGAACTGGTCTTGTCTGTGTCATGACTCTTGGTGCAGCACATTCCAGACCACCTTTAGATATCTATGCTCATGTCAGTAGATGCGGACTGGTTTCTGCACCACGACGTGGACGAGACCCGGCGGTCGCCGTGGCCGGGCGTGACCCTGCGCGACGCGATCTACAGGGTGGATCAGGAAGGCTTCAACTGCATCGACCACACGGTCCTCGAGTTTTGCCCGACTGACAACGGCTATCCTCGTGGCTCTAATTTCGAAGCCTATTTCGAGCATTTCAGCCCAGAGGTTAGTCCCGGAACTTATCCGCGCGTAAACACGTGGAGGAAGGCGAGCCAATCCGTTTCGCTGGCCTGGAGCGGCGGTCACGATGCACGCTTCGACGGCAGGAGGGTCTTTCCGCGCCGATTTCTCTTGAAGC
This sequence comes from Chloroflexota bacterium, assembly GCA_016210495.1. The sequence continues at coordinate 456 of JACQUC010000190.1, forward strand.
ACTATCCCATTCGTTCCCAGGCACACGGCGAGCGAAAGGTCTTCCGCGAAAGGAGGCCGCGATGGGACCCAACGGAGAAGGGCGACGGTTGGCACATACACTACGATCGTATTTTGGAGGGCCATTGCTTTCTACGCCGTCCCTCCGAACTGGTGAGATTCGAAGACGAAGTGTTCCAGAAGCTTAGCCTTGTCGAGAGGATGTCGACCGTCGCGGTGCAGGAGAACGACCATTTGACAGAGCTCTTACGACAGAGCGAAGAGGAACAAGATCGTTTGCGGACTCTCCACCGACAGGGCGAAGAGGAACGAGACCGCCTCGTAGCACTCCTCCGTCAGACCGAGGAACAACGAGACCAGTCTCAGCTTTACGTGAACCAGACCGAACGGGAACGAGATGAGTTGGGCGCTCTGCTGAGCGAACGCGACGAGGAGCGCGATCGCTTGCGGGCTCTACTACACCATATCGAAGGAGAGCGGGACAACTTGCTGGCCCAGGCGTTCCGGGGTGAAAAGGAGCGAGACAGGCTGAAGGCGCTCGTGCGTCAAACCGAAGATGAGCGAGATGCCCTCCTGGCACATCTGGATGCCGTGGCCAAGGGGAAAATCATGCGCTTGATGAACAAGGTAGGATCCGTGATGGGCAGGCACAACGGCTTGGAGAAGTGAGGCCAGCGCCTCTACCGACCAGGGTGACTAGAGGTAGTTGCTACGGAGTGGCGTTTGTACACCCGAGCCTGCGCCCGCAGGGACCCCCACAGGGCAATCACGTCCTTCCGCAGAAGGACCCCTACCGCACGCGGCCGCAAGTGTAGTCTGACTGTGCAGCTAGCGATCTCGGCGCAGCAGCCGCTGTTTCAGCCTTTCGGATGCCAGCAGCACTTTCATAACCCGCCCGGACTCGTAGCCGGCGACCAGTGCCTTCAGAGCGCTGTTCTCCGCGTCCTTCTCCCTTAATTGCCGGTACAACGAATCAACTTGATCGTCGTTCGGTGGTCCCGCGCGGCGCAAGGACTCACGTAAAGCTTCGGCTAACGCCGGATCGTTTCCCCGATCCTCGGCAACCTTCAGGCTCTCCTCGACAAAGTGGCGGACCAGGCCTCCTGGAACTATCCTGGATACTGCCTCCAGGTCAAGCGGATGCTCGAAAGTCGTGCAACGATCGAGCACGCCCGCCAGGCGCAAGTTCACCATAGTGCGCAAGCATTTCTCGCATCTGCCGCAGTTGTAGGCACCCTCCCTGTTCTCCCAACAGACCCTTAGCCACCTCAGTGCCGTATCACAGGCCGAAATCCTTGCCACCTTGTCCATTCTGGTGGCCTCGCAGCCGTCGTGCACGAGCTCCATTTCTTCAGTGTTCCACAGTGGGTCGAGGAGCGGGTATGAACCCCACGGCCTGATGGAGTTGTACGTGTGGCTAGCTGCAAGGTAGACCTTCTTGAGGAGTGGGGACAGCAGCAGGGCCACGCTCGCCATGGCCGAGCCGTGATAGAAGTAGGCCCAGTCAGCCAAAGGATCGGCAAACCCTCGCACGTTGGTCTCGACCTCGATAAGTGGCTTCTCGAGTTCTGCCGCTGCTTCCCTGATGCCATTTAACACCTTATGATAGAGCGGAGCGTCATCCAACGCGACGTCGAATCCGTGCACGAAGATAAGATGGGTTATCTCATCCTGATGCTTGAGCAGGGTGTAAAAGGAGTCGACGCCGCCGGAAAAGAAACAGCCCACGCCTCGCGGCCGCGTCTCCCTGGGTGCAGGCATTACCTCGCCTTCAACCGGCACTCTTTTCAATTGGCGGTCCCACAAGTTCAGAATGTCCTGGATCTTGGGAACGCTGGCCAGAAGGCGAGAGGATACACTGCCCTCTATTCGCAAAGGCCCACCCAGCCTCATGGCCGGGGCCAGGCTGGCTGCCAGGAAAGCATTCGAATCGAGCGCCAACCGATCCTCTGAGAGCCGGTACCAGACCTCGTGGGTAGCGCCGGCCGCCTGAATGGTGACAGACACCGCCGCACGACCGCCCTGAATGGATCTCTTCGGCTCGCTAACTACCATCAGCCTTCTTTCCTTCGGTCGAATTTTGCCGCTGAGCAACCGTGCTGGTATCCCGCGAGGTTTCTAAATTAGTACTGGTAGAAGCCCTTGCCGCTGTTGACCCCCAGATGCTCGGCCCTCACAATGCAACAATTAGCCCGATTTGCTGGAGACTGGTTGACTGGCTATTGACAAAAGCCTATCCCATTTGGTATAGGTATTCATGCGACGTGCTATCGTAAGTCCTGGTGATCTTGGCCGCGACCGACCGTGACCTAGCTCCTGCTGGAATGCAGGTAGGACAGATTGAAATCGAGGCCCAGGGTGAAGCACGTTGTTCTATGAAATCCCGACGCGGTGTTGTGTTCCCTACCAGGATGATCGGGGGTCTAATCCCCAGTTCAACCTCGGCTATCTGCTTGGCCAGGCTTGAACAGACAGATTTCGCGGTTTCCCGCGGCCCCGTGACATTGAAAGCTCTCGTCCTGACTATCCTCAGGCCATTGGCTGCCCCGTAATAGTACCCCAGCAGGTCTTGAGTAGCCTTGCTCACGGCGTAGTGCGTGAGGGGCTTGTAACTGTCCAGCTCACCGAGCGGTCGCTCGACATTAGTCGCGAGGCCGTATTCCCCGCTCGAGCAGGCAATGTGGGTTACGCAGTCTATGCCGGCAGACAGAACCGATTCCAAAAGATTGATTGTGCCGTGGACGTTTGCGTCGTACAGTTCCCACAAACCACCGGCTGAATCGACCGTCGTGGCCGCTGCCAGATGAAAAATCGCATCGGGTTCCCATTCGGCGAGACACGGCCCAAGCCATTGCCGCTCGCGGAGGTCGCCTTCATAGATACGTACCTGGTCGATCACCCCACGCAAATTGCCGTGGCCGCTGCCCTTTCTTGCGATCCCTGCGACCTCAGCTCCTCGAGCGACAAGCAGCTCGGCCAGGTGGCTGCCGCAGAAGCCGGCAATGCCCGTGATCAATGCTCTCATCGGTCACTAACCCAACACGCCATCGGCCGCGGCATAGGGCAGCAGCTCGCGTTTTCTGCACTCGAACTCCTCCACTGCCCTCTCGTAGTCGTCGGGTCTGCCAATGTCCTGCCAGTAGCCGTCAAACGGATACCCAATCACACGCTCGCCGTGGCGGAGCAACGTGCGAATGAGGTCAGGGAAATCCAGAGGCTCGCCCGGCCGTATATAGCGTAGCACCGTGGGCTCGAAGACGTAGACGCCCATGCTCACGACGTACTCATGTGTCGGCTTCTCGATGTAGTCGACCAGTTCGTTGCTGCCATTAGTCTGGATAACTCCCAGGTCGATCTTCACTCTGCGTGGGTGCATAGCGATAGTTGCGACAGCTCCACTGTTGCGATGGTACGCGACAAGGTCGGCATAGTTAAGCGTAGTAAGGACGTCGCCGTTCATGAGGAGGAAAGTAGAATCGAGATTAGGAATCAGAGCGAGTGGCCCGGCCGTTCCTAACGGGCTGTTCTCTTTGGAGTAGCAAATGCTAATCCCGTACTTGCTACCATCGCCAAAATAGGCCATCAGTAGCTCGGCGAGGTACCCCACTGCCATAGTGATGTTAGTGATCCCGTGGTACTTCAGTTGGTTAACGACTATATCCGCGATCGGGACATCGCCGATGGGCATCAGCGGCTTAGGGAGCACCGTAGTGTAGGGGCGCATCCGCGTGCCAGTGCCGCCAGCTAGAATGATTGCCCGCATTTTCAACCCTCAGTAAACGTACTTATGTGGTTCATATCTGTCAAGATGGCGAGAGATCCACTCTATAGTCATCTGCAGACCGTCGTCGAGAGGCACCTTGGGCTCCCATCCCAACAGAGTCCTGGCCAAACTGTTGTCAGCCAACAACCTCTCTACCTCGCTCATAGGGGGCCGCACACGTTCCGGCTCGTGTGAAACCGCGAGCTCGTGGCCGAGCAGGCTTGAGACCTTTTGAACGAGGTCGCCAATGGAGACTTCGAGATTGGAGCCGATGTTGATCACGTGGCCATTTACAGCTTGGTCTGACGTTGCAGCCTTGAGGAAGCCTTCGACAGTGTCGGTCACGTAGGTAAAATCCCTGGTCGGGCTGGTCGAACCCAGTGTCAGGCTCTTCTTTTGCAGTGCCTGGCTGATGATGGTGGGGATAACGGCGCGGGCTGACTGACGCGGGCCGTATACGTTAAATGGCCTGACGGTGACTACCGGCAAACCATAGGACATAAAGAAGCTTTCTGCGAGCTTATCAGCGCCGATCTTGCTTGCCGCATAAGGGGATTGAGCCTGCAGAGGATGCCGCTCATCGATGGGAACGTACTGGGCTGTTCCGTATACCTCGCTGGTAGACGTGTGGATGACCCTCTCCACGCCGATTTCCCTCGCTGCCGCCAAGACGTTGAGCGTGCCCAGGACATTGGTCTCCACGACCTCTCTTGGATGGGAGTAGGAGTACGGGATGGCAATAAGGGCCGCGAGGTGGAACACGATGTCCTTGCTCCGGATGGAGGCGCGCACGAAATCCGAGTCTCGCAAATCCCCCGACAGGATCTCGAGACTATTTCTGAGAGATGGCTGGAGCAGGGCAAGCAGGCCGGAATCGTTTCTAGAGTTGTAACGAACCATGCAGCTTACCTCGTTACCCGCGATAGCCAATCTTTCGACCAGGTGGCTGGCGACAAATCCGCCAGAGCCGGTAACGAGGACGCGTTTGTTGCTAAGACACATGGGAACTCCTTGAGCCGCAAAACCGCGTGGCTCGGTGCAATTAGTGCGGCAAAAAGGGGATGCGGCCCCGACCCCAAACCAGGCATCTGCGCCGATGCAATGGCCGCCGACGCCGGGCACTGGCTTCAAAAGCTGCAATCGTGGATGCCGGTTGGCGATCCCTATAGCTTCGCAAATGACGACCACGATCTACTCCGCGACCAACGCAAACTCGTTAGCGAGGGCGACAGAGACGTCGCGGAAGGCGTTGTTCATTGGCTTGACCAAGTCGGCCATAGTCGGTGACGATTGGCCCTTAAAATACTATGCCAGGATTGCTTTGTCAAGCATTCTCTGTTTCTGTTGTTTCTGTGTCTCTCTGTGTGCTGAGCGTGTTGACTGGCTGGCCGGGGCGAATTAGAATGGTGTATGCCTACGGCGTCCCGGCAGTCTGACGCCTCTTCGTTCAAGAGTGAGCTGGGTGACACGCATCGAGAGAGGGAGAATTCAGGGCGTGGGATTGAGGAGGGGCGCCATATGACGCAGTGCACAGCATCGATTGCAACGAGCAGAAGCTTCTCCGCACCGTTCTGGTGCGCCAGACGCGATCTTTGTGCGGGCCTTTGCTAATATCGACTGGGCCTTCCTTATCGACGTTCTGACACAACGAAGGAGAACCAGACAAATGATCGGCGGGCACCAACGCTTTGCTCATCTCGGCCATTCAGGGTTCAGTGCGCCGGCGACTTTCCGCGTGGTCGCCCTAGTCGCCGCCTACAATGAATCGGATATCATAACTCCTTCACTTCGCCACCTGGTCAGCCAGGGGATCGACGTGTACCTCATCGATAACTGGTCGACAGACGGGACCTATGAACTTGCTCGTGAGTTTCGGGGCCGAGGGCTTGTCGGCATAGAGAGATTTCCCGAAGATGGCCCGCCGCCAACTTACAAATGGCGTGATTTGCTCGGGCGCAAAGAAGAGCTCGCCCAGGAGATTTCGGCGGACTGGTTCATTCACTACGACGTGGACGAGATCCGGCGGTCCCCGTGGCCCGGGGTTACGTTACGGGATGCGATTTACGAAGTGGATCAGGAAGGCTTCAACTGCATCGATCATATCGTCCTTGAATTCTGCCCGGTAGATGACGGCTATCCTCCAGGCGCGGATTTTGAAGCCTATTTTGCATATTTCACCTTGGACCTTCCAGCGGGCACTTATCCGCGAGTGAATGCTTGGAAGAAAAGCGCTCAACGAGTTTCGCTCGCCGCCTGTGGTGGTCACAACGCTCAGTTCGGCGGTAGGCGGGTCTTCCCCTCCCCGTTCCTCTTGAAGCACTACCCAATTCGTTCGCAATCGCACGGAAAAAGGAAGGTGCTGAGCGAGAGAAAGCCACGATGGGACCCGAAGGAAAAGGCCGACGGTTGGCATACGCAGTACGACGGGGCGTCGGACGGCCATCGCTTTTTACGAAAGCCGTCGGATCTACTGAGAATCGAAGATGGCGTGTTCAACCATCTCTCCGAGAGAATGGCGAGCGTCGCGGCCCAGGAGATCAGTCGTTTGTCTACGCTTCTCCGGGAAAGGGAAAGGGAAGAAACTCGTCTGGAGTCACTCCTACAGCAGAGCCAAGATGACTGTGGTCATCTACAGGTTCTCCTTCAGCAGAGCAAAGACGAGCAAGATAACCTGCGGGCCGTGCTGGCCCAAACGGAAGAGGAGCGACGAAAGCTCTGGATCGCTTGCTGTCAGATTGAAGAGGAACGAAACGCGTTGTTGGCGCATTTGAGTGCGGTGGCAAACGGGAGAGTGATGCGGCTGCTCAACAAGCTGGCGTGCTACCTTGGATCAGGACGGAGACAGAAGAATAACACGGTTTCGCGGTGATGAGGTTTTCCAACGGCTCTGCTGGAAGACTGAGCCATCGTGGGCACCGCATGGTGTCTGTATCACGTAACACGGGTGTACTCCACGCGCTCTTGCAGCTACCTTGATTTGTGCCTCTTGGAAAGCAGCCCCCGTACGTTGTTGGCAATTGCCGTGTAGTAATATGGGAGCGGGAATCTGGTCAGCGTGTAGTACGCCAGGGTGCGCCAGCGTGCGTTGTATGGGTCAATCAGGGGGCGCGCCTTTTCCCGCTCGACTTGCATCCGAGTCTGCTCGTGCATAATTTGCTCGTGCTCTTCAGCGACTCGCTGCCATCTTGCTCGCTGCTCCTCCAATGACGCCGTTTCGTGCTGCATCTGTGCTAGATTCGCTTGAAGCTCTCGAAGCACTATCTCCAGCTCTGCGACGCGTGCCTGTTGCTCTCGAAGACTCCGCTCGGTATCCGCGAGGGAGGCTTGCTGCATCCACAACCTCCCCTCAAGTTCCTCGGGCAGGGGAACGTGGGAAGCGGGATGGTTCCAAAGTCTCGCCGGCCCGTTCGAATTCTGCAAGTTGAAAAGCTCCGTACCCCACTCGCTGTATGCTTTGTGGTGGCGCTGCGTTATGAGGTCGCGCACATATATCTGCAGGTGGGGAGGATATATCCCACTTTCCACCTCTGAGCGCCCGCGGCGGGATACAAGGGGAAATGGAATACTTACCCCTGCCCAGCCTTGCTCTCTCAGTTCAACCCAGAGATCCAAGTCGGCAAAGCCGAACTCTAACACTTGGTTGCGGTTCTCTATCTGAGGAAGCGAGGACCGCCGGAAGACCGCGACCGGTAAGGAGGTGCCTTGCCCCAGCAGGTATGGGAATTCCGCGTTCCACGTAGGCAAAATACCTGACAGATCGTCGTTAGAGCGAACCCAGGAGTACACGAAGGCAACGTTGGAGTAGCGCTGCAACACCTGGATGGCCCGGGAGAAGAAATCAGGTTCAACCAAATCACCCCCATCTAGCCAGCAAATGAATTCACCTCCCGCCGCCTCGAGTCCGGCCTGCCGCGCCAACGCTGGGTCGCGGGTTGGGATCTCAAGAATCGGGACACCTTCCGATCCGCGGTTCTCAATTCCCAAAAGCGCCTGAGCCTTTCCTGAGTCGTGGCCGCAATCTCCCACGACGATGACTTCAATGGGAGAGTAGGTCGTTGTGAGGATACTACGCATGCCCTCGCCGACTCCATCGCGCGTAATGGAACTCATTACGACGACCGAGAGCAAGCCGGACTGCCGTCCGTTTCGCAAAGCAGATACTTCTGTCGATTCACCTGCTGCTGGTCGGCGCAAGCAATCGTCCTGCGAACGAGACACAGTCGGAAAAACGTGCCTTGGCTGGTAGCGAGCCCTAACTCGTTCATAATGCTCGATGCGCTGGGAAATGACAGCCCTCGGACCACAGAGGCTTTCGATTCGCTTCTGCCCGCGTTGGGCAATCTGCAGCCGAGCTTCCGGGCTCAAGTTCAGCACCAGCCTCAACTTCCGTTCAAGATCGCCAGGTATGTTCCAGTCAAACAGAAAGCCGTTCTCTCCATCTGTCGCGATCATCTCCTCCGCGCCACCGGATCGTGAAGCCAAGACCAACTGTCCGATTCCCATTGCCTCCATGCAGGTATGCGGGAAGTTGTCCCAAAGGCTAGGCATAACAGCGGCCCACGCGTGTCGTAGTTGAGCCAGTTTGGTCGAGTCATCCACCCGACCCAGTAGAGTCAGGTGGCCGCTTTCGATCCACCTCGCGTACTTGTCTCGTATGATGTCACCAACAGACGCGGTTCTCAATGGATCACCCCCGTCACCACCAACCAGCGTTAAACGGAAGTCTTCTCCAGCACTCCACATTCGGTGGCATCCCTGCACCAGGTGCATCACACCCTTATGTATCTTGAACTGCGCGACGCAGACAATATGTCTTGGCTCAACTTCAACGGGGGATGCTTCGGCGGTAACCGGGAGAGGGTAAGGAATCACGTCAATCGTAAGAGAACGGCGGAGCGTATCCTGAACCGTGCGGGCCAGAAAGTGGCTGGCAGTAAGCAGTGCATCAGCCGCTACGATGCAGAATTTTTCCATCTCGCATAGCCAATACAGGGGGAAACGAAAACGTGGCTCGCGCGTGACCCGCGCGATTTCAAAATAGGGAGCCGCAAGGTTAACGACGACCGGTATTCGATCCAGAACAGTCCGTTCAGTAAGTTTTAGCTGAAGCAGATAGTAGGGAAGACCGGCAAACTCTTGTGATTCAATAACGTCTGGGGGGGGGAGTTGCTTCAAAAGACTCAGCACTACATTCGCCAACTGATAGCTGAGAGCAGGATAGTACGGGAGTATTTGGTGCAGATGATCTACATGCGGGTCTAGTGACTGCCACGTAGCAGGCGCTGCCTGCAAGGAGTTCGCAGGGGGAACGCCGATCAATCTTGTTCCTGGAGCAATAGCCTGGTCGCGTGGCTCACTGCTGCTCGCAATGAGAGCCACTTCGTGTCCTGCTGCTCCAAGGAGTTTGGCATAATTGGTCATGTAGCTCGCGATACCACCCGTGACATCCTCAGGCAATTCAGATGTCATTAGCCAGATACGCACACACTCATCCTCCTCCGTAGTCAAGAATCAAGCAGCAGCGCGTGCATTCGAGTCACAAAGTGGAACGCGGTGGCCTGCCCGGGCGAGCGCCTTCCCGATGCCCGCGTCCGTCGTGCCCGCGCAGACGGTTATGTCCCCAATGTTCTCGGTCTGGCTCCGCATGTGAGCGCCGAGGGAGCGGAGGGTGTATAGCGGGCGGCCATGCCCAGGCCGGTAGGGGCGGTTCGCGAACCGCTCCTACCTGGATGTCATTATCGGATCGATCCGCGATCCTACGTTTGGTTAGTCGACCAACCGGCCGGCATATCGGCACTGAGAATAGATTTGCCCTCGGTTTTCTCGATGAAGCGGATGAGGCGGTATTTGTTCTCGACCTCGTCCACCTGGAGCGCCGGCACCATCTCGAAGCCGGTCTGTACCCTGGCGCGAATGAAGGTCAGGACGTTGCCTTGCATCGCCTGCTGGAAGCGGGCGACGAAATCCTCGACGGTATCGACGGTGTGCACGTTTTCGATCCCGGCGGCTTTCGCTATGCCCGCAAGGTCTGCGCCGGCCGAGGTGTGCGTCACCGTACCGCCGGAGGCCTCGTAGACCCGGTTGTCGAAGACGATGTGGATCAGGTTACTGGGACGGTTACGCGCCAGCGTGGGAAGACTGCACAGGTTCATCAGCAGCGCGCCATCTCCGTCGAGCACGATGACCTTGCGCTTGGGCAGCATGAGGGCCAGGCCCAGCCCGATCGACGAGCCCAGGCCGAGCGTCTTCACCTGGAGATGCCCGCCCGCCGGTCCATGCGCCTGCCACTCAAACGACGTGGCGCCGGCTGTGGTGAGCACGATCTCGTTGGTCACCATAGGGGCAATCGCTGTGAGGCATTCGTAACGCTTCATCTTACTTGAACCTCCTCAGCACGTACTTGGTCAGCAGCACCGCGACGGGTCTATAAGAGCACTTCGCCAGGACGGCTGCGTCGGGAATCATCCAGGTAGCTGCCTGTGAATCCGGTGGGATGAAGTAGCGAATTTTCAATCCCTGCAGGACCGGCTCCGTGACCTCGCCCAGTCTCATAAAGGCCTTGTCACCCAGGTAACCTGCATAGTAGATGAGCAGCACCATCGGAACCTCGAACTGCAATGCTGTGGTGGTCAACGCGTTGCACGCATTGAGAAACCCCGCGTTCTGCATCAGGACGGCGGGCATACCGCCGGCCATGTAGGCCCCGGTCGCCACTCCAATCCCCTCTTCCTCGCGCGCGAGCGGAACGTGTATGGGATCGGTGCCCTGTTCCAGCATCTCGATGAGGTCCACCAGGTTCTGGTCGGGCAACGACGCAACCAGGTTTATGCCCGCCGCCTTGATGCCCTGGAGCACGAGTCTGGCATCCATGAGTTCATCTTCCACGGCCTAACCTCCTTTTTGGTTTCGTTTGGACCGATGTCACGTTCTTAACCGGGGAGCATATTACACCACGGCCGGTTACGTGTCAAATGGAGTGACCCCGCCCTGCCCCTGAGTTGCGGAAATCTGCCAGCTCACTCGAGCAGCTTTTCCTTCGGCGGACTGAAGTCTCGCCGTCAACCCTCCTGGCGATATCCTGCTCGCTCAAGGGTTGACGCGCACACTTCAGTGGCGCGAAGGACCCTCTTATACTATCGGCGCAAAAACACCTGCGCGCAAGAGCAGGAAGAAGATGGTGAAATGCCCGATCAGGTCGGCCAGCGCGGCGAGCATCAGGATCAGGACGATTTGCGTGCTCAAAAAGAGCAGGGCCAGCATCAGGAACACAACCAGGCCTACGAAGATTGCGCCGCCGAGAAACTGGGCGGCGTACCTGCCGGTTACAAGCATCATGGCCGCCTGGCGCGCCGAGCTGGTCGAGGTGTACATCGTGGAAATGTACGAGCCCACGATGACGAGGTTCGCGACGATCAGGCTGATCTCCATCGCCTCCAGTGTGTTAACGCCCAGCGCCCCGGTGCCGGTGACGCTGAGCATGACCAGCGCCAGGGTGGCCCCACCCAGGAGCGAGTAGGAGAGGCAAAGCACCGGCAGGACGGAGGTGTTCCAAAGCGCGATGGAGGGCGAAGCCGACATCACGAAGCCGTCGTAGATCATAACGACGAAGGCCGCGGCCAGGGCAATGGCCCGCGTCACCTCCCAGATCGCCGAGCCCTTGGCGATAATGGGTATGCCAAACGAAGGCGCCAGATACAGCAGGCCAAACACGGTCATCACGCCCATGGCGATGAGCCCGCGCGAGATCCAGGAGGTTCGAGGTCGCATGGCCGCCCGCCAGAACCTCTCCCACCGCCCCAGGTACAGCAAATGCGCGGCGCTCTTGCCGACGGCGACGATCAGGATGCCAATCAGCATCCCCGGGCTGGAGTCGAGAAACAATGATACGGTGAAGAGCCCGCCGCCAAGCTTGCCGAGGAAGAAGGCGGTGGCGATCAGCCAGGCCCATTCGGTCTGGGTGTTGTACCCGACGACGAAAGCGTCCTTATCCCGGTCCAATACCCCGACGCGAAAGGCATCCGCGCTTGGGGCGTACCCTTTGCGGGCCGTTTCGGCTCGCAGCGCCCCGCTGTCTGTTGTCATGACCGTCACCCCCACAGATAGTAAACTGATGGGTCGGTGTCGCACTCGGGCAAGGGCTGCACTCCCTTGCGCTGTCTCAGGAGCCGGCTCACCTCGCTATCGGGGTCGTCGAGATCGCCGAACACGCGCGCCCCGGACGGACAGGTGTTGACGCAGGATGGCTCCAGGCCCTGGTCGACCCTCTCGACACAGAAGGTACACTTGACCACGACTCCCTCCTGATGCGCCGCGTACTTGATCTGCTCGAAAGGAGTGAGACCGGCCTCGTAGTAAGGCTGGCTCAATATGCCGTGCGGCAGGAAGAACCTGTTGTTGTAGGGGCAGGCAACGTAGCAGGCCCGGCAGCCGATACACACGTCGTGGTCCACCAGCACGATGCCGTCGGCCCGCTTGGAGGTCGCACCGGTGGGGCACACCCGCTCGCACGCCGGATTCTTGCAGTGGTTGCACAGGACGGGAATGTAAGCCTTCTTTACGTTGGGGAAGGTACCCTCTTCTTTCTCCAGCACGCGGGTGTAAAAGATACCTTTGGGCGTCCCTTGCTCGGCTTTGCACGCGATGGTGCAGGCGTGGCAGCCGATGCAGCGTTTCAGATCTATGACCATTCCCAGGCGGGTCATCTACTCAGCTCCTTCCACCAGCCATGATCCTCAAGACCTCGATGGCCACCACCTTGTCGCCATCCTGGATAGATCTCGCGGGAGAAATGACTGATTCACCGTTCAGGAACACGACGTAGCCACGGCGCATGCGGTCGCCGTCGATCAACAAATCGAAAAGAGTGCAACCGTCTTTGGTTTCGACGAGCTTGAACAGATCGGCGACGGTAGAGGCGTCGCTTTCCATCTCCTTGACGCTCCAGCCGGTCTGCTCGCGCACGGTGCTCAGCGCTATCACGGATACCTTGGGCATGACTTCCCCCTACGTTTGACAGCACGCCAGGAATGACAACCCGGGTATGCTCACCGCAAAGGACGCAAAGACCTTAATATGATAACTTTGCGCTCTTTGCGATCTTTGCGGTTCACCTCTTTTCGTGTTAGAATGCTAGCCCTCCAGCTTGCGCACGGCAACCCTTGCCGTCGTTTCGATGCAGCCCGTGAAGCCGTCGACGTACTCCAGCGAAGTGGGCAGTAGAGCATTGAAATGGGTGGGCGCGTACTTTATGGTGGGGTGCTTAACCCACCGTGTCTTGGCGTTGGAGATGGCCACCACCTCCGGGTGTACCCCCTCGGTCAGCTTGGCCACGCCTTCCAGACTGTCCTCGCAGGATTCGACCAGGATCGGGTCGCCATCCGCGATGCCGCGCGCTTTGGCCGTCGCGGGATTGATCAAAACACCCATGTGTGCCGGGATCTTGTGCATTAGCTCGTACAGCCAGGGAATGGTGGCGCTCTCGGCGAAGTTCAGCTCCGGGGTCTTGAAAGAGATGGCATAAAGATCGTAGGGCGGGGGCGCATCGTGCACGGGGCTGGATCGCCAGTAGGGCAGCGGCGAGTAGCTGGAGCAGTCCCATTCGACGCCGTGCTTCTCGAGATCACGCTTCAGCTCATCGCCCGTCCGCTTGACGAACTCGAAGTAGAAGGGTATCCTGAGCTTGCCGTAGGGCATGTACTGCTCTTTCACTGTCTTGTGGCGAACCGCGTGGCCCTTCTCCTTCAGCCATTCGAGCCCGCACTCGTCGCCGTGCCACGCCCGGGAGACCCGATCCGTCATCTCCTCGATCGTGTATTTCTTGTCCGGAGCCAGCAGGTACTTCGGATTGCGGACCAGAGCGAACATAAGGTTGAGCGAGTCGTTCCACCCTCCCAGGAAGCCCAGGCGTTCCGCCAGCTCGGAAAGGATGTCGGTGGCATCCATCGTGTTGTACATCGGCAGCACGACCGGCTGTCTCAAGGCGTAGCCGCAAACAACGGGCGGCTCGCAGCTCACAGGGGCGTAGGACTCCAGGTAGCTGTGGTCGGGCAGGACCACATCGGCCCACTCGTTGGCTTCGTTTGGCATAACGTCGATGACCGCGATGAACTTCATTTTCGCGAAGACCTGCTGGACCTTTTTCGTCGCCGGCAGATTCCACATTGGGTTTGAATGGTAGAGCAGCATCGCCTCGGGCACGAACTCGAGGTGGTATTTCTCGGGATCGAGTATTGTAACTGAGTTGACGCTGCCGGCCTCCCATCCGATGGGGAAATACTCGCGAAGCTGGCTGCTGTTCGGCGGGAAGGAGAACATGTGCGGCGAACGGATGGGGTGTACGTGTGGCTCGAGCATACCGTCCTCGCCGGGGGATATCCAGAACCCGCGCGTGTCGAGAGGCACGCCGAGGTGTCCGCCCGGCACGTCGATGTTGCCGACCAGCATATTCATCAGCTTATAGGTCAGGGTGTTGAAGCCGCCGTCGACGTGGGCGATGGCGCCACGATAGAAGTTGATGGCGGCGGGGCGATAGGGCAGCTCGACGCCGTCGATGGTGATCGTGCTCCCGATGCGGGCGGCCTCCCCAAACTCCGTGGCAATCCTCCGGATGGTCGCGGCGGGCACCGTGCAGATTTCGGACATGCGTTCGGGAGGGTGCTCAGCGAGAACGTTCTTGAAGACCTGGAAGCCGGACCGGCAAGGAACACCGTTGGCGACGAAGTTGCCTTCCAGCGCAAAGTCCTCGATCGTCACGTCGTCGAAGTTCTTGGCCCTACCGTCGACCGGATCCCATATGAGCACCTTGCCGGTGGCCCGGTCTCGCACGTAGTTGCCGTCCGAGTCGACCAGGTAGGGGGCGTTGGTATGGCGCTTCAGGAATTGTCGGTCGTAGATGCCCAGCTCGTGCACCAGGACGTGCATCATGCCGAGCACGAAGGCACGATCCGTCGCCGGCCGAATGGGGATCCACTCATCCGCCTTGGCACCAGCTTGCGAGAGGCGAGGCTCGACGACCACGACCTTCATGCCCCGGTTCACTCTAGCATCGGCCATGCGCTTGGCCGATCCAGCGAAGTGCAGGTGGGATGAGAACCCATCGCCACAGCCGATCTGGATCCAGTAGTTACAGTAAGCGTAGTCATTCACGCCGGCGAACGAGCCGTCGATCATGCCGTTGATAGGATGGTAGGCGGCCCCGCAGTACTGGCCGGTGGAGCTCATGAAGTTGTTGCTGCCGAACATAGCGCCCCAGCCCCAGTTGTAGCCGCGCTGAAAGTCGCTGATACTGACGATGAGCTTGCGCGGGTCGGTCCGGCGTATCTCCCCGAGCTTCTCGGCGACGATGGCGAAGGCCTCGTCCCAGGAGATCTCCTGCCATTTTGGGTCCACGCCCGGCCCTTTTTCCGGATTCGTGCGCTTCAAGGGCGATTTGAAGCGATGGGGGTCGTAATGGCGCATAATGCCGGCATGTCCCTTGGCGCATAACTTGCCGAGGTTGTCGGGGTTGGTCGGATCGCCCTCGACCTTAAGAACGACGCCATCCTTGACACGGACCCTGATGCCGCAGCCGTGCAGGCACATTTTGCAGACGCTGGTCACCCACTTCTCACCGGCTGTCGATGGTCTCTGGGCGGTGGTTTGCATCTTATCCCCCTGATAACGTTGAACGCTGGAATGCGATCCTGGAGAACGTGGAAGAGCCCACACTGAGGACGGGTAGCGGCCAATTGCTCGCGGGAATTCGGTTCTCAGTCGGCATTCTTAGCACACGGCGTGTTGACGACACTGTCAAATCCACTTCAAATATCGTAACCGGCCTAGACGAGGTAGACTCATTATAGCATCCGGACTGTGAGTAAGCAATATTTTCAGGCAGTTCATAGTTCATACCTCGATGTCCTCGATTTTGGTAAGTCACTATTGACACACCCACCAGCTGCATGGTAGTATACTTGGTGGAAAGCAAAGACCTTGCCATGCCTACTAACCTCTGCCCGTTCTTTGGTACGCCCGACATGGGATATATCTTCCGATGACGTGTTCTCAATAGCCGGGGATTAAACCGGATATGAAGGAGGGGAGTATGTCGATCCAGTCTTTGTGGCAGTTGCCTGCAGTCCTCAAAGTCGGTTTCCTTGTCCTGCTAGCAGCACTCACCCTGGCTCTCCTAGCTGGCCAGGGCGTCCCGAGTGTCAGTGGTGACAACGGCGATCCCGGCGCGCCGGGCGCGGACGTGAAACTCAACATCACCAGGGCTGTGATACCGGCGGACCGCAAGCCGGTGATCACCTTCACACTCACCGACAAAGCCGGCAACCCTTTGA
>JACQUC010000185.1 GCA_016210495.1 Chloroflexota bacterium
CGTGTCGAGGGCCTCGTCCCAGGTGATCTCGACCCAGCGCGGGTCTTCGCCTCTGCCCTTGCGCGGATTCGTCCTTTTGAGGGGAACCTTCAGCCGATAGGGATCGTAGAGGCTCATCATGCCCGCCAGCCCTTTGGCGCACAGCCTTCCCTGGCTCAAGGGGTTATCCAGGTCGCCCTCGATCTTCACCACCACGCCGTCGACGCGATGAACCTTTATGCCGCAACTGCTGAAGCACATGTTGCAGGCAGACTTTATCCATTCGTCCATGTCAACCTCCGCCCAGCGCGTGGGTCACGACCGCGACTGAGACCTCGTCGTCCCGGTCGAGCAAGACGTCGATCCCACCCAGCTTGGCAATATCTTTCCCGTTCAAGAAGACCAGCGCCGTCGGACGCAGCAAGCCGCCGCCGGCAAGAACAGCATCCCGGAATCCCTCGCCGTGCCGTTCCACCAGGGCCTCCAAAACCTGTCGCACGGTCATAAGCCCGTCGGCAGGCACCTCGTCGTCCTGTCTGCCCACCACGTTGCGGATGAGTCCAAAATACCGAACCCTTATCTTCGCGTCTGCCATCACGCCACGTAAACCTCAACTTTCAGGCAACAGTCGACGGCCGCCGACGTGTAGTCGATTTGCTCGAGTCCCAGCGGCAACAGCGAGTTGAAATGCACACCTTTGCCGGCATCAACCTAGGCAATCCTAACGAAGCGTGGACATATGGCCTTAAGGTCGGGGCGAACGGCGTTCGCCCCGACGGTCGCTCGATCCCACCCAGGCACGTGTCCAACGCGCAAAACGTCGGCACGACGCTCGGTTATCGGTCATCTTGCAGATTCGACATATCCACTTGGTGCCTGCGGGCGAACGCCGTTCGCCCCTACCTTAACGACGCTCCCAGCCGATGTCTCCAAAGTCGGCATTCGATCAAACTGATGCGCATAGCACTTGCGCCCCTGCGATGTGCCTGCGCCAAAACAGGCAACTAGATGACCGGGGCAAAAACACCTGCCCTGAGTAGGCAGTGCCGCAGCAGGAATCCGCCCACGAGCTCGAGGACCGCCGCGACGACCACCAGCGGCGAGAACTCCGTGCCGAAAAAGTGAAGGTAGAATACTGTTGCAAGAGGGATGGTCAGACCCACCAGGACCACGCCGATCCAGAACGGCACGGCGAGCTCGCCCCTGGTCAGCATCGCCGCGGCCTCTTTGGCACCGACCGTGGAGTACAGCATCGTCGCAAGGTAGATAGCTACGAAGGCCAGGGCTGCGCTGATCAGTACCATCTCCAAGGTCGCCAGCCCGGCGAAATCCACTTGCCGCTCTCCTGTGAAATACGTGGTGATCAGCATTGTCGCCGTGCCCGCCGAGAGCGAGTACAGGCCGAAAAGCGCAGGCAGCAGGGGCGTCGCCCAGAACTGGATGGCGGGCGAATAGGCCATCACAAAGCCCGTGTAAATTATCAGCAACAGGCTCGCCAGAATCGATATGCCCTGAATCCCTCGCCCAAGGGTGCTATCCACCGTCCAGGGGATGCCGGCTGATGGCCAAAGCAGGGGTGCCACGTAAAGAACGCCGAAGATCGAGAACGCCGCCACGATGTAGAGGCCTCGGCTTATCCAGGAAGTTTGCGGGGAGGCAAAAATGCGCCAGAACCGCTCCGGCCGGCCCAGGAAAAGCAGATGTGCGGTGCTCTTGCCGACGATTACGATCAGCAGCCCGGCCACCATCCCCGGGACAGATCGCGAGAACATCGCCACGAGGTACAATCCGCCGCCGACGCCGCCGAGGAAGAAGGCGGTGAGTATCAGCCAGGACCATTCCCGCTGTACCTTGGACTTCACGACGAAGATGTCGAACGTATCCACGGCGCTACCCCCTATGGAAGATAATAGACCGATGGATTCGTGCCGAGCTCGGCCCGGAGCTGATAGCCACCCCGTTGCGCGATCAACTGGGAGATCTCGCTTGCTGGGTCGCCGAGATCGCCGAAGTAGCGGGCTTTGGTAGGGCAGGTCTCGACGCAGGCTGGCTGAAGGCCTCGATCCACACGATGAGAGCAAAAAGTGCACTTCTGCACGACGTTGGTCTGAAACCTGGGATAGCCGTAGGCCTCATAAGGGGTGGGTCCGGCGGGAAAGTAGCTGCGAATCTCCTTGACATAGAATCGGACGTCGTAGGGGCAGGCCATCATGCAGGCCCGGCAGCCCACGCACTTGTCGTAGTCCACCAGCACAATTCCATCTTCTCGTTTGGAGGTTGCCCCGGTAGGACAGACGCGCTTGCACGCCGGATCCTCGCAGTGGTTGCAAAGGATGGGCAGAAACATCTTCTTGACGGTGGGATACTTGCCAATCTCCTTTTCGAGAACCCGGCCCCAAAACACGCCGGGAGGCGTGAAGTTCTCCGCTTTGCACGCCATATAGCAACTGTGGCAGCCAATGCACCTATTCAAGTCTATAGCCATCCCTAGCCTGACCATCGAGAAGATCCACCCCCTTACGTCATCCGGGAATGCCGTATTTCGACCAGTCGCGAAGCACGGCTGCCATAACATCCGTCTTGGGCTCGCAGACTATCTCGAAATTGTCCTTGTCGTATCTCGTCGCATCGATGATCATCTTCGAGGTGCGAGAGTGGCCGGTTGCCCGTTCGTGCTCTGACAGCGATGGGTCCAGATGGACGCCGACCAGGTCGCCGATGATCTCCACGTCGCGGTGGGGCTGCACTCGGGTGGCAAGCGCCCAATCGACCGCGTCTCTGTTGAACGGATCGATGTCGTCGTCGACGACGATCAGGTTCTTGATAAGTCGGCCGCCCCAGGTGCCGAGGACCGCGAGCCCGACCATCTTGCCGTACCCTTCGAACCTCTTCTCGATCGACACGATGGCGTTAAAGGAGCCGCAGCCGGCCTCGGTAACGTGTACCTTCTTGATGCCGGGCAGTGGAACCAGTCGCAGAATATCCGCCTCGGTGGGTATGGCCATAGTGCAAACGGTTTCTTGCGGCGGCCGTCCTTCGTACGACGCCAGGTGAATGGGATCGTTACGGAAGGTGATGGCTGTGATCTCTATCGTCGGACGCGCCACTTTCAAGCCGTAGTAACCTGTATACTCCCCGAAGAAGCCCTCTTCCCTCTTCCGATCCATATGCAGATAGCCTTCCAGGACGATCTCCGATTCCGCCGGCACCTCCAGCGGCACGGTTTCGCACCGGACCAGCTCCACCGGCTCACCCCTCAGTCCACCCGCCATAGCGTACTCGTTTTCGCCATACTGAAACGGAGCGATGCTCGCGATATGGACCACGGGGTCGCAGCCAATAGCCAGGGCCACAGGCAGCGGCCCGCGCTGCTTCCGCGCGTGCTGCATAAGGTGGCGGTATGGTGCCGCCGCAATGCCGACGAGGTTCTTTTCGAACACCTGCGTGCGATAGAGCCCAAGATTGGGAATGCCCGTGTCCGGGTCTTTGGAGACGTGTAGCGGGTAGGTTATGTAAGGCCCGGAGTCGAGTGCGTTCCAGGTGGGCATGGAGAACCTGTAGAGATCGACCTCGTCGCCCAGCATTACATTGTCTTTACACGGTCCGGTTTCGACCAGCACAGGCTCGATGGGCTTCGCGGTGCGGCTTATCCATTCCTGATGCACCTCCTGCTCGGTCGTGTTCAGCGCCATCGCGTATCGGCGGCGGGTTGCAGTAAGGTTCACGGCAACGGGCACGCCGTTACCGATGGGATTCTCAAACAAGAGCGCCGGGCCGTAGCCGTCGAGCACTTTCCGGCAAATCGCGCCGATCTCGTACTCGATGCTGACCGGGGCCTTCACCCGCACCAGCTCTCCATTGGCCTCCAGCTTGTCTATGAACTCTCTCATATTTTTGTATGGCGCTTTGTCGGCCGCGACGCCGCTGGCCGACGCTCGGCTGTCATCGAGTGGCAATTCCTTCCTCCCAGATCTTTGGTGTAGACGGGCCGTTGCCCGATCAGTAGGGTAAGACCTGCTCCCGGGTCACCTCGGGATCGACCACGATGGCGCCCACATTGCAGGCCTCTTCGCAGAGGTAGCAGACGTGGCAGTCATTCGGATAGGCAATGTACGCCTTGCCGGAGTCCTCATCCATACGAATAACGTCCACGGGGCACCAGTCGAAGCACAGGCCACAGCCATTGCACTGCTCAGCGTCGATACTCTTAATGCCCATTCACCGACTCTCCTTTGCTTCGATGGCAATAACCTTAATGAAGTATTCAGAACCCAAGTGAGGCTTGGTCATAATTGGCTGGGAGGAATCCGGGAGCGCCCCGCAAAGCGGGGCCCGCCCCCTCGCGGGCGAGACGCCCGCGCTCCCGGCTCAACGTTCCCAGTCCGCTTTTTGCGCGCCTTGTTGGATTAATGACCATGCCTCACCTGGGTTAGAAACGACATTTGGCAAGGCAGGCCACCCGCCCCCAGGGCGAGGAGACCTCGCCCCTACGCTTTGAGGCGCCCTTACTCAAAGAAATACTGCACGGGCGCTGGCTTTTTGCCACGCACCGGCTGCAACGCGTATCGCTCAAAGGGAATGTCTTCGGTCCAGACACGCGTACCGCCATCGCTTTGTTGCAGCACCACCCATTTCAGCCAGTCATCGTCGTCCCGATACGGGTACTCCTCGCGGAAGTGGCCGGCGCGCGACTCGGCCCTCTCCAGCGCCGCGCGCAGGGTCAGCCGTGCGACGAGGACGTAGTTCCTAAGCTCGGCGGCCTTGACGGCCTCGTGGATGTCGGGCGCATAGATGTTTTGTAGCTCCTGATCCTCGACGCCCTCGAACCAGGCAACGCCCTCTTGAAGTCTCTTGCCGTGCCTGAAGAAGCTGTACTGCGCCGGCGCCAAGCGCTTTCTGATCTCTTGATTCAAGTCGTTGGGCGTAATGCCGCGGTCACGCTTTGTCACGGCGAGGTGAGAGCTCAACAGGGAACTGGCGACGGCGCCGTCGACAATCGGCGCCGGAGCTTCGAGGGCCATCTTGGCTGCGCCTTCGCCGGCGCGATAGCCAAAAACGCAGCAGTTGGCCAGGTTGACTCCGCCGACCGAATAGGTACCGTGCGACAGGCTCGCAGCCGCGCTGCCGGCCGCAAACAGGCCGGGTAGGCTGGACTGGCCGTCTTTGTCGATGCGGATACCGCCCGCGCCCGCCTGTGATCCCCCGATCCTGACGCACGGTGCGCACTCGACCATTTGCTCCCTGATGTCGATGCCGGCGGCCTCGAAGATGCGCATCGTTCTGGGGATGACGCGCCGAAACCTGTCGAGCCTGTCAGGAGCAAGATGCCGCATGTCCACGTAGACCGGGCCGCGTCCCTCCAGCGCCTCTTTGCAGAAAGCGGCGCTCAAAACGTAGGTCTTCGACCGCTCGGCCAGCTCCGGGTCGTACTTAACCATGAAGCGCTCGCCATCCGCGTTGACGATCCTGGCGCCCCCGCCCTGCATCATGTTGATGCCGACGGTATGGTACCGCTTCTCCCAGATGGTGATGTTGCAGCCCATCATGAACTCGAGACCGGTCTGCTGCGCGCCGGCACGCATGGCGCAGGCCACGCCGTCGCCGGTCAGGTTATCGCAATAGCCTCCGCCTACACGATAGGTCGAGTAGCCCGAGGCCATCACGACGGATTTGCAGTTGAACAGGTAGGTCTCGCCGGTTCTCGTGTCGAAGCCAACAGCTCCGACGATGCTCCCCCCGGTGGGATGCTTGCCGTCGGAGGTGAGGAGATCGGCGATCATCACGCGTTCGACCAGCCGTGCGCCTTTGCGTTTGACCAGCTTGCGCATCTCATCCATCATCTTGCGGCCGTGAAACATGAGCATGCGCGTGGTGATATGGCCACGGCCGATCGTCCGTGCCAGTCTGCCGGACTGATCTCGCTCGAACGGAAAACCCCAGGCGTCCATCTCGGAAACCCGCTGGAGCTGGTCCTGGAGGAGCACGTCGACGGCGTCCTGGTCGTTGAGGTAGTCGCCGCGCTCGAACAGCTCTTTTTTCCAGAGGTCGAGGTCGTCATCTGGTTGGGGGGCCAACATCACGCCGGCGGCGAAGGTCGAGGCGCCCGAGCGAGCCACCATCGCCTTCTCCACGAGGGTCACGTCGACGCCGAAATCCCTGGCGCGCACCGCCGCCCATGTTCCCGCCAGGCCACCGCCTATCACCAAGACGTCGGTCTCAATTACGTAGTCGAAGGTATCCATTTGCTAGCGGCCAAAGAAGTATTCGTGGGTACCTACGGTGGCGCTTAACTCCCGGCCGTTCACCTTGATGCCCCGCGTCGCCTGCGGTGCATTCCGACCGCGCGTCGTGATGATTTGGCCATCCACCATAATCATGCCTATCGCGGGTGTGTCGCCGATCTCGAAAGTTTCCAGCGCGTCTTTGGCAGCGGAGCTCTGGGCGAAGTCGAGCACCAGAAGGTCTGCCTCGCGGCCCGGCTCGACGATGCCCACGTTGAGCCCATAGACGCGCGCCGTCGTTCCCGTCGCGGCGGCTATCACCTGCGCAGCAGGGATCTCGTTCATCGACGAGATCTGCACGATACAGCGAAGGATGGCCGTGGGGATGGCCCCCATGCCTATTGGCGTGTCCGACCCCAGGAACAGCCGATCCAACTGGCCCTTATCCTGCAGCATCTTGACAACTTTGTATCCCACCTTTGGATTGCCGTTGTAGATGACTTCTAGCGGAAACTCGGTCTCGTAGATAAGCTTCTTGATCTGCTCGATGGGGGCGGCCGTGCAGCCACCGTTGACGTGGACGACGCAATCGGGCTTGGTTTCCATAATCATGTCGGCCCATACTTTGGCAGAACCGGGGACCGACTCGCCGCCGCAATGCATCGGCACCTTGAAGCCGTACTTGCGCGCCCAGGCGACCATCTCTCTGGTGTCCTCCGGCTTGTAGAGGCCGCTCCCGCCGATCTCCGCGATCACGAACACTCCATGCTCGGCCATCTGCTTGAAATCGGCTTCGGTCAGGCCTTCCTCCAGAATAAGGGCGCCGCCGTGGGATTTCAACCCTCCGCCGGGCCGGAAGTTGTTGAACGTCTTCGCGCCGAGTATCGCCAGGTACTTCACGCCTGCCGGGTCGCGGGGTCTTCCCTCGACGTGGACGTTGCCCTGGGAGATCATCGAGGTCACCCCGGCCTGGAAGGCACCCTCCATCCAGCCAAAGGTCTTCTGCCGCGGGGTCCAGTCGCCGATCACCTGATGCGTGTGCGGATCGACGAAGCCGGGACACAGCGTCATACCGTTGACGTCGACGATTCGCTCATAGCCCGACAGGTCCAACTGCTCTCGCTTGCCGACGTGAGCGATCTTGCCGTTCTCGATGAGCACCGTGTCGGCGTCCAAAATCGGTTGCCGGATGTCACCGGAAACCAGCGTCGCGATGTTAGTCAGCGCTATCCTGTTCATACCTTGTCCTCCAAAACTCGTGCTCGTTCTCGGGGTCGCGGCGTCACACGGCCGCGCTTGCGGACTTGTGCACCTCTGCTTCCTCCGCAAAGACCTTGCTAAAGATATCGTGGCGAAACTGGATGTATCGCGGGGACTCCTTCGTGATGAGCTGGTCACGCGGATAGGGCAGGTCGATTGCAACCCGATCCATGACCACCGCCGGCGCTTTGCTCAGGACCACCACCGTGTCAGATAGATAGATGGCCTCCTCAATATCGTGCGTCACAAAGAGCACCGTCAAAGAGAAGTCCGCCCAGATTTTCAGCAAGAAATCCTGAAGACCTGATCGGGTGAGTGCATCGACCGAGCTGAACGGCTCGTCCATTAGCAGCACCTGTGGCTGGCATACCAGGGCACGGGCGATGGCCACCCTCTGCTGCATTCCCCCTGACAATTGCCAGGAATAGTGGTTTTCGAATCCCGTTAGCCCCACCAGATCGATGTACTCTTCGCATTTCTTCCGGATAACTTTCCCGTCCATCTTCTCTCTGTTTTCCAGCCCGAACGCCACGTTCTGGTGCACGGTTTTCCATGGGAAGATAGACTTGGTGTACTGCTGAAACACGTAGATCATCTCGAAGGGAGGATGAGTGATCTGCTTCTTTTCGAGCCACACCTCACCTGAGCTGCCGGCCATCAGCCCCGCGACGATTTGCAAAAGCGTCGACTTGCCGCACCCGGACGGGCCGCAGATCGACACAAACCGACCTTTGTCGACCTCCAGCGAGATGTCTCTAATGGCGAGAGTCCCCCGGTCCTTGGCAGTAAGGGGAGGAAATTCCTTGCGCACATTCTTGATCTTGATGTAGCTCACTTCCGCCATCCCTCCTAGGTCCTGCTGGTGCAGGCGACCTACGCCGACTTTGCGCCGAATAGGTATTCGTGTAGCCCCGGCGCCAATGCCTCCACTCCATTGATCTTAATGCCCCGCGTGGCCCCAGGCGCATTTCTCGCCCTGGTGCTCAGCAGCTCCCCGTCCACCATAATCATCCCGATGGCGGGATTATCACCTCGCTCGATAGCACCAAGCGCAGAATCGGCGGCGCAGCTATGCGGGAAGTCCATGACCAGCAGATCGGCCTCCCAACCCTCGCTCAACATTCCTCTCTTCATGCCGTAGGCGCGGGCGGTGTTTCCGCTCGCCATCGCGATGGCCTGTGCAGCCGGAATCTCGTTGAGCGAGGATATCTGCACGATTGTGCGCACGATCGCCAGCGGGATGTGCCCGATCCCGATGGGCGTATCCGAGCCAAAGAAGACCCGATCGAGCTGGTCGCGTTCGCGGAGCCAGTCGACGACCTTGTACGCGGCCTTGGGATTGCCGTTGTAGATGATCTCTAGCGGCAGTCTGGTTTCATCTATCAGCCGCAGGATGTCGTCGAATCGTGCGGAGGTGGCGCCGCCGTTGACGTGGGCCACCATGTCGGGGTTGCTGTCGATGATCATTTGAGCGTCGGTCCGGCTGGACCCAGGGATCGATGGGCCACCGCAGTGCATGGGTATCTTGAAGCCGTACTTGCGGGCCCACACGAACATCTCGCGGGTGTCCTCTATGTCGACGAGCCCGCTGCCGCCGACCTCGGCCACCAGCCACACCCCGTGCTCCGCCATCTCTTTGAAATCGGCTTCAACCAAGCCTTTTTCGAGGATGATAGCACCGCCATGGTGCTTTAGCCCGCTGGGTCGATAGTTCTGGTAAGCCTTGCACGCCAGAATGGCCAGGGCCTTTACGCCCATGGGGTCAGTCGGCCGACCCTGGACGACGACCTCGCCCTGGGACATCGTGGTGGTGACGCCGCCGTTGAGTGTGGCATCCATCCAGCCCATGACTTTCTGTCGCGGCGACCAGTCGCCGATCAAGGGGTGGGTGTGCGGATCGATGAGGCCCGGCGTAACGGTCATGCCGTTGGCATCGATCAGCATCTCGACGCCCTGCGTGTCCACCTCCTGGCGAGTGCCGATCTTGCTTATCTTACCGTCCTCGATAAGAATTGTGTCGGCCTCAAGAACTGGCTGTCCGATGTCCCCCGACACGAGCGTACCAATGTTGGTGATGGCTGCTGATTTCATGATTGCCTCCAAGTGAAGTTACAACGATACTGGCGAGATGGCAAACGACGATAGGGTGGCAGCACAAAATCCTGTGCGCCGCTGCGAGATGGGAGACGTTCTTCCAAAGCTGCGCGAATGATAGCAACCGCCACGGCAAAAGTCAATACTCGGGTCTATTCATACTGGGTGACGTGCTCGTAGTAGTTGAGCGGGTCCATGTAGCGCAGCTTGTCCGAGACGAGCGCCAGGACGATCTGGATATCTCCTTCCAGGGCCGGTTCCCGCATCTCGGCGAGCTCCTTGGCCATCTCGAGCATCGAGTACAGCTTCGTTACGATGATCTCGTGGTTTGACACTTCTTGTTCCTCCCCAATTGATCGACATAGCGACAAAGCCCCCGCCCCGCCCCCGGGGCGGACAGAGACGTCCGCCCCTACGAATCCGCCGGGTTGCGCCGCGGCGCGCCGCCCCGACGGATTCGCATTATGCATTGGGAACTATTCAGTCGTCCTTCTCCTGCTTCGTGGAGCCCACCGTGTACTTGACTCGTTCGAGGCCCTTCCTGCGCTCGTCGGTCCAACGGCGGGTCTTGAAGATGAAGCGCTCGAGGCTGCCGTGCGGTGCTTCACGCACGTTCATGGTTACCCCGATGACGCGTCGAACCTCCTCAGACATAGCCGCCATGCGCTGTTTTTTCGAGGCCTCGTCCTGTGGCCGGTTCTTGAACTCGACCAGCAGGTCGATCTCTTCGCGCCCGCGGTCGTCCACGAACACGCGACCGTTATACTCCTCGACCTCTTCGAAGCTGAACACCACCGCGTCGACGGCCTCCGGCCAAACGTTCTGCACCTTCATTTTGATCATGTCGTCGTAGCGGGCGATGGTCCCCGCCTGGAGCGCAACGAACGGACGGCCGCAGGAACACTCCTCGTGAGACATGAACGTCACCCGATCGTCACTCTTGAAGCGAATGAGCGGCGAGCCCTCGCGATGCAGATTGGTCACGACCAGCTCACCTTCCTCGCCGGACTTCACCGGTCCACCAGTCTCGCGATCCAGGACTTCGTACACCGTTCCGTGCTCGTCCAGGTGGATGAACCCCCGCTGGCCGTCAACCACCGCGCCCCTCTCGCACGTGCCTCCCGCTACCGCGCCCTGCTGGGTCGATCCGTAACCCTCGAAAATCCTGGTGTTCCAGAACTCCTCCATCTTCTCTGCCCACTCAAGAGGGTAGGCCTCGGTGAACAGCCAGATGGCCTTCAGGTCGGGCATGTCGCGCCTCGGATCGATGCCCAGCTCCTGGCAAAGGATGGTAAGGTGGGTGAGGTAGGCCGGGGTTGCCAACAAGCCGTGCGGTGGATAGCGCACCATGTACTGCTGGAGCTTCGCCTTGCTATCGTAGAGAGCCAGAGGGAAAGTGTTCGCGCCGATCTTGTAGGCGCCCAGGAAAGCCCCCTGTGGGCCGTTGTTGGTGCCCAGCGGCCACGTGGTCACAAACCTATCACCCTTGCGCAGACCGGTCGCGTACAGCCACCGCGCCCACGCGCTGCCCCCGTACTCGACATCCATCCGCGTCAGCGAGTAGACCTCCTGCCCCAGGCCGGACGTCCCGCTCGTGAGTTGAACCATCTGGATCTTGTCTTCGGATACACACAGCCTGTTGCCATAAGGTGGATTCTCCAACTGGTCCTGCAACAGGACCTTCTTGGTCATGAAGGGTAGCTTCCGGATGTCCTCTCGTTTCTGAATGTCCTCCGGGTGCACCTTGTGGCTGTCGAGCCAGCGACGATAGAAGGAGCTGTTCTGATAGACGTATTCCAGTTGGTAGCGCAACTTCTTGAGCTGCAGGCTCTCGACCTCCTCGCGGGAGAGACAGTCCAGGTGGGGATACATAGAGCTACGTTGCACGGGAGTCCTCATCTCATCCTCCTAAGTAAATCGAATCCAGGCTACAAACATAGAGGGGCGCTTGGGATGGTCGGCCGATGGCCGCAGGCTCCATTTTAGCGCGGCCCGCGCGCGATGTCAAACGCCGTAGACAACCTTTCCGGCGGACGATATAATGAGCCGGTGGAGGTGGTGGCGTGATCGAGAAAGGGCCGGGATTCCTGCCCAGCATACGTGACCTGCCAAAGCACCTGACCCTGTCGGCTTTTGGCTATGGGGCGACCGCATGGCTGTTTGCGGTAACGGGTCCGTTCCTCATCTTTGTCAACGTGGCCAAGCAGGGCAACCTGTCCATCGCCGAGACGAACTCGTGGATCTTCGGAGGGTACTTCTTCGGCGGAGTGTTCACACTCATTCTGGCCCTCTACTATCGCCAGCCGGTGCCGGCGGCGACCACCATTCCCGGCGCCGTGCTCATCGGCACGGCGCTGACCCACCTGACTTTCCCCGAGATCATCGGCGCGTATCTTCTGACCGGCATCTTCATCACGGCATTGGGCATCTCAGGCGTGGTGAAGAGGGCGATGGAATGGCTGCCAATGCCGATTATGATGGGCATGGTAGCCGGGGTGCTGCTGCCCTTTGGCGTGGGCATAATGACCTCAATGAAGCAGACGCCGTTTCTTTCGGCCATCACCTTTGCGGCCTTCATCGCGGTTTCACTGGTGGCTCCTGTGGCCAGAAGATTTCCCCCTGTGCTTGGCGCCATCGTGGTGGGGATTATCGCAGCCACGGTTCTGGGGCAGGCCAACTGGCAGACACTGACGTTTGGGATCGCAGAGCCGATCATTTTCTCGCCCGTGTTCACGTTGCCGGCAGCCGTAGAGGTCATCATCCCTCTGGCCCTCACGGTAGTGGCGATCCAGAACGCCCAGGGCATTTCGATCCTCACGAACGCAGGATACAAACCGCCCGTCAACGCCGTCACCATCGTAAGCGGGATCGGCTCGGTGATAATGGGCTTTCTGGGTAGCCAATCGACCTGCATCGCGGGGCCGATGACAGGCATCATCTCGAGTCCCGGCGTCGGGCGCAGAGAGGGCAGATACGTGGCAGGCATCGTTACGGGCCTTCTGTGGATCGCGTTTGGCTTGCTGGCGCCGATGGCGACGGCGGTCAGCCAGATCCTGCCCTCATCGCTCATCAACCTTCTGGCGGGACTGGCGCTGCTGGGAGTTTTAGTGAGCTGCTTCGCCGCGACTTTCACGGAGAAGTTCCGGCTGGGCGCGCTGTTCTCGTTTATGATCACCAGCTCAGGCATCGCGGTCTTGAACATCGGGGCACCGTTCTGGGGTCTTGTCGGCGGGGCAGCCATCGCGCTGCTCCTGGAAAGAGGAGATTTCCGCGAACTGGCGAGGCGACGCGAGCGGGCCGTGTCGGTGGCGCAAGAGATGGCGAAGGCGGCAGGTTAGGATCCCGTTCAACCGCAAAGGGCGCAGAGAGCGCAAAGAAAGACTATTAGAATCTCCGCGCTCTCTGCGTCCTTCGCGGCTAAGAGAGTCCTCGCCGCGTAGGGCCTGTGGTCTAATGCGCGCCGTCAAGGAGGTAAGGAAAATGGATAGCGAACGGGATCTCTTTTCGCTAATCGGCAGGCGGCTGCCACGGATCGAGGGGCCGGCCAAGGCGATTGGCAGGGTGCAGTACACGGCCGATATGTCGTTGCCCGGTATGCTGCACGGCAAGGTATTGCGCAGCTCGGTGCCACACGCCAGGATTCTGGCCGTCGACGTCAGCCGAGCGATGCGTCTTCCGGGCGTAAAGGCCGTGATCACCGGCCAGGACACACCCAAAAAGCGCTTTGGCATTCTGCCAAAGAGCGCCGCCGACGAGTACGCTCTCGCCGTAGATAAGGTCAGGTTCGTCGGGGATGCTGTGGCCGCAGTGGCCGCCATCGACGAGGACACTGCTGAGGAAGCGCTCCGCCTCATCCGGGTGGAATATCAGGAATTGCCGGCCGTCTTCGACCCGTTGGAGGCGCTGCAGCCCGGCGCCCCGGCAATCCACGACTACGAGGGCGTGGCAAACAACGTGAGCGCCGAGTACAACTGGGAGTTCGGCGACGTCGAAAAGGCCTTCGCCCAGGCGTACCACGTGCGAGAGGAGACTTTCGTCACCCAGGCCCAGGCGCACGCGCCGCTAGAGCCTCACGCCTGCCTGGCAGATTACCGTCCTGATGGCTTTCTGACCCTGTGGACGCCCGCGCAAATCCCCTTCTTTCTGCGGCGCAATGTCGCCAAGACGATGGACATGCCCGAGAGCAGGGTGCGCATCGTCAAGCCCTGCGTCGGCGGCGGCTTCGGCTCCAAGGTGGACATGTTCGCCTTGCAGTTCTCGGCGGCTGCTCTTTCTAAGCTCACCGGTCGACCGGTGAGAATCGAATATTCGCTCGAAGAGCTGCTCACGGCGACGCGACATCGACACCCGTACATCGTGACGCTCAAGATGGGCGTGTCATCAGACGGCACGTTCCTGGCACAGCACGCCAGAGTGATCGCCGACGGCGGCGCCTACAACAGCACCGGTCCGCTCGCCATCTTCCTGTCGGGAAGCATTCTCAACATACCGTACCGAATTCCCACCGTGAAGTACGAGGTGAAGCGTGTTTACACCAACAAGCCCGTCAGTGGGGCGCTGCGCGGGCACGGCTCGCCGCAGGTGCACTTCGCCGCCGATTGCCTCATCGACACGATCGCCGCGGACCTCGGCATCGACCCGGTGGAGATCAGGCTGAAGAACGCCCTTCACCCCGGGGATCGCACGGCCAACGGGCTCGACATCGAGAGCTGCGCGTTCGCGGAGTGCGTCGAGGCCGTGGCCGAGCAAGCCCGTTGGAAGGAGAGGGGCAGCAGGCTGCCCTACGGGCGGGGCATTGGCATTGGCTGTTCCGGCTACCTTTCCGGTGGCAATAACATGGCCCACTACACGTCGACCGCACTGGTGCACATCCACACCGACGGCGCCGTGAACCTGCTTACCGGCGCCGCCGACATCGGCCAAGGAGCGGAGAGCGTCCTGGCTCAGATACTGGCGGAAGAGCTGGGTGTGGGGATCGAGGACATCCGGGTCACGGCAGCGGACACGGGCGTCACCCCACTCGACCCGGGCACCTTCGGCAGCCGCGTGACGGTGATGGCGGGCAACGCGGTGCGGGCGGCCGCCCGCGATGCCAGGCGACAGCTCTTCGAGGTCGCGGCGGAGATGCTCGAGTGCAATGCGGACGATCTCGATGCGCGCGACCGGCAGATCTTCGTCAAAGGCAGCCCCGCAAGAAGGGTTGTATTCGCCGAGGTGCTGCGGGTGAGGCACAACACCGACCGAGGCATGCCGGTCGTCGGCAAAGGGACTTACCGGCCGCCGCTGACGCTCTTCAGAACGCCTGGGGGCAACGTCTCGGCCGGCTACAGCTTCGGCGCGCAGATCGCCGAGGTCGAAGTAGACGTCAACACCGGCCACGTCAGGGTGCTGAGTGTGACCAATGCGCACGACTGCGGACTGGCGCTCAACCCGATGAGCGTCGAGGGCCAACTGGAAGGATCTATCCAGATGGGCCTGGGATACGCGCTGACGGAGGGCTTCCAGTACGACGAGGGGCAGGCGCTCAATCCCTCGTACCTGGACTACCGGATGCCCACTTCGCTAGAGATGCCCGAGGTTCAGGTAGTCCACGTCAACATACCGGATCCCAGCGGGCCCTTTGGCGCCAAGGAATCGGGCGAAGGCACCGTCGCCCCCACAGCCCCGGCCGTCGCCAACGCGATCTACGACGCCGTTGGGGTGCGCATCACGTCGCTGCCCATCACGCCCGAGAAGGTGCTGGAGGCGATGCAGGCGGCTCAATCGGCGTCCAAAGAGCGCCCGTAGCTCTGGCTACCCTTTGAACCATCGGCTCTGTCGTCTCGCCGGTTACAACGTCATCAAGCTCGATGAAGACCTCCACGCCTACCGGTGCCTTGACCGCGACTGCGACCCTGGTGGACCGGCCCATAAGTTGTAGCTGGTTTCCATCGGCGCTGACGACTCGGTCGATTCCGTATCCGGATGCCAGCCAATCGCTTCTGGCCTTCTGTGCCTTGTACCCGACATCCTGGACGTTGTTAAAGACCGTGGTTTTTGCCAGGAGCAGGCCCAAGCGCGCCAGCGCGTCCGATACGTCGCCGTAGCTCAAGCCGAGGATGTATAGCAAGACGGAGAGAGCCTTGACGGCGTCGGACTGCTGGCCCCGGCTGACTCCCGTCGGATAGATGCGGTACGTTCGGTGGCATTGCACACAGCGAACACGCCGGACTTCGACCCTGGCCAGTTTGACATCACGCAAGGTCTTGAGGCAGCCTTGCTGATGCACTCTGGACTGCCTTCCCTTGCAGTACGGGCAGCGCGATCGTTGGGGAGATCGAACGATATTCGGTTTGACGCCTGGAATCAACAGCCGGAACCGCATCGATGGGTGCCCCCGCAGTCATCGCTTCTCTTACCGTACCACGGGCACGGGGGCGTGTAATGAGTCTTTTCCCGCGATCTGGTGGGGGAATTCAGTCATGTCATCATCAGGACACGTGCGGTGGGCATCTTTAAGGCGTGGAGGACGCAAAGATCTTGTGAAGGCATTTGCGCTCTTTGCGTACTTTGCGGTTCAACTATTTTGCGTGTTAGAGCACGCCGTCGTGAGTCAACTGGCGTAGGGTGGTCTCGAATGCCTGTACAGTGTGGTCGACGTCGGCCTCGGAATGGGCGGCGGAGATGAACGCAGCGTGGCCACCCATCAGATCGACGCCGTGGCGCTGCATTGCGAAGGCGAAAGGTCGCTTGGCCTTGGATGCTATGCCCATCTTCAGCCTGTCCGGATCGTAGTTGCAGGCGACGAAGTCGCACGCGGGCGATCTCTGGCAACCGCTGCCGAGCAGGAAGTGCAGGACCGAGCCTTCGCCGTAGACGCAGGCGCCGGGCAGCCCCAGTCGTGCGATCGCGTCGTTGAGCGCCGCCTTTAGAATGGTCCCGATACGGTCTACGTGGTGGTGGACATCCCCTTCGGCCACGATGCCAAGGGCAGCGACCCCCGCCGCCGCGCTGACCGGGTTAGCGTTGAAGGTTCCGGGGTGCGCAATGCGACCAAAGCGGTTACGCTGGCCATCGAAGCTGAACGCCAGCAGCTCCATTATGTCTTTTCTCCCCACTACGGCCCCGCCCGGTAACCCACCTGCCAGCACCTTGGCCAGGGTCGTGATGTCGGGCAGCACCCCGTAGAGCGACTGCGCGCCGCCCGGACTGATGCGAAAGGCGGTGACAACCTCATCGAAGATAAGTAAGACGCCGAGCCTCGCCGTGACTTCGCGCAGGTCGCGAAGGAAGCCCTCTCGCAGCGGTACCTTGCCGTAGGAGGCGCCCGTCGGCTCCAGGATGACCGCCGCGACGTCGCCATCCTGGCCGAGGACCCGCTCCACCAGAGCGATGTCGTTGGCGGGGAGCGAGATCACCGACGCGGCGACGTCCGGCTGAACGCCAACCGAGATGGGCACGTCGTAGGGAGGGATCACGCCGACCGTGAAGTAGTCCTGCCAGCCGTGGAAATGTCCGTGAAACTTCAAGATTCTCCTCTTGCCCGTGTAGCCGCACGCCAGACGCGTGGCCATAAGCACGGCTTCTGTCCCCGAGGCGACGAATCTTATCCTCTCGGCCGACGGAATCAACCGCTGCACCAGGCCCGCCCAGGCCAGCTCCAGCTCGTGGCAGGCGCCGTAGTGGGTGCCCTTGGCCATCTGTTCGCACACGGCCTGCACCACGTGCGGGTGGCTATGGCCCAGCAAGAGCGCCCCGTGGCCCATCCAATAATCGACGTACTCGTTGCCGTCGACATCCCATTTCCGTGAGCCACTGGCGCGGGTGATGTATAGCGGCACGGGCAGACCGGCCCGTACGTCGTGCGTCACGCCGCTGGGAAACAGATTCAACGCCTGTTTGAAAAGCCGGGCCGAGCCGGGCCGGCTGGCCGCGTAGATGTCGTCAGGCATCGTGGATCCTCCGAAGGAACACTATATAGGTCGGGTAATGGACTGTCAAGGCAAAAGGAAACCCTTCGGGCTTAGAAGAAGCTGTCACCCCTGAGCGTAGCGAAGGGTCTCGATCTTCGTGTGCCGAGATTCTTCGTCCGCCTCGGGCGGACTCAGAATGACAGACGGGCCGCGCGACTCCGAATAGATACGGCGAAGAGCCTATGTTGACGTCGGGGCCAAAAAAAAGATATATTGCTTGCGGATAAGATACAGACTGCCGCACGCGGAGGGGGATGTGATGGACTTGATGTTTGGAAAGAAGGGGATCATTTACGGCGTGGCTAACAAGCGCAGCATCGCGTGGGCCATCGCCAAAGCTTTGGCTTCGGCGGGAGCCAGATTGGCGCTGACTTATCAGGGGGAGAGGCTGGAGAAGAACGTTCGCGAGCTGGCGGCGACGCTGGAGAATCCGCTCGTGCTGCCCTGTGACGTGACGTCTGACGAGCAGATCGAAGAGGTGTACCGCGGCGTCCGCGAGGAGTTCGGCCGCCTGGACTTCCTGGTACACAGCGTAGCCTATGCCAGGGCCGAAGATCTGGAGGGAAAGTTTGTCGATACGCCGCGCGAGGGTTTTCGCCTGGCGCTCGACATCAGCGCCTACTCACTGCTGGCGGTGAGTAGGCCTGCCATACCCCTGATGACCGAAGGGGGTAGCATCGTGGCGATGACCTATCTCGGGAGCGAGCGGGCGGTGCCGCACTACAACGTGATGGGCGTCGCCAAGGCCGCCCTGGAGTCGTCGATCCGCTACATGGCGTGCGATCTCGGCGAGCTGAACATACGCGTTAACGGCATCTCCGCAGGCCCCATCAACACGCTGGCGGCCCGAGGTATCGCGGGCTTCATGGGCATGTACCAGTCGTTCCGGGACAGGGCGCCCTTCCGGCGCAACACCCAGGTGGAAGAGGTGGCCGACACGGCGCTGTTCCTGTGCAGCGACCTTGGGCGGGGCATCACCGGCGAGGTGATCTTCGTGGATTGCGGGTATCACATGATGGGCGTGTAGGAAGGTTTGGCCGCCCACGATCGTTGCCAGCACTCTGTTATTCAAGCTGCTCCGCCCGACCCACGAGGCCAGATAGACTGATTCGTAAAGGCAACTGCTGAAGCAAGGAGGACGTCGGGAGACGTCCCCCCTCGCCGTGGGAGTCCATCGGGATAGGTCATCGTCACCAGCCGGTCCATCGCGTCGTACTCCCACCGGGTGCTGTACAGTTGCCCGTCGATCCAGCGCTCCTCGGTGAGGATACGCCCCCTGGCGTCGTATGTCCAGCGCGTTCGGCCCGATACGTCCCACATCTCGGTGCGCCGGCCCTTGGGATTGCCTCTGTTCACGCCGTTACTGTAGCTGTCGTAGCGATAGACCGCCCTGGCTTTGACGCTACTCTGGACGTCCTGCCTGCGCCAAAATGTGAAGGATAGGGGTTTCACTCTCTAGTTGGGGTCCTTATCCCGGTCATAGAGATCGAGATTGGGAACGTGGCTGAAATCCCTGAGATTGCGCGTCAGGAGAGTCAGATCGTGCTCTATGGCGGTCGCTGCTATTAGAAGATCCATATCGCCGATCTGCTGCCGAAGCCTACGAGGCAGATTGCCACGCAATATGGCAAACTGCTCCATAATTGCCGGAGTGAGAGGCAAGACGTCCTTCCCCTGCAGAAAAGTACGCAGAGCTTCCAAGGCTGCTTCGGGATTGCTAGAGAAATAGGCGCCTTCGTACAGTTCGCCGTAGGAAATAAGGCTAATAGCCAAGCCATCGGGTACAAGCTTTACCAGAGTTTGGATTGCCTCATCCAGTCCGTTAAGAGCATCAACAATCCAATCCGTATCAAGGAGATATAAACTCATAGGCGAACGGAGGGGCGGCCTGAGGTGCGACGTCGTTCGTGAATGTAAGCCTTGAAAGCCTCGGCATCAACGATTTCTTTCCAGCGGCCGGCCGCCTTGAGGATACCTTCCTTTGAGCGGGCAACGTCTTCTGCCTTTGGAATCTTGGGCATTTCGTCAAGCGTGTCCACCGAAACGGAATAGAGCGCCTCACCAGTGTCAACGATCAGGCGTTTTCGAGACAGTGTGCTGGCTTTAAGTAAGAGCGCTAGGTCACTTTCAGGTGGTAGTTTTATCCGCTTTAGCTCTCTAGCCATCGTGCTAACCTCTCTTGTGGAACAAGTATACCAGATAATAGTGCGGTAATCTAGGAGTAGCTCCCGTCCAGCGTCTGCCCCGTAAACCGCTTGTCCGTCGGCGTGTTGGTCCCGCCCAAGCGAGTGCTGCCGAAGAATATCGTCCTGGGTACTCCCCTGGGTGCCTACGATCCGCAGCGTGCTCCCCGGGTGATCGGGACACACATAGTACAGCGCGCCTCCCCGCCACAGCGCGATCGGTCGGCTCATCCCCTTGGCGCCGTAGTAATACTTGGTCACATCGTCCACAATAACCCGCCCCGTCCCCACGTTCCGCTCGTAGTGCGGCCCTACATAATGTATCGTCCCGTAGTCGTCCACCCGCTTGCCACGTTTCCCGTCGCCGTCATAGGCGAACCGGGCCTTCAGCGCTCCGGAAAGAGCCGCCTTTGCCATCCGATTCTCCTTGTCGTAGCTGTACGCCCAACCGCCCGCGCTGATCATATTCCCATTGCTGTCGTATCCATAGCCCACGCCATTGTACGACGTCACCGCATGCACCCGCAACGGGGTGCCGTAGGTGTACCCGAGGCCGTTCTTGCTCGTGATATTGCCGATCTCGTTGTACCCGAACGTCTCGACGTCGGCTCCGCCGGTTTTCTTCTTCTTGGTCAGCCTATCCAGATCGTCGTATTCATACGTGAAGTCTTCGGAAGCGCCGATGTCTTGCCAGCGGGTCAGGTTGGCCACGTTATCATACGTGTGCTGCAGGTCCTGGATCAGCGGCAAGCCCACTTTCGCCGTGTAGATCCGCTGCAGCGAGCCGTACGGCAGGCTGGGCGTGTCCAGCCCATTGCCGTAGTAGGAAAACGTGGTCTACACCCCGCTCGGAAAGGTGAGTATCTTGCGCTTCAGCAACCGGTTGTACGTGGCCCTCTGGAGGTAGCTCACTCCCAGGCTGCTCGCGATAGCGGTCAGCTTGGCGTGGTCGGCACACGTTTCAGTGCAGTACCCGTGTGTGGCCTGTGGGCGAGCCCTCGCGATGTCAACCCGCTCATTTCGAAGTGCAAAGCGGATACCCGGCCGGCTCAGCACGCGACGTGCAATCCGCGTCCGGCGTAAATGTCTAGTCGATGTCATGGTAGCGCTTGAAGAGTTCCGCAAGCGGCCCCTCGGGAATCTGGTGGCGCCAGCGCGATTCCCAGTCACGCCTATTTGCCTTGAGCTGGCGCACGAAGAGGAATCTACTAACTTATTAATTAATTAATTAGTTTCTGGTGCAAAATGCGGGTTCCGGCATGGCCAAAGGCCCTGGCCACGCTCAGATCGCTGCTAGGCATATTGCTTATCAGGCAATTTCGCACCAAGAACTAATTAGTTTTTGGTGCAAAAAAGCCCCCGATCAGTTAGGATTTGTGTGGAAACGAGTCCCAACTTACGCGGAGGCTGATATACATGATAACAGATCGCTACGAGCCTATGAACCTTTTTGATCTCGTGCCCAAACTGAGCTTGGAGATGGATCCTGTACTCGCCGCACTCGATAAGCTGCTGGATGACGACGTGCTCTTTCAACGGGTGAAGGATGACCTCGCCCGCCGCTATCCGAATGGTCTGACGCTGGGGCGTCACTCTAAACCGGTCGAGGTCATCCTGCGCACGCTCGTAGTTCGACGCCTGTATGATTGGAGCTATGAACAGACCGAACACTTCGTCTCCGACAGCATTGTCCTGCGGCAGTTCTGTCGTCTCTATTTGGAAGCGGCGCCTGATGATACCACGCTCATCCGTTGGGCGGCCCTTATCGGGCCCGAAACCCTGGAGCAACTCAACGATCATGTTGCAAGACTGGCCCACCAACTGCGTGTGACAAGGGGACGCAAGCTGCGAAGCGACTCCACCGTGGTCGAGACGAACATCGCCTACCCACGAGACAGTAGTCTGCTCAGGGATGGGGTGAGGGTTGTTAGCCGCCTGATCGGACGGGCGAAGGAGTTCGTGGACACGCACGTCCAGAACGCCAAGGTAGTCTTTCGCAACCGCACAAGCAGTGCTAAACGGCTGGCCCGACAAATTGCCGACGAGGCGCGCCGTCGTGGGCAAGAGGCAGAGGAGGGACGCCGGGCTACTTACCAGCGGCTGCTGAAGGTGACAGAGGCAACCCTGAAGCAGGCCGAGACGGTACAGTCGGTGCTGGCCGAAAAATCGGTTACTGCTGCGGAAAGGCTGCAAGAGGGCCTCGACCAGTTCGTGCCCTTGCTTAAGCAGGTGATGACACAGACTCGTCGGCGGGTACTGGGGGGCCAGATGGTTCCGGCAGCAGAGAAGTTGGTGAGCCTCTTTGAGCCACACACGCAGATCATCCGTCGGGGCAAGGTGAACAAGCCTACGGAGTTTGGGCGTAAAGTCTGGTTGGACGAAGTTGACGGAGGCATCATCAGTCGGTATCGGGTGCTGGAGGGCAACCCGAATGACGACAAGGAGGTGCCAGGGAGCCTGGCCAACCACCAACGCCTCTTTACACGGCCGCCGAATCTGTTTACAGGAGATCGAGGCGTTCATTCGGCAGAGAACGAGGTAACTGCCTACCAGGTAGGAGTGAAACAGGTCGTCTTGCCCCAACCGGGGCACAAAACCAGCGAGCGCAAGAGCCACGAACGACAAGGATGGTTCCGCCGAGGCTTGCGCTTCCGAGCTGGAATCGAGGGGCGAATCAGCGTGCTGAAGCGTCGCGGCTATCTCGGACGTTGCCGGGACAAGGGCGAAAACGGCTTCGGAAGATGGATTGGCTGGGGCATAATGACCGCCAACCTGCAAACTATTGCTCGAACGCAGGCCGCTCGCTCGTAACACGGCGGAACCTCACACAATAAGATTGTGTCCAAGCGGTGGACCAGGCAGTAACCCCTATGGGCTCTGCCATTTCGCACCAAAAACTAATTAGAACACGAACCTCACTAAGAGCACACCCAAAAGCGCACCGGAGAATAGCGCGATTAGAGCCGCAGCGGCCCGTGCCAGTAGGATGGCGGACGGCACCTCTTCGGGCTCTGCAATCATCTTCTTCAGCATAGAGATGTGCTCCTCTGGGCTCTGCCTAAACAGTAGCTTTGTCATCCACGCGTAATCAGCCGGGAGGATCTCCCGTCCCTTGGGCGTGCGAATAACATTCAGGCGCTGTATGCGGCCGAAAGCTCTCACGACCGGGCGGGGGAAAAGAATAACGAGCAGGGCGAGGGCAACAAAAACAGACAGCGTACCTACGACGACTGCCACCGATGTGCTGGGAGGGGGTTGCATCGCAGTTCCTCAGTCTACTTTACCCTGATTACCCAGGAGTGCACTCCAAAGCCATGCATTTCCACGGGCGGAAAGCCCGCTGAGACCCCAACATTTACCTCAACGCCAACTACCCCGTTCTGGGTCACGACTTCTACGCCGCCTCCGAGGCCTTCACCGTAACTGCTGCCCGCCTGAGCGCTCCAACCGCTCAACTGCTCGACACTACTGGCGCTCGTCCACTGGTAAGTCCCGGAGACCGATCCGTTCACCACAGTCGCCATCCCCCCGCCACCGGCGGATACTACGATCGCTTCGCCCCCAGAGCTATCCTTGACGTACATAGCACTCACTGTGCCGCCGTGTCCGACGGCGCCACCCGAGAACGTGACTCCTAGACCCTCGGTTCCCCGAAGCATGTCGCCTCCGGGCGCAACTACCGGGCTGCCTACAGTGGTAGAACCAGCCAATGGCACCGTGGCCCAGCTACTTGGCGGATTCGAAGTATCGGGACTTGCCCAGGTAAACCCAGGGTTCGAAGGGTGGCTGGCGCTGGTCCCGTTGCCGCTGGGCCACCCGTTCTCATCGACAGGTATGACCAGCGGGTCGTCGTCCGGGTTCCGGTCGTCGGTGGGGCTGTCCACTTGTACAGGGGAACTCATAATGTCCCCCTCCCCTGCGTCACTTCCCTAGCCCCCCTCGTCAAACGAGTGCCCCGAGGGATCGACGTAGCGCAGCGGGTTGTTCAGCACGTAGCTGTAGGGATTCATCGCTTGCGGATTGCGCAGATCCGCCAGCACCGTATCCGCCTGCGTAAACCTCCCCAGCACCGGACTGTATGGCCGCGACGCATACCAGTACAACCCCGTCGACAAATCCAGTACCTGCCCTGTGAACTTCCGATCCGTCTGTAGATTGCTTCCTCCCGACCTGGTCTCCCCATAGCACGCGTAGCCAATCGAGTCCACGATGTTCCCGCTGGCGTCGGTTACCCTGGTGCTGCCGCCAAGATGGTCGCTGTGCACGTAGTACAAGACTCCGTTCTTGCGCAAAGCGATCAGCCGACCCGCACCGCCCAGGGCAGCGTAGTAGTACTTGGTGAGCTTCTCGCCCGTGTCCTGCCCGTTCCCGACGTTCCGCTCGTAGTGGCCACCTACGTAATGAATGGTGCCCAAATCTTCTTTGCGTTTCCCGCGACGCCAGTCGTCCACATGGGACAGCCGTGTCTACGCGCCAGCGATAGCAAGGTGCTCTGCGCGCGGCTCCCCTCACGCGTACAAACACCGCTTGTGGTGCCCACAAGCAATCACTTGCCGGGATGAGAGGAGAGAAACCTGGCGTCAGCGCCTCGACCAGTGGAATGAATGTCCTTGCTACACGCTTGATGCTTCGGGCAACCGGGCGTCACCAACACTCACCTTTGCCATTATTGACCTTAACGAAAATGGCTCGCGGACTTTCACTCGACGTCCAGAACACGTCCCGGCTCCCCACGGGAAAGACAACGCTTCGCTCCAAGCCCCGCGGGTACCACGGCGTGCCTGGAGTCGGCCGAAATCGCAAAACTATCTTGTGCAAAGCAAATGGATCACTGGATGATGAATCGAGCTGCCACGTTCCTGAAGCGTCTCCCCTGCCAGACCGTACGCTCAGTGTGAAGTGCTTGAATGGAATATTCTGAGCCTCGAATGCTCCGTCGGGACTAAATCTAAAGAACCCACAGGTAGCAGAACGGCCTCCACCGCCATCGGTCTCTTCTCTCTCGACCCACAGTCCTGCGACATTCGCTGGAACAGGTTTCACAGGGAAGCAAGATGTTAGGATGGTCGACAACAGGTAGATCATACCCGCCCTTATGAAGTTGCTGCGCCTAACCACTACTCAATCCCCTGTCCTAGACTAGATTAGACTAGACTACACTAGGTCTCACTTGAATCGTATCGGCTCATTCCAGAAGAAGTGCTGAGTGGTCTCCGACACTGGGGCGCGATCAAACACCCAGGGCAGATACGATGGGATGCTGTTGACAAGAGGTTCGATGTTCTGCTGCCAAAACTCGGTATAGCCCAAAACAGGCGGATGTGTAGCGGACGCCAGGTTGGACTCATTCGAAACGTGGAGCGAGATTTGCGCAGTCCCACCCTCTTTGTCGACGCTAAGAACAGTGACCTCCACATCGTAGGAGCCGAGGAATGTCACTGCAAGGTTCCCGGTGCGTCCACCGGTTAGGACGTTGGCGTAGTCCCCGACGTATTTGGGAACTCCCTGCAAACCGCTGAGATCGTACCTTCCGTAGTAACTGCCATATTCCTCTTGCGCCACTCGCGCCGCCATCGTCGCTCGAACCTCGTCGATGTACGAGTGCGTTCGCAGTAGCTCAGTCATCTCGTCCCCGGCGTAAAACACCTGTTCACTGGGGCCCAAGCCAAGCAACCATTGCACGCCAAGATCAAAGGCACTGGTTAGGTTTCCTACGGCCGGTTCCTCGGCCTCCGCATTGCCCTCCTCTTCCTCATCATCATGCCCTGTCGGATCCACATACTTAAGGGGATTATTCAGTACATAGCCATAGGCATTCAATGCCTGCGGATTCT
Source organism: Chloroflexota bacterium (assembly GCA_016210495.1). The sequence continues at coordinate 25,524 of JACQUC010000185.1, forward strand.
TCAAATCCGGCACAATCGTATCGGGCTGCGTGAACCGCCCTAGCGCCGGACTGTACGGTCGCGAAGCATACCAGTACAACCCCGTCGACAAATCGAGTATCTGCCCCGTGTACTTCCGATCGGTCTGTAGATTGCTCCCGCCAAACCTCGTCTCCCCGTAGCACGTGTACCCAATCGAGTCCACGATGTTCCCGCTGGCATCGGTCATCCTGGTGCTGCCACCGAGATGGTCGCTGTGCACGCAATACAAAACACCGTTCTTGCGCAGCGCAATCAGCCGACTCGCAGCCCCCAGGGCGGCGTAGTAGTACTTGGTAACCTTCTCCGCCGTATCTTGCCCGTTCCCGACGTTCCGCTCGTAGTGCCCGCCCACGTAGTGGATGGTCCCGTAGTCGTCAACTCGCTTGCCGCGTCTCCCATCAGCATCGTATGCGAACCTAGCTTTCAGCACCCCCGACAGGACCGCCTTCACCATCCTGTTCTCTTTGTCGTAGCTGTACGCCCAAGAACCCGCGCTTACCATATTTCCGTTGTCGTCGTAGCCATAGCTCACGCCGTTGTGGCTGATTACCCCGTGCACTCGCAGAGGGCTCTCGTATGTGTACCCGAGGCCATTCTTGTTCGTGATGTTGCCGATCTGATTGTACCCGAAGGTCTCCAAGTCGGCACCACCCGTGTTCTTCTTCTTGGTCAATCTATCCAGATCGTCGTATTCGTAGGTGAAGTCCTCCGCAGCAGCCAGGTCCTGCCACCGGGTGAGGTTGGCTGTGTTGTCATATGTGTGTTGCAAATCCTGAATGAGCGGCAAGCCTGCCTTAACCGTGTAGATGCGCTGGAGCGAGCCATACGGCAGGCCGGGCGTGTCCAGGCCGTTGCCGTAATACGAGAGCGTCGTCTGCACGCCACTCGGGAAGCTGAGTACTTTCGGCTTCAGCAACTGGTTGTACGTGGCGCTTTGCAGGTAATTCACTCCCAGGCTGCTGGCAATGGCAGTCAGCTTGCTGTGATCGCCGTAGGTGTAGGTCAGTACCTCGCCGTCAGGATAAGTCATCGACGCAACGCGATCCATGGAGTCGTACGTATACTGCGTCACGTAGCTCTGCCCGTCGACTATCTGCTCGTCTCGCACCACTCGCCCTCGCCGGTCGTAGCGGTAGTACCGCCGCCCGGACACGTCGTACATCGCCGTCCTGCGCCCCTTGCCGTACTGGTTCACGCCATCGTACTCGTCGTAAGCATAGTTCGCTCTCGCCCGCCTCGTCTGCGCGTAGTCGCTCCCTTCGTAGTCGGCTAACCACGAGCGGAGGTCGTTGGGGTCGCTCGCCTTGATGACCCTCGTCCCCGCCACGATCGGACCCTGGCTGAACTCCTTCGGCTCGTTGGGCGGGTTGCCAATCCCGGCGGCGTTCAGCAACTCCTGGATGGCGCTCTTCAGCTCGTTGAAGTGCACCGCCCTTACCTTCACCCCTGTCCCCGCCACGATGGCCGGGTCGCTCCAGGCATACAGGCTCAGCCCCGCCGCCACACGGTTGACGTCCACCGCGCTGCGCAGCTCTATGATATCATAAACCGAGGGCTTGCTCACCCCGGCGGTGATCTGGCTCACCCAGTCCATGGCGTAGTACTTGCGCACCAGCCGGTTCAGCTCGTCGTAGCCCAACTCGATCACCTGGCCCTTGGCGTCGGTCACCTTCGTCAGGTTTCCCGCCAGGTCGTACTCGAAATACCACCAGTAGGAGGCGACGAGCGGGTCGTTGCTGCCCGCCCGGTCGGGATCGTGCAGCTTGGTGCGCTGCGATAGCGGGTTGTACTGCATCTTCGTGATGTTCCCGGCGTTGTCGGCGATCCGCATCAGATTGTTCAAGCCATCGTAGCTGTAGTCTGTCGTGGCGTAGAGGGTGCCGGGATGGGAGCCGGTGTACTCTTTCACCTGGACAAGCCGGTCGAAAGGATCGTTCGTCAGATCCCGCCGATGGCTCCTTTCGTCCACCTGGCTGGTGGTGCGACCCGAGTAATAGCACAGCCTGGCCGTGCTGTCGGGATTGGTGACCTGCGAGGTGCGCCGCAGGCCTTCGTAAGCGTACTGGGTCTTGGGCTGGGTGCCATCCGGGCTGGTGTAGTCCCAGGTGCTGCTGCCCGCGACGTAGGGCACGGACTGGCTGGACTTCAGGCCCCGGCTGTCGAAGCCGGTGTCCACCACCAGCGGGTTCGATCCCGCCGCGTTCTCGGCGCGACTCTGCACCACCCTCCCCAGCCCGTCGTGCCAGGACTTCGCGCGGTAGACGCCGTCGGCGCTGGTGTCTTTGCGCGTGGTCGTGATGGCGAAGCGCGGTGCCGCCTGCCCGGTGTTGCAGTAGTACTCGACCTCCAGCGTGGGCGTCGCCGGGGACTCGTCCCCGGGCCTCCTCACCTTGCTCAGCCGCTTGAAGGAATCGTACTCGTACCCTGTCGTCTGGTTGTTGATATCCACCACGCTGGCGATCCTGCCGGTGGCCGGGTCGTAGCTCCTGGTCTCCACCTGGCTCTTGGCATTGGTGATCGTGTACGGGAACGTGCGATAGGTCGACTCGTAGACGGCGTTCGTCTGGTTGCCACGGCCGTCCTGCTCTCTGGTCCTGTTGCCGAAGGCGTCGTGCCAGTAGTCGGTCCACGCGTTCTTCGCCTCGTCCCCAAGGTACACCCTCTCGATGGCGATCAGGTCGCCCAGGGTCGGCGCCGACCCGTGCGCCCGCCGGTTGCCGCCGCCGTCCCGGTCGTAGTAGTACCGTGTGCGCGCTTTCTCGACCTCCTGGCCGCTCTCCTTGTTAAGCACGATCTCCTGCGACAACCGGTCCACGATCCATACCCCAACCGCCGGCTCCACGGCGTAGTCGTAGTGCTTGCGCCGCTCGTCGCCCGACACGTTGGGGTCGCCGTCCTCGTAGAAGTCGGTGACGTTGCCGTAGCTCGTCTCGTAGGCGTAGCGCACCCGCTTGAGCTGCCAGTCGAACATCTCCTGCACCTGCCGCAACTGGATGTGCTTCGCGTCGCCCACGCTGGCCACGTACTCCCATCCCTTGTCCGTCGAGCGCAGGATGCTGCGGTAGTAGACCTTCAGGTTGTAGATGCGCCCGAACCACTCACCCGTCGGCTGCCCGTAGCTGAAGCCGCCCCGCGCGAACACCCCGAACGCCACCCACCCGGCCCCACCCACCACGTTCACCACCGCGTGCCCGCTGCTGGGGCCGAAAGCGTCCTTGGTCCAGACGTCGGGATGGTCGGTGTAGTCCATGGCCAGGATGACCTTGGCGTTGTCGTAGTTGGTCTCGTAGTCGAACTCGACCTTGGTGATGATCGTGTAGGATGGCGCGAAGTAGGCGTACCCGGCGTGGTCGTACAGGTCGTAGCTGGTGCTCTGGATCAGCCCGATGCGCAGCTCGCCCGAGGTGCCGATGCTGAACTTGGCGGGGATGTAGTTCCAGCCGCCTCGCCCGTACCCCGCTGCGCTCATATCGCTGCCGTAGTTTTGGACGGCCTGAAATGCCTCGTCGTTCTTGAGCACCGACTCCCGGTACGTCCTGCCCCGCAGGAAGTTGCAGTCCGCCTGCGACTTGCCGTTGGCCCCGGCGTTGGTGTAGAACTTGCTGGCGTCCTGGATGCCCGTCGTATCCACGGCGATCACGTCGTCGTGGCCCCGAAACTCGCCCGATGAGGAGTCCCGCCAGGCCCACGTGTAGCTGAAGTCCCGCACCACGTCGGACGTCCCAGCCCCGCCGCTCTTTGTCTCCTTCGACACCCGGTAGCGGTGCTTCAGCCCCGACCAGTTCTGCGGCGTGTAGCGCTGATAGTTGTAAGTTATCGTGCCGCCCAGCAGGTAGTTGGTGACCGTCTTCAGGTGCAGCTTGCCGATGGTGTTGTCCTGGTACGCATTCGTGCCCTCGTAGTAGGCGAGCTTCACCGGCGGCAGGTAGTTGCCGGTGGTGAGGTTGCCGTAGACGGGCCCCACGGGGCACGTGCCATCCCCCTGGTAGACCTCCGTCAGCAGCAGCTTCACCTGGCCCTGCACCTGGTCCTCGGAGTTCGGCTTGTGCCAGTATGGCGTCTTACCGGTGTCGTAGATGAACACGTACTTGCGCACCAGCGCGTCGTTCAGCAGGACGTCGATGCTGTCCAGCTTCTTCTTGTAGTAGTACTGGTACTCGCCCGAGCGCGTGACGTAGTCCGTCCGATCCACCAGGTTGAGCTTCACCTTGCGCTGCGGATTCAGCCCGTTGCCTGCGTTCCTGGTGTAGCGGATCTCCAGGGGATAGTAGGCCTGATCGTAGCCCCGGCCGTCGAGGGTGTCCGTCTGCTCCAGGTAATCTATCTCGACCGTATTGCCGTGCGGGTCCTTGATCGTGTCCAGTAGAAAGGCCCAGGCCACGTACTCGCCCTGGTTGAGTCCCGCCCACATCTCCGAGTTGCCGGTGTAGCCGAAGCGGTACTCCGTGCCGTTCTTGGTCCTGATGAGCCACCAGGTCCCCGTGCTGTTGTGCGCACCCGGGGAGTCCTGCCTGCGCCGGATCAGCCAGAACTGGTCGTCCTTGGTACGGTAGCGCCTGTCGTTGGGATCGCTGCCGTCCACCTCCACCAGCTCGTAGCTGCTGCCTTCGAGCATCAGGCGGTAGGAGTTATCGGCCCGGCGGAAGATCGCCCCCAGTTCCAGGCTCCAGCCCAGGCCCAGCCAGTGCGCCTGGATGGCGTTCTCGGCGTTGTCGCCGTTGGTGTTGCCGTCGGGCGCGATCTGCGCCCAGGTCTCGTTCATATCGTCGACGGCCTGGCTGGAATAGGTCAGGGTGATCTTCGGCGCCACGCCGTTGGTGCCCGGCGGGATGTCGATGGTGTAGCCGGCGGAGGCGGTGCCGGTGAACAGCGAGGTCTGGAACGATTCCAGGGTCTGCGGCGGCGTGGGTGACTGGGTATCGTCGCCCAGGCCGAAGCTGCTGAAGTGCCAGGTCTGCGCCCGCGCGACGTTGCGGGCGGCGTCGATATGCGTGGGTATGCGCCACCAGTGGCCCAGGCGCTGATCCCACACCGAGAGCACGAGGGGCCGCGTGCTGCTAATCCCGGTGATATCCACCTCGATGGTGACCGGCCGCCGCAACGATTCGACCTTGCGCGCGGTCTCCTTGCGCCCGTTGGGCGGTATAGGCTCGGTGGCCTCGACGTCGAAGACGAGGTATAGCCCCCGGAACGGCGAAGCGGGCAGGGTCGTGCGGACGTTCAGGTTGATCGAAAGTGGCTTGTTGCCGTCGGCCACGCCCGCCGGGAAATCAAGTGATACCCGGCCGGATGCCACGCGCCCGCCCGTCGCGGGGTCTATCGTCCCGGTCGCACCACCTGGTGCGGACGTCCCTGACATCTCTTCGTCCTCCTCGGCCTCTCCTTTGTCTTTCCGTGCTTTCCGTGTCTTCCGTGGTAGCGTCTCCACGAGCCGGGTAACCACGGAAAGCACGGAACACACGGAATGTGGAATCCGCATACTCGCCGCAGAGAATTGCCACGTCTTCACCCGGTTGGTTCCGTTACGCCTGTGCCGCGGTGAGGTCCTGCACGATGGCGTCCAGTAGCGCGGCGGCCGAGGTCCTGCGCTGGCTACTGAGGCCGGCGGTGATCTCCTCGTACTTCGCCTGCACCACCTGCGTCCCCGACTTCAACTGGTACTCGGCGTAGATGCGAAGCTGCCCGCTGGAATCCTTGTTCAGCCGCACCTCTGTGACCTTGATATTGTCGATAGTAATCGTCCTTGGCATCGCCCCCTCCCTTCTGCTTCAATCTTACCTTCCCTCCTCCTCGACCCTATGCCCTCAACCCTCCACGCTCAACCCTCAACCCTCTGGCCTATTGTGCGTACAAGCACTGGGTCGCCACCCCGGACGCGTTGACGGCGAGACTGCTGTTCATCCATAGCTCGCCATCTACGCGGGCATTGCCGGCGACGTGCAATCTCTGCCCTGGTGCGGTCGTGCCGATACCCACGCTGGCCCCTGCAACGGTTAGGATGTCGCCGTTGCCCGTTGCCAACTGAACCGCCCCCCAACCTTTGACGCGAATTCCTGCCGAACCATACCATTCGCTGAGTTCGATCTTATAGTGGGGATCGGCAGGCGCGATAAAGTAGAGCGGGCCATTGATGTGCACGTCTCCCGCAACCTGCAGCTTGGCGTCCGGGCTATTCGTTCCGATACCCACGTTGCCGTTGCTTCCCAGAATTGCCAGCGCGTACTGGCCATTGTAGAACTTGAAGTCCTTGCCATTGCTCGCCTGAAAAATGGCCGCGTTGTTCCCCTGGTTCATGCCCATAAGCAGGAAGGGGCTGCCGGGCATCCCAGTGTGTGTCACCTGAATCAGCGGTTCGCTGGCACCGCTGACCTCCAGCACTTGGCTCGGGCTAGGCGTGCCGATCCCAACTTTGCCACCAGCCACGACTAGAGTGTCCGCCGAATAGCCTGAGTTGAGAAACAGTTTCTTGGAGTTGTCCTCGGTCCTTAGGACCAAATCTCCAGCCGCAGCGCCGGGGGAATATTGGCCGGGCCCTGCAGCAATCGCCAATCTCCCCTCTGATGTAGTGCGGCCAATCGCAATTGCCGTGTTGGCCGCATCGGAGCCGCTCAAGGCCCTGATGGCGGTCGCATTGGCGCTCACTACTTCCAGTTTGTAGCCCGGGCTCGTCGTGCCGATGCCGACTTTGCCATCGTTCTTGATGACCATCCTGGTCTGGGCGGCGGTCGAGCCATCCGGGGTCGTGTTAAAGACCAAACGTCCAGGGGTCGAAGAGCTGCTTGCCGTCCCATCCACATAGGCGAGAATGCCGGCATTGGAATAGTAGGCCCAGCCGCTGTAGCTATCCCAGGTAATGGCGCCGATGCGGTCATTGTTGGGAGGAGCGGTTTTGGCGGCGATCGTTCCCCTGGCTTTCCTAAACCTCTCGTGATGTCGTCATCAGCCCCATTGGAAACAGTTTCGCAATACATCTCCTTCCAGTTGTTCTCGTTGAGAACGTGAATCAAAGGATTGTTATTGTTGGCTGTATCGAGGAGCTGGAGACGAGCCCCAGGGTTGCTTGTCCCGATCCCCACGTTGCCGCTCGTCGTGCAAAGGTAGGCGTTACCTGTCACGGTCAGATTATCGAAGTTCCCATCGGCCGCCAGCGCGGGCTTTGGCGGCACCACCATCTGGCTTGCGCCGGCCCCCGCTAGGGCAAGGCCACACACCTTCAGGAACTCGCGATGCGACAGCCCTTTCGCCCAGGTTGTGCTCATAGCATCCTCCATGTTCGTGATGTTCCTGCGCCCGGGAACTCAATCGGGCGCTTCAGCCTCTTCTGCCGCCTGCGGCTGATCCAGCACCAGGTAGAACCGCGCGTCGTCCTCGAAGGCCCGGATATCGCTGATGTGCGGCACGTAGATTCGGAGCGCGCTGATCAGGTCTTTCTTTCTGACGACCACGCCGCTGATGTTGAGGGGGGCCAGGGGCACGGCTTTGCCCTCGGGCTCCGGGGCTGCCAGGCCGTTAGTGGGCGGCGCCTTCAGCTTGATCTTAGGCACGGTGTCACCTCCGGGTACTGTGGTGGTTGCGTACGGGCGGAGCGCAAGCACGGGCATGCGCGAAGCATCGGAACGCAAGCGGGGAAGATACCTTTAGCGCGTTGCGGGGGGGGGCAGGGCAGGCAGACTCCAGACCTTCGCGAAGTAGTTGGATAGATGGCCCCTCATCCCTGAGCCTCCTGCTGGTGGCACAAGCGAACGATACGGACGACGGCACGGCCGGAGACACGGCGGCATAGTGGGCAAGAGGTCTCGCGGACATAGGCGCTGGCGACGCGCAGGCTACCGCATCGGGCTGCGGGATAGCGTAACCTCGCCATCCGGCTGCAATCCTACCACAAGTAAAGCGGCGTGTCAAGGGTTTTTCGCCTGCCTGCGAGGATTTCCGTTTCAGCCTGGCACAACGCGCCACGTCGGGGCACTGTGCCCGCTCTAGGGGCACCAGTCGAGTGAAGCGCCCAGACACAGCTACGCAGCGCGATATGCCGAAGGTGCTGTAGGCCGCACTACCGCCACCACGGCTCGCCGACTTCGATTTCGATGTCTCCGGAGGAGGTGGCCAGCGTCACGGTGGCGCGACCGCCGTTGGCGGTGCCTTGCACGTGCGTTGCGGATCGTACGCTTGCCTCGAGAGGTATCTGGTCGTTGACTGTGATGGCTCCGGACTCGGTGCTGGCGTCCAGGCGGATTGAGCTCTCTCTGGCGATGAACACGGAAATCGCCCCCGAGGTCGTGAGGATGCTGTGCTCACCGCCGTCGGGCAGTTGCCCGGCGTACAGCACGGGGTTGGCGCCGGCGACGACGCGAAGCCACGTCGGGGTCACTCGACGCACGTTCACCTTGCCGCCCTGGGTCTTCAGATCCAGACCACCCTGCACTTCCTGAAGCTCCAGGTCACCGCTGGTGGTCGCGACCCGCAGGGTACCCGCCTGGGCCCGCGCGATCGACACTTTCTTGTCGCTTCCCTGTATCGTAAACGTACCGTCGGCGGTCGCCTCGGACACCTTAGTGGTGCCGTCTTTGACGTCGGCATCGATGTTGCGCGCGTGCAGCCGTTGCAGCGTTACGTTTCCCGAGGTAGACTTGACAAGGACATCGCCGCCGATTTCGGCATCCTTTACGGTCACCTCGGCGGTGGTGGCGATGGTCAGCGAAGGCCCCGACGCCTTCTCGACGGACACCTGCGCCGTCTTGGACTCGAATTTCATTTCGCCGCTGGCCCCGCTGACGCGGATACTGCCGGCTTCCGACTTGATCGAAATGCCGCCCCGGATGTTGGTCAGTCCGGCGTTCAACCTGGTCCCCACGATGCTGATACCTTGCTTGATGCCGTCGATACGGATCGATCCGGTGGCGCCGGTTACTCTGACACCCACTTCCTCTTGAACCACGAGATGGTAGTCGACGTGGCCGGATGCGGGTGCGGAGCGGCTGAGCCAGCTCCCACCGGATGAGGCACGCCTGGTGATGACGATGGTGTCGCCCTTGCGCTCAATGTCGACGGCGGTGTTGCCAAGGTTACGCTTGGCTTCATCCCAATCGGCGCCCCGCGCCCGTTTGATGGCGGAAAGCGCAATGTGTCCGGGCTTGCCCGTCGTGATCGACAGGTCGCCGTCCACGTTGCGGAAGTCGAGCGTAGCGCCGCCCGATAATTCGAACTCCTGCTCGATTGTTTCATTGGTCTCGACGAGACCTTTTTCCTCCTGGGCCGGCGCGCCGCTGCCGCCGACGAGCCCCCATCCGGCATAGAGCGCCAAGCTGATCACCATCACAACTGCGACGAACAGTTTGAACACGGGGATCACCTCCCCTCGAGAGTTGACCGATAAGCTCTTGGCCACTATTGCGACCTGGGCAAATAGTGTGCCAACGGACGGCGTCGTGGGTTGACAGTCGCACCCGCTTGTGGTTTCATAGTGTCACGGGGCGACAACCTGCCGGTGCGAAGTCGCCTGTGAAACGGAGTCCGAAGCTACCATGCGACACCAGCCGCTATTCGTCATACCGACCGATCGATCGACCATAGATGGCCTCTACGACGAATTGGAGTTTCCCGAGCCGCCGCCCGGTCGACCCTACGTCGCTATGAACATGGTGTCGACCATAGACGGGAAGGTTACCATAGGCGGACGCTCGTTCCCCGTCGGCAGCGCCGTGGACCATGGCCTGATGCGCAAGATTCGCGCGGCAGTGGACATGGTGATCGTGGGAGCGGGAACGTTGAGGAATGAGGACGTGAACTTTAGCCTTCCGGCCGCATTACAGGAGCGGCGTCTACTGCGCGGCCTCGGTCCCCACCCTCTGGCCGCGGTGATAAGCGCCTCCGCCGAGCTGCCGCTCCAGCGAAAGTTCTTTCAGTCGGCCGATTTCGAGTCCATCGTCTTCACCAGCGAGCGCGCCGACCGGGCACGGATTCGTGCGCTCGAGAGCTACGCGAGGGTGATCGTCGTGGGCCAGAAGGACGTGGACCTGAACAGACTTATGTCCATATTGGTCGACGATCTCGGCGTCAAGCGCCTGCTGGTGGAAGGGGGACCGACTTTGAACTTCTCCTTCGTCGACGCGGGTTACGCCGACGAGCTTTTTTGGACGGTGGCGCCCAAGATCGTGGGCGGTCGTGAGCTGACTATGGTTGAAGGAAAGGGCCTCGATCCAGGTAGGGTCGCGAAGCTGAAGCTGCTGTCGGCTTTTGCTTACAACGAGGAGCTGTATCTGAGGTATAGGTTCGTAAGCACGAAAATACGTGAACCGCAAAGAACGCAGAGAGCGCAAAGGAAAGTATAGAAAATCTTTGCGTCCTTTGCGGCCTTTGCGGTGGGTATCCCCGGGTTTTCGTCCCTGGTGGCGCTCTGCCAAGGGCATGGAAAACCAAAAGGCGCTATTGTGACCCCACGCGCGTTTCGCTCGCGTCCTTCGGTGGGAGGGCCACCGTTTCCTTTTCCTCCTGGATCTCCTCGGCAAACGTGGCGGCCATCATTTCCACCGTTTGGTCGGTGGGATGATTGTTCTCGTCCACCAGGCCGAAGACGCGATCCAACGCTTCCGGGCCGTTGGTGCTCCACACGTACATAAAGCCGCCAAGCACCAGATTGGGGTGCCTGCGCATGAGCCCCCACATCCTCAGGTAGGCGGCCGGACGATCGGATGGGCCAAGGCCAGTGGGGCCGTATTCCGAAATGACGAGGGGCACGTCAAAGCCTTGCTCCTGCCAATTCGTCAGGACCTTGCCCATACGGTAGGTGAAGATGTTTACTCCATAAACCAGCCAGGGTTCGTCGGACAGTAATGGTGCGAGCGCCTTCTTGAGGGTCGGCACAAAGACGTCCTCCGCCTCTCGGTATATTATGGGATGGTTGGGATCGACCTCGTGCACAGACTCAGCCAGGTCCCTGTAGAACTCGGCGAAAGGCTTGCTCTGGCGCTTCTCTTTAATGTCGTGCAGGACCTCGTTGCCTAAGCCCCACATCCGTAGCGCCGGCTGATCCTTGTACCTCTTCACCCAGGTGATGACCTTGTCCTTGAGGGATTCGCGATACTCCGGGTCGAGGTAATTACCTTCGGGAGGTAGATGGTAGGGCAGGACAACGCCAATGCCATATTCGTCGGCTTTCGCCAGTGTCACCTGATCGAAGAGATTCTGATCCCACCCGAGTATGGTGTTGATTCCCATCTCCCTCATCTTGGCGAAGTCCCTGTCGTACAGCCGCGCCCTCCTTCTTTCCGGCAAGTCAAAGTAGTTGACGTTGTAGCCTATGCCGCGAATGGTCTGTCGGACGCCATTCACAGTGTAGACATACTGCATATTTCCGCCGGCAATCTTCACCACGGACGGCACAGGGATGCGTGGAGTGGGCTTGGGCGTCGGCGTAGGCAGCGGCGTCGGGGTCGGTACCACCTCCGGCTCGGTCGTGGTTACCTCGACTACTACCGCTTGCTCGGAAGGCTGGATGGCGGGCAGCGCGTCCAGGGTGTAATTGGTCTTGGCCCTCGCGAAATCCTGTCCCGCCCCCGCCACCAGTAACAACACGAAAACCGGCGCCGAAGAGCCTGTCACAAGCCGGCGCGAAAAAGCGGTGGCGCGCTCGGCAAGACGGAGCTCGCAGGGCTGGCCCTCCGGAGTGCCGGGGCAAACGCTCTCCCTGACGCGGCGTGAAACGAGGACGACGCAAGCTTTCAGGACGCAGAGGTCGACGGCAAAGATCGAGGCCAAGACCGCCACGGGAAGGATCGCCGAAACGAATGGGTCGAGGGTGGCTTCCAGGGCGGCGTACGATTCCGGCGTGAGACGCAAGAGCTTCGTAAACACAAGCGATAGGCCCATCACCTCGATGTCGCGGAAGGATATGGTCAGGCCAAAGATGACGGTGACAACCCTTACCTGGAGTAGCGCGCCGGCCAGAATGAAAACGGTCTTCGCGGACAGGCCGCAGCAAGTGAGGCCCAAACGGCGACCGCTGAGCCCGGCCTGTATTAGAATCGCTCCCAGGAAGACCAGCAATGCGCCGGAAAGCGAGACGGCCAGCAAGCGAGCTGCCAAAGAGCTGCCGGAGGCAACCACCGCGCTGGTCCAAGCTCCCTGGGCTACCAATTCCGGCTCGGCAAACACAGGCGGCAGAAGCTCGTGCAGCGCGTGACCCAGCGGCTCCGCCACGGCGACCCCCTGGGCCCTGATGTTGCCGATAGTGGAGAAGGCGACCGAGCTGTAGACTTTGTCCACGGGAAGCGCGTCCAGGAGCTGCAGCGTGATCGCCGAGGACGTGACGACGTTCAACAAGGCCGCCGCAAAATTGACGGTCACCTCGTGAACGAGCGAAGTCAATGGCCACACGATGGCCATGAACGCGATAAGCACGGCGAACGAGGCCAGGGTTCCGGCTCTTGGAATTTGTAGGGCGGCTACGGCCCGGCCAACCTGTCTCATAAGGCGACTTGCTCAGTCCTCACCCAGGGTGATGCTGTGCAGATAATAGCACACGATAGGAGGGAGAACAACAGCCGGGCGAGTTGGGCACTGCGTTCTGCACGCAATTGGCTAGGGGATTCGCAAAGTCTGGCCCGGCTGAATCAGGTCCGGATTCTGGATGCCGTTAATACCGGCCAATACGCTCATTTCTAGACCGAACCTTTCGGCAACGGTGTTGAGCGTGTCTCCCTCCTTCAACACGTATTCTCTGGTACGCGTGGCTGGAACAGGACTGCCGCCGGCGCTTGAGGACGCCGGCAGGCGTAGCTCCTGGCCGATGACGATGTGATCTCCGTCGGCCAATCTGTTGAGCTCTACGATGGCCTTCTGCGACACGCCGTAGCGCTCGGCTATCTCGCCCAGCGTCTCGCCGGCCCCCACAACATGGGCTCTTGGAGTCGGGGCGGATGCCTGTCCTCCCTCGATCTTCAAGCGCGAGCCGACGACCACGAGATCGGGTTTTTCGATGCGGTTTAGCTTGGTCAGCGAGTCCGTGGTCATTCCAAATCTATCGGCGATGCTTGAAAGAGTGTCTCTTTCCTGGACGACGTACTCCTTGGGCGCGACTGCTGGTGCTGCGGCGCTGGCGGGTCGGGAAGGCTGGGTGGCCGCTACCCTCAGCCTCTGGTCGGGGGCGATGCGGTCGGGGTCGTCGATGCCGTTCAAAGACGCGAGCGCTTTCGCATCCAAATCAAACTTGGCGGCAATGCTCCTGAGCGTGTCGCCCGGCTGGACGACGTATTCACCAGGCGTGCCGGAGGCCGATGTAGTGGCAGGCTTAGCAACTGCGGCCGGCGGAGCTGAGGGAACGGGTACCGAGGGCTCCGCGGGCTCAGGGCTTCGCGGTCGCTGCCCGCCCCGACTGCTCTTGGCGTCGCCGTGATCGGCGTATCCTTCAGGGGGCGAGGTGACCTTGAAGCGGACTTTGATGGACATCTTCTTCTGCGGATCTTCGAGCTCCTTGAACGCAGCGTAGCTAAGGTCGAGGGCGTGGGTGAATGCACCCCGGTCCCGCACCTGGACGACGACGGTGCGGCCGTTGGCGATATTGGTGACCTCGAGCCACGTGCCAAAAGGATACATGTTGGAGGCCGTGGTGGTCGGATCGTACATGTCGTAGATCTGGCCGTTGGCCATTACGTTGCCGTGGAATCCAGGGCCATACCAGGTAGCCATGCCCTCGTCGGCGCTGGCAATGCCCGGCGTCAGCAGGAGAAGACCCGCAAGCAGAAGTAGTATGATATTGTAGCGAAGCCTGTTCAACCCTTACCCCGCAAGAACGAGACTGAATGGCATACTACCAGAAGCAGGTCTTCTCGTCAAGGGTTTTTTGCTCAATACTCCGCGCACGTAAAATACATGCCACCGAACCAGTCGGTTCCCTCGGTAATGTCGGTGCACGTATCGAATCTGAGCTCGCCACGGGGATCGATGGGCGGCGTGCCGGGCCTCATCACCACGCCCCTGCCGTCGCGACAGCCGATAATCCTGGTGGGTGCCGGCAGGCGCGGCTCGACGTTCAGGTTGCCCGTGTTCACCATCGCCGTCGCCTCGGGCACGTAGAAGTGCAAGGCAGGACCGGTGCCGTCGCTCTCGCCTGCCTCCGGGCTGGCGAAGACGGTCTTGATGCCCTTCTTCTCGCACGCCTGCAACGTCAGCATCACATCCATCAGGTTGTTCCCCGAAGGCGATATCCTGGTGATAATGGCATTGTTGGCTTTCATCGACCTGGCCATCTGCGACGTACACGCGGCCGTAATCTGCTTGCCGAACTCGCTCTCGAACCGTGTTCTCTGGAAGATCACACCCAGGAAGCTCAGCCGCTTGCCGTGCTCCCTCATCAGCGCCAGCACCACTGGCTGATTCATCCAGCTCCAGGTTCGTGGCCAACTGGAATGTCCCTTGCGAGCGTCCGACGTGAGCGCTCCGTCTATGAACTCGTTGGGGTGGACGTAGGTCGGCAGCGACTCCCGGATGTGGAATCCATAGTATGCCACACCGGAGTGAGCAAGGGCCACCTCCGTGTTGCAGGTGACGATATAGATTACCCGTGGCAGGGAAGGATCGACGTCAAAGAGCTCGAAGACCTCCACCTGTTCGGGATCGAGATCCTTCGTCGTCTCGGCCAGTCGCTGCGCCAGCCTGCACTCGGCCAGTTGAATCGCGTTGTGGGCGTCTAGCTCCGTAACCCCATCGACCAGCCTGGTCGTCAAGACGACGTTGATGGTCGACCCCAACGGCGTCAAGGCTGCCCCCGGCCCCCACATGTCGAGGATCGAGGTTGTCGGCGCTCCGGTTCCTGTGATGACCGAGGGCTCGTACTCGGCGGAATGTATGACCGCGACGCCCGGCAACGTGTGGGTCCTGCCCTCGCCAACGGTCTCGATGGGCCCGAGGATGCCGGGAAAGACACACCCCGGGCCAGATATCTTTGCCCTTGGCTCCACCGCGTCACGGACGTTGACTATCCTGGTTTGTTCGCCCGGGAAGGCCACCGCGACGCCGGCCCAGGCGATCCTTTTGTCCTGGGAGACGAGACCGATTAGCTCGTCCTTGCTTATCCCAAGAACTCCGCCGTCGTACCCGGTCCGATCGCCAAAACGAACATCTCTTACCGGGAAACTTGCCAGTTCCAGCTTCATTACAAAAACCCCACTATTTTTTGTACTTGCCGAGCTTCTCCACGGCATAGTCGGCGAACTGGTTATCCACCACCAGGTCTACGGGAACCTTTTCCTTGATGTAGCCCTTAGAAATGAAGAGGTCCTGATCGTCATTGAGACTCTGCTTGTTCACGTAGCCGTCGGGGTTCAGACCGGGATAGACCATCTTGTCGTACATGGCCGGGTCTTTGACGGGCGTGTTCTTGACGAGAATCTGAACCATCTCCTTCTTGTCCAGTTTCTTATCGAGGACGTCGTTGTAGTACCTGACACCCCGCAGATAACCTACCATGAATCGTTTGGCCACATCGATATTGGACTGCGAGAAGTGTGGAGCGTAGAGGAGCACCGCAGTTTGCTGGTTGGGATAGAAGTCGTCCGCGTTCTTGAAGCGGACGGCAACGCCCATCTCCAATGCCTGAGTGAGATACGGCTCCATCTGCAAGGCGACGTCGATTTTCTTGCCGGCGAGGGCGGCGTTGATATCGGTATAGGTGATGCTCACGGCATCGATGTCCCGCAGCGTAAGTCCTCCCTTCTTCAAAGCCCGGTCAATCATGCCTTCACTACCAGCACCTTGTCCAATAGACGTTACGGCAACGGTCTTACCTTTGAGGTCTTTGTAATCCTTGAAGGCGCCGCTGTCCCAGATGTCCTTGCGAACGATCAGCCCCTGGTATCCACGGCCGGGCGCAGGGGTCGCCTTATCGGCGACGATCTTGATCGGCAGGTCTCGTTTGAAGGCGTTGTACACCCCGGCGCCCGCCGATCCCGTCCCGACGTCGAGCTGTCCTGCCGCCAACGCGGGGATGATCTTGGCGATACCATCGAACTCGACGAACTCGATGTCGATGCCTTCCTCGCGGAAATAGCCCTTCTCCGCGGCGATGTAGAGGCCGGCATCGGAGAGCGATCTAAAGATCCCGACCTTGACTTTGGACAGCGCCTTCGGTGGCTGTTCCTTCGCCTTGGGCTCCGCTGGCTTAGGTGCCTGGGAAACCTGTGGCTTGCTTTCCGGTTGTGTTGCCTTGGTTTCCGGTTTTGTCTCGGTTTTTGGCGCCTCGGCCTGTTTTGCCGGTTGGGGCTGGGGTGCCGCGGTACACGCGGTCGCGAGAACTACGAGAGCTAGAGCGATGGCAACGACGATTGAGAAGAGCCTACCAGTCATTTTCCTTCCTCCTGTCCGGTATTTTACTCTGTCCATAGTACTTCCGCTGCCAACCAAGCCGCATGTTCTCGACCTCTTAGTAAAGTGCACAGGTAAAGTACATGCCGCCAAACCAGTCGGTTCCCTCGGTGATGTCGGTGCTGGTGTCGAATTTCAGCTCGCCCCACGGGTTGATGGGTGCCGTTCCCGGCCTCATCACTACGGTCTGGCCTTCAGGACAACCGATGACCTTGGCCGGCGCCGGTAGGTGCGGCTCCAGGTTCAAGTTGCCCGTGTTTACCATCGCCGTCGCCTCCGGCACGTAGAAGTGCATCGCAGGCCCGGTGCCGTCACTTTCCCCAGCCTCCGGGCTCGCGAAAACGGTCTTGATCCCCTTCCTCTCGCACGCTTGCACGGTGAGCATGACATCCACCAGGTTATTGCCGGAAGGCGTCATTCTGGTGATGATGGCATTGTCGGCCTTCATCGACCTGGCCATCTGGGAAGCGGATAAGGCGGTAACCTGCTTGCCGAACTCGCTCTCGAAGCGCGTTCTCTGCAGGATCACGCCCAGGAAGCTCAGCCGCTTGCCGTGCTCCCTCATCAGCGCCATCACCACCGGCTGATTCATCCAGCTCCGGGTTCGTGGCCAACTGGAATGTCCCTTGCGCGCATCCGCGGTGAGCGCACCGTCCAGGAACTCGTTGGGGTGGACGAACGTCGGGAGGGACTCCTTGATCTGCAAACCGTAGTATGCCACGCTCGAGTGGGGAGTGTGCCACTCCGTGTAGCAGCCCAGGATGTAGACCACCCTTGGCAGGGAAGGGTCGGCGTCGAACAGCTCGAAGACCTCCACGCTGTCGGGGTCTCGATCCGTCGTCGTCTCGGCGAGGCGCCGCGCTACCCTGAGCTCGGCCAGTTGCAGCGCGCTATGGGCGTCCAGCTCGTTCGCTCCCTCGGCCAGCCTGGTCGTCAACACGACGTTGCTGGTCGAGCCCAACGGCGTCAACGCGGCTCCGGGCCCCCACATGTCGAGGATCGATGTGGTTGGCGCTGCCGTGCCGGTCGTGACCGTTGGCTTGTAGTCCGCCGAGCTTACGACGGCGACATTCGGCAGCGTATTGGTCCTGCCCTCGCCGACGGTCTCGAGAGGTCCAAGGATGCCGGGGAACACGCATCCGGGGCCACTGACCTTCACCCTCGGCTCCACGGCGTCCCGAACGTTGACTATCCTCGTTTGCTCGCCCGGGAAGGCCAGGTGCAGGTCGGCCGAGGCGATTCTATTGTCCTGCAGGACTAGGCCGAGCAGCTCGGTCTTGTTCAGCTCCAGAACTCCTCCGTCATACCCAGTCCGGTCGCCAAAACGAACGTCTTTCGTCGGGAAAGTTGCCAGCTCCAGCTTCATATCAGAACCTCGCTTCGTGCTCGCTGAATAGGGTACCTCTCCAAGTGCTGGCTTAGGTTTTTGGTACGAAATGCCGGCGGTGCCCCGCCCTGCCCCGGGGCAACCACGTCCGCCTAAGGCGGACCCCTACGGACTGCATTTCTGCACCAGAAACCGGCCTACGAGTATGTGAACGTGATGTCGGGCACGAAGACCGTCGGCCCTTCGACTTCAGTTTGAAGGGCACGCAGTGCGCACTCGACGATTTCTTGTCGCGCAGCGCGGTCGGCATCCCCCGGCATGCCCGGGTCACCGCACGGGTGCGGCACCTTTGTTCCGCCGACGATTCGATTGGCCTTCATCTGCTTTGCCAGCATGGTCATAGGCGTGATGAAAGCGACCGGCATGCCGGCTTTCTCGATCTCCCTGGCTATCACAGCACCGCTGCGAGTGCAGGTTCCTCAGGTGGAGACCAGTATGGCCGCGTCGACGCCTTCCGCCTTCATGTCGCGCACCATTCCCGCGCCAATGGCCTGCATATCCGATATCAAGGCCAGTACACCCGTGGTCGTGTAAAAATAGGGATACAGCTTGGCGTATGCACCCTCCTTTTCCCGCTGGCGAAGGGCGTCGAGGGGAACGCCGTAGTTGGGATTCTCCTTCATGAACTGAGTGTTGTAGCCTCCGTGCATGACCTCCCACCCAATGTCCTGCATCGAGCTGAGTCCCTCGATGGCATACTTCTTCCACTGCGTATTTCGGACCGACTTGAAGCCGTCCGGATTCCCCCACGCCACGACGCCGGCCGTGTCTGCCACAGCCAGACAGGCGCCCTTAAGACTCTTCAAGGGAGGCGTCACGGGTATCGGGTCCACGATCTCGACCGGCATCTCAGTTTCGAAGGTTCGACCGGCAGCTTTGCTCAACAGCATATCGATGGCCCGCTGCGCACCGTTTCTGCTGCGAAGCTCAGTTACCCGGAAGCCGCGCGGCAGGTAGCCTTCCTCGGACGCCGACCTGATGGGCTGGCCTGCGCCCAGCCTGGCGATGAACCGCGCCATCCTCGACAGCGTGTCCTCCATACCCGACGCATCCTGTGTTGTCGGAAGCGCGTAGACGGTCCTGTCCTTGTAGTTCCGATACACCTCTAGCGCCGAGCTCTCCGGATGCATGCCGGTTACACACGGCAAACCCAGGGAGCTGGCCACCGCGTGGCAGACCTCCATGCAGGCGAAACCGTATCTGCCCGATCCAAAGCTGGGGCCGGCGACCAGCATCCCAATGTCGCGCTCTCGAACGATCTTCTCGATCGATCCAAGCGTCTCCGTCGCGTGGGAAGCGAAGTAGTTGTCGCCGCAGTAGGCGGTGGCGACGATCTCGGCTGAGTCCCCCAGCAAAGCCTGCAGACGTCTGGCCGGGCCAACTGCCCCCTCCCTGGTAGTTAGGGGCAGGTCCGCTTTCTCTTCGCCGCCCTCGCCCGCGAAGAACTGGTTCAACAGGTGCAAGAGACGAGCTTTTGCCATAGTAACTAGCTCCTTTCTAGTGGATACGGAATGCCAAGTGACTAGTATGCCTCGCAGGTAACGTATCGGTCGCCGAACCAGTCCACCCCTTCAGCGATGTCGGTGAGGACGTCAAACTTCAACTCGCCCCACGGGTTGATCAAGGGATCGCCTGGCCTCAACATCGCGGTCTGGCCCTCTGCACAGCCGACGACCCTGGCAGGTGCCGGCAGATGCGGCCCCACGTTCAAGTTGCCGGTGCTCACCATCGCGTTCGCCTCCTCCACGTAGTAGTGGAGCGCCATCCCCGTGCCGTCTACGTCGCCGGCTTCGGGTGTCAGGAAGACAGTCTTCACCCCCTTCCTCTCGCATTCCTGCACCGTGAACATGGCGTCCATCAGGTTGTTGCCCGAAGCTGTGGTTCTGGTGATGATGGCACCGTCTGCGCCCATTATCCTGGCCATCTGCGAAGCACTTATGGCGGTGACGTGCTTGCCAAACTCGCTTTCAAAGCGAGTTCTTTGTAGAATGACTCCCAGGAAGTTGAGACGTTTCCCGTGCTCCCGCAGCAGCCCCAGCACCACCGGCTGGTTCAACAGGCCCCAGGTCAGCGGGTAGGTCGAATTTCCCCTGCGCGTATCCGTGGTCAGCGCTCCGTCGAGGAACTCGTTGGGGTGAACCAGCGTCGGCAACGACTCCCTGACGGGAAGACCGTAGTACGCCAGCCTGGCATGGGGTGCGTGCCATTCGGTTACCCAGCCCAGAATGTAGACGATGCGCGGCAAAGAAGGATCGACCCTGGATATCTCGAGCACTTCCAAGCTGTCCGGGCTCAACCCCCTGGTCGTCTCCGCCAGGCGCTGCGCCAGTCTGCACTCCGCCAGCAGAATCGCGGTGTGGGCCTCCAGCTCGTTGACCCCGCCAACCAGCCGGGTGACCAAAACGATGTTGATGGTCGAGCTCAGCGCGGACAACTGTGCCCCCGGCCCCCACATGTCCACAACCCCCAGCCTTTGCGATGCCGACCCGGTCGTGACGGTGGGATCGTAGCGCACCGAGTGGATCACCGAGACACCTGCCAGCCGGTTAGTTCTTCCCTCACCCACGGTTTGCGGGGGGCCGAGAACGCCGGGAAATATGCAGCCAGGCCCTTCCACCTTAACTCGCGGCTCCACGGCATCGCCGATCGACACAATTCTGGCCTGCTCACCCGGGTACACCACCTCCAGGTCGGCCGAAACGATGCGCTCATCCTTGAGGGCGAGATTCAGCAGTTCCTCCTTGTCGATCTCCAGAACTCCGTCGGCGTACTTCGAACGGCCGCCGAAACGAACTTTGTGCACCGGATAGCTTGCCAGCTCCAATCTCATTGCAACACCTCAAATACTGCGACATCATTGGAGATCAAAAACCTCCTTGTTCACGCGGCCTGCTGGAAGGAAATACCGTCCTATCCGGACGTGAACGTAACCTCTGGCACGAAGACGGTAGGGCCGTCGACGTCGGTCTGAAGGGCCGCGAGGGCGGTCTCGAGAATCTTGCGCCGCACTGAGCGGTCCGCGTCGGGAGGCAATCCCGGGTCGCCGCAGGGATGTGGCACCTTGGTGCCGGCAATGACGCGGTTGGCTCCCATTTGCTGGCCAAGCTGGGGCACCGGCGTGATGAATGCCACCGGTATGCCGGCCTTCTCGATTTCTCTGGTTATCACAGCGCCGCTGCGAGTACACGTCCCTCAGGTCGAGACCAGTATCGCGGCGTCTATGCCCTCGGCCTTCATGTCCCGCACTATTTCGCCGCCCATCGCCAGCATAACCGCGTACAACCCCAGCACGCCGATGGTCGAATAGTGGAATGGGTAAAGCTTGCCGAAGGCGCCCTGCGCCTCGAGCTCCCGACAGACGTCGAGCGGGACGCCGTAGTTGGGGTTTTCTTTCATAAACTGGGTGTTGTAGCCCCCGTGCATAACCTCCCAGGGGATGTCCAGCATCGAACCCATCGCGTCGATGGAGTACTTCCGCCACTGGGTGTTGCGATTCGCTTTGAAGCCATCCGGGTTTCCCACCGGAACGATGCCGGCCGTGCCCGCCAGGGCCAGGTGGGCGTCCTTGAGACTTCTCAGCCTGGGAGGCACAGGAATCGGCTCGGCGCTTTCGACGGGGATCTCGGTCTGGAAGGGCCGACCGGCGAGCTTGTCCAGCAGCATATCGACGGCTCTTTCGACGCCGCTCCTGCTTTTGGAGCCCGGGAGTCGATAGCCGCGCGGAAGATAGCCTTCGGCAGATGCCGATCCCATCGCCGAGCCAGCGGCCAGCCTTTGCACGAGCCCCGCCATTTTTGACAGAGCATCCTCCATGCCTGAGGCGTCCTGCGTCGTCGGCACAGCGAAGACAGTTTTATCCTTGTACTGCCTGTAGACGTCTACACCAGGGTTCTCCGGGTGCATGCCAGTTACGCAGCGTAAACGCAAGGAACCGGCGATGGCGTGGCAGACCTCCACGCAAGACAAGCCGTATCTTCCCGAGCCGAAGCTGGGTCCGGCGACCAGCATCCCGACGTCGTTATCCTGAGCGATCTTGAGGATCGATCCAAGCGTCTCCGTCGCGTGGGAGGGAAAGTGGTTGTCGCCACAGTAGGCGGTGACGACGATCTCGGCCGAGTTACCGAGCAGCGCCTGTAGACGTCTGCCTGGGCCGACAGGCCCGTGTCTTGTGCTCAGGGGCAGGTCTGCCTTCTCCTCACCGCCCTCACCGGCAAAAAACTGATTCAAGAAGTGCATCAACCGGACCTTCGCCATCGTAAACTCTCCTTTGATGATCTTGCCTGACATCCGCGTCAAGTAGAGCAAGCCCGACAGAGATGCAGAAGTCAGTGTTTTCGCATCTACTTCGTGGACGGTGTCCGTCGACGACTTGCGTAGAATACGCGAGCGCGAACCGAAAGTGAAGGAAGCACAGAGAATGTTCAGCCGGTCGGCCTGTGCCAACGGCGGCCCGGAATCCGACGCCGAGTCTCTTGTAATCTGCCAGAACCGATGTCGCGCGCGGCCAAGAAACTCCCAGCCGCAACGTCACACCGAATGAGTTTACAGCGCCAAAGTGGAGACTTGTGACCTCGGGCATACTAGCACAGGGGCTGATCGTTGTCAAGGCGATGTCTCGACTTCCTGCTAGGCGAGATTCATGCCGACCCTGCCTAAACTTGGTCGGTGTAGGTTCTCCGCAAGCTGACTCCACTTCGGGCTTACAGATTTGCTGGCAAAAGCGAGCCCCAGCCATCCGTCAACACCGACTTCGTGATAATGTGGCGCACCTTGTCAAGCATTTCACGATTGGATGACCAGTCTATCTCTTGACGCTGATGGAGTTGACCTAAGACTATCCCAGGATGCACGTGTATGCGGTCTGCAAACAGGCGAATCCTGACCTTGGAGTAGAGAGGGCGCACTCCAATGATGAAGCTCTGAAGTGCATCTTGAGGTACCAATGTTTCCACCGCAAAGCGATCGGCCTCTTTCTCGAACTCAGGCATCGCATCGGATGGCTGAACGCCACGGCCCACAAGATGGGTGTCCAGCGTTGCGTCATAGAAGCCATCTTTGTTCTTTACGTGACCCGACTCGTGCATGAGCGTGTGCCAGAATGCATCAATACGATCAAATCGAAGCGACAACACTATTACTGGCGAATTGGCGTCCAACCAGAAGCAGGCTCCGTCAATTCCCGTGTTGGGCAAGGCCTCCACGATGAGAAACCGTATGCCAGCATCCGCCAGAATAGGAGGCACATTTCTAATCTCCTCCACGCTATGCAGCAGTGCGCGAAGGCGACCGATGGCGTCCTGAAGTCGTTCCTGAGAGAAAGCGTTACCGGCAGAGACAGCCCGAGAAAGTCTTCTGGCACGGAATAGCCAAGCGTTTTGAGCTGGCGTTCTTTCTTTGCGGGCTTTGGACTTCCTCGCCGCGTGCGCGAAATGTATTTCCTCGTCCACTGTGGTCAGCCCGAAGAAATCAAGAACGCGCTTTTCGAGCACGTGCACATTCTCTGAGGGCTCGATCCATCCTCGCTTAACCATTTCCCTTATGGGAGCTTTCAGGTAAAGTCGGGCCCGCCTGGCGACGCTATCATCGTGTTCAAGCGCACGCGAAAGTTGATATGCGGACTCCAAATTTAGCCAGACTTGGGCACCCGTGCCAAACGCGTCCCCCAACCCCTGGGCGGTGTCAGGCGTAATCCCTCTTTTCGCACAGATGATCTCGTTAACCATTCTCGCGGACCGACCGAGTATCTCAGCCAACTCAATCTGGGTCCATCCCCGAGCCTCTAGCTCTTCCTTTATGTAGTCCCCAGGTGGAAAGATCTCAGCAACCTTTCGATCTACCATAGTTCACCCACACTCCCTAGTGGTAGTCCTCAATACTAATTATGTTCAGCACTTTCCTCTTCGAATGACTTGTTATTTCGATAATAAGTCGATATTGGTCATTAAGGCGGATCGAGTGCTGATGCTTCCGCGCACCAGCCAGTTTCTCGAAGTGCAATGACTTCATCTCGCGAAGGTCTCGCTCATCAGTGGCGGCCCTTATGAACTGCATCCTCTTGCGAAACACGGTCACGATAGCACGGGAAAAACCCGCCGCATAACTGGTGTCTGTCTCCAATCTGTCCAGTTTGTCATCTAAGAAGCGGACTTCCATCAGGGACAATATAGCACAAGATTCGAAAGTCGTCAATACCAGATTTACACATCATGTAAATTTGGTATTGATCATCATGCCGTTTGCCATCCGCATCGAGCTTTGGTATCATACGCCCGATGGCTTGGTTATTCAAAAAGGAGCGTGCCTTGGCAAGAGGGGGTGAGGCGAATGCCTGCAAGTGAGGTCAAGCCCGATTTCGGGCGCACTGTGTACGATCTACTATACGCTATTCCTTCGTCCCGAACCACGGTTTATTGCTTTCTTAACCTAGGCTCGCTGGGACTTGCCACCTCACCAGAGCTGAGGTCTCGGGACGATATCGATGTCGATGCCATCGTGTGTACTGTTGAAGCCAACCGGGACTCGATCAAGGGGATCAAGGTACGAATGGTCGGCAAACTGATGCCCACCAGCGGAGTTGAAATCCTTGCCACGGCAAACAAAATCGCTAAGGAGCTGCAACTGCCCATCATGGTGCACATCGGCGACCCTGATAACCCCACGGCAGGCGTTTTGACGAGACAGATGCTCCCTCTATTGGAAACCGGAGATATATTGACTCACGTGTTTACCGCCAAGCCCGGAAGCGCCCTCGATGCGAATGGAAAAGTTCTGCCTGAATTGAAGGACTGGAGGGTGGAGGATCAACAAGAGCGGCTAGAACTCACGAAAATGATAGCGCCTGCGCTGGCCATAAGATCAGGGATAGCAACACCGGCGCGCTCACCCTACCCGGCGCTATTCGCCAATCCTGGTTAGCTAGTTCTTGGTGCGAAATGGCGGCGGTACCCCGCCCCACCCCAGGGCAACCACGTCCTTCTGCGGAAGGACCCCTACGGACTGCAATTCTGCACCAGCAACTAGCTAGCTAGTATCCCTTGTTTCTCTCTATGACGTTTCGGAGAGGCTCGTTCCTGAGATACCTTTTCAGGTTATCACAGAAGAGATCCAGTGTCCGCTGGTCGTGATTATCCGATTCTGGCGACCCGTGTGAGCTTAGCACGACGTTGGGAAGCATCCACAGCTCGTTTTCGACAGGTAAAGGCTCGGTCTCGAAAACGTCCAAACCGGCGCCGGCTATCCACCCTTCTTTCAGCGCTCGGACCAAGCAGGACTCGTTGACGATTGGCCCACGGGCGATGTTGATCAGGTAGGCACCAGTCTTCATCGAACGAAGCTCCTTTTCACCGATCATCCCTCTGGTCTCCGAAGTCAGTGGAGCCGCGATAACCACGATGTCACTGCGTGCCAGCATCTCGCATAGCTCAGAGACTGGATACACTTCGTCCACACCCGCAACATCAGCCTGCCGCGTCAGCGCCGTCTTTCTGGTAGCCACCACCTTCATACCTATGCCCTTGCCCAAACGTGCTGTCTCGGTGCCTATAGCTCCTAGCCCCACCAACCCCAATGTTTTCTCGCGCAGCTCCATAGTGGCGAATCGATCCCACCGCTTCTCTCTCTTGTTCTCCAGAAGACGCTCTGCTCTTTTGGCCAACATAAAGATAAAGCCAAACGCGTGTTCCGCCATCGCAACCGCGTGGGCGCCCCTGCTGTTTGTGATGGTAATATCGCTCTCGAATACGCCCGAGGGAAGGTAGGCGTCCAGCCCACTGCTGCCCAGATGAACCCACCTCAGCCGTGGTGCCAGATGAGGAAGGTTGTTAGGTAAGAGGAGAGTGTCAAATATCACCTCGGCCTCGGCCAGCATGCTGAGGAAATCTTCTCTTACCCCAGGCACATCAGACTCAATGGGCGGTGCTGCTCTTTCGAGGCGTTCCACGGCTCTTCCTGTCTTACCGCCCTTGCGCAACCACTCGGCCAACTGCCTGCTGCCGTCTTTCAGCGAGATGCCAGGATCGATACCGGTGATACTCTCGAAGAACGTCCCCGGTAATCCCACTCTTGACAACACCAAGACATTGAGCTCGTTCATCTGCTCAGCCACGATCAGCCGGAGTCCAGGTCGCGAAAGAACCGACGACACTTTACGCCACCTCACTGATGTTGTCAAGGGGCCGCGCGTCCGCTCGTAGCCGCCCGCCTGAGGCGGGCGTTAGGACGTTCGATAGGCGTACACGCCTGCTACGGTTGGGCACTCAGACCACAAACGGTCCCGCGCAGGCTGAAGCCTTCGGCTACGGGTGAACGCCCCCGGAGCCGCGCGTGGCGGGCTAGGTCGACCAGGCTCCGGGCAAGAGCGCGCATAAGCCCTGCTCTCAGGGAAGCCAACGAAGCCAACTATTGCGCTAGCAAATGGGTAGATGTATACTATACGCGTCAAAGGGCGACACTGCGGGTTGCCAAGCCATGTGGCAAAGTCGCGCAGTGCCGGCGAACGATGAAAACTTTAGACTTGGCCTTAGCGGTTCAGTCTCGGGCAATAGGTGTGGCAGCGTTGGCGACTGTCCTTACGCCACGGAAGCGGTTCTGGCCTACCGATACGTGGGGTCCTGGCAGTCGTTTTTGTCGTTAGTTGTCCGTCTGCTAGCGAGATAGTCGTGGCGAAAGGGCTATATGACCACGGCCGGCAACGCCGCGACACGTTGCCGGCTCTTGAGGCATTGGGAACAGGCAACGGCGCTGCTGAAAGGGGATGGGATGAAGATCGGCAAGATACTGGTTCCTGTGAACGGTGGCCCAGCAGACGTACAGGCGATCCAGTTGGCGTGCAGCGTGGCGAAGCCGAGCAAGGGTCTTGTGCACGCCATATTCGTCATAGAAGTGCAGCGCACGCTGCCATTGGATGCCGATATCCAAACGGAAGTCGAAAAAGGTGAACGCGTTCTTGATGCAGCCGAGCAGGTGGCGGGGGCCATCGGGTACGAGATCGAGAGCGAGATACTGCAGGCCCGCGAGATTGGGCCGGCCGTCGTCGACGAAGCCATCGAAAGGGCGGTGGACGTGATAATTATTGGGGTGAAGTACGAGAAGCGCTTTGGCGAGTTTAGCCTCGATCGAGGCGCCAGCTACGTCTTGAAGAACGCCCCGTGTCGAGTGTGGGTCTGTAGAGAGCCAATGGCCAAGGAAGCTCGGTAGTGAGGTCCTGGCCAGCAGGCTGGGATGGGAGGCAACGCGATGCGCGTGATAATTCTCGGTTGCGGGCGAGTTGGGGCGAAGCTGGCCACGATACTCGACGGCGAAGGCCACGACGTAACAATCATCGATTTGAATAGCGACCAGTTTCGCCGTCTGGGACCCGATTTCAAGGGGACGGCGATGGTCGGGACAGGTATCGACGAGGATGTGCTGCGACGTGCGGGCATCGAGCAAGCGGATGCTTTTGTGGCTGTGACGAATGGCGACAACACGAACATCATGTGCTCGCAGATGGCCCGTGTCATATTCAACGTGCAGAAAGTGATTACGCGCATCTACGACCCGGTGCGGGAAGAAACGTATCGGGGAATGGGGCTCGATACCTTCAGCCCCACGGTCACAGGCGCCAACTTGATCAGAGCTGCGCTTGCCGCTGGCTGAGGTTTGGAGGTTTTCATGTACATTATTGTGGTCGGTGCGGGGAAGGTAGGATACTACCTAGCGAAGGAGCTGATAAATCAGGGCCACGAGATATTGGTAATCGAGAAGGAAAAGCGAAAGAGCGAGACCCTCGCCGACGAGCTGGGCAGCGTGGTGCTGAGGGGTGACGGCTGTGAAGCATCGACCATGGCGGAGGCCGGCACGAACAGGGCCGACGTGATCGTCGCGGTAACGGGTGACGACGAGGACAACCTGGTGATCTGCCAGATGGCCAAGCGCAGGTTCAACGTGCCGCGCACGATTGCCCGCATAAACAATCCCAAGAACGAGCGAATATTCAAGCTGCTTGGCATCGACGCGACGGTGAGCAGCACGGAGGTTATCCTGTCTCATATTGAAGAGGAAATACCGGAGTACGCGCTGGTGCACCTGCTTAAGCTGCGAGACGCCGGCGTCGAGATTGTCGAAGCCAAGGTGGCCGCAAGCTCGCCCGCTATAGGTAAGGAACTCAAGGACGTCCACCTGCCCAAGGATTCGGTCATCTCTCTGGTGATTAGAAATGGGAATGTGATCATTCCGACAGGGCAGACCAGGCTTTTGGCCGGAGACGACGTGGTGGCTCTCACCAAGATCGCGAGCGAGGAAGCGCTGCGACGGTTGATAATGGACTAGGTAGGGGCGGGTTTCAAACCTCGCCCCCTACACCGCGGCCAACTCCCACTCCGGGATGAACTTCTGCCACTCAGCGTAGTTCTGCAGATGCTGATGAAGAATGTAGTAGCTTGACGTCTTGGGCTCGTAGGGTAGGCGGATCAAGCACATTCGCGCCTCCTCCAAAGTCTTGCCCCCTTTTCGATGGTTGCAGACCTTGCAAGCGCTAACCAGGTTATCCCAGCAGTGGCGTCCCCCCCGGTGCCTAGGTATGACGTGATCGATGGTAAGGTCCTTGCCCTTCGTTCCGCAGTACTGGCAGGTGAAGCGGTCGCGCGCGAAGATCTCCTTGCGGCTTAGTCTCACCTTTGGTCGCGGACGCTTGATCAAGTACACCATTCGAATCACCGAGGGACGCGGGAAGTAGGTCGTCGGAGTGCGCAGGATTCCCAAACCGTGTTCGAGCACCTCGGCTTTGCCGCGGTTGAGCAGCACGATAGCTCGTCGCGTGTCGCAGATATTGAGAGGCTCGTAGTTTTGATTTAGCACGAGGACCGACGAGTCCACGCCGCTTCTCCTGTGTCGTAGCAGTTTCACCATATTCTAACAGAATAGGCGAGCCCTTTCAACTTGACAGTAGAGCGTGGAGGCGCCCGGTAGGAGGACGGGGGACCGACCCGTACGCCCGTAGCCGAAGGCTTTAGCCTGCGCGTCCGCCTGAGGCGGACTGTACCAGGCCGGCGCGCAGATGGCCTCGCCACAGTCCGCCTCAGGCGGACCCGCTACAGATCGTACACCTCGGCACTCGAACAGGCGCGCGCACCCTGAAGGGTACGGCTACAAGTGGATGCGCTCGGAGTGTGCCAGTCCAGCAGGTCCGAGGCCAAATTGCTTGACATAGCCCGCCTACAAGCCTAGAATGACACTGCCTAGAAGCGAAGGTTCCCAGCGACTACGAGCACGCCGTCCTGACGAGATAGAAGGAGGATGGACATGAACTGGCTGGACATCGCCATTGCGTTCGTGCTAATTATGGGGGCCTTGAACGGCGCGACACAGGGGCTGGTTCGTCAGATGATCACGCTGGCCGGTATCGTCGTCGGGTTGATAGTTTCGGTCCAGTCTTATCAGGATGTCTGGCCATATCTTGGCTTTATCCCCGACAAGAACTGGGCCATGGTTGCCACCTTCGTAATTATGATGCTCGTGTTCGTCGGCATAGCCGGGGCCGTGGGCCAGGCGATGCACAGGGCCATAAACACGCTGCTCTTCGGTAGCTTCGACACGCTGTTGGGCGGCGCCTTCGGGCTGCTGCAATCTGCCCTGCTACTCCAGGTTGCGTTGATTCTCCTGGTCAAGTACCAGTTGTTCGGACTGGTGGCTACGATTAAGGGCTCGACCCTTGCCGCAACGCTTTTGAGCAACGTGCCGATGCTACTCAGTATTCTGCCCCAGGAGGCCGCGCGCAGATTCTGGCCGTAGGGGCGGACGGCCGTCCGCCCCATAGGCATTAAGCTAAGGCGAATGCTGATTTCAGAGCCATCGCCCGGGGACGTCGTTAATGTAGGGGCGAACGGCGTTCGCCCGCATTGTTGGTACGAAGATACAAGAAATCGCCGGGGACATTGACGAGGGGGCATCGTGCCAACGTTTTGCGCGCTAGATGGGCATCTGAGTGGACTCTGGAGATCGTACGGGCGAACGCCGTTCGCCCCTACATTAAGACCGTACATCTGCCGGCCTAACGACTGCTTAGCTTAATGCGCATGGGGCGGACGGCCGTCCGCCCCTACTTTAGGACCGCCTTGCCCATCTGCATCGACAGCACCGTCACGAGCCAGCCCAGCAGCAAAGTGGGGAAGCTCTGATCGACGTTGGCCACGAACGTGAAATACCCTCCCACGGCAAGAATCAGCATGCCCAAGAGCCTGAGGTCCGCTAATGTCGCCAACTTTCACCTCACCCCAAGTTGACTACAAATGCCTACCTGAACAAGGCGACCACGTGTGGTCCGATCACCAACAGGCCGATGGCGACCGACCCGACGGCCGTCCAAAGCACAGCACCGGCTGCCACGTCTTTGGCTATCTTCGCCAGCGGATGGATTTCGTTCGTGTTTAGATCGACGACCGTTTCCACCACCGTGTTCAGAAGCTCCGCAAAAAAGACCACGGCAATAGCCAGTACGACAATGGCCAACTCCAGCGCACTCAACCCCAGGGCTACGCTGCCCAACAGCGTCACTGCTCCGACTGCCAGGTGAACCCGGGCATTGCGCTGGGTATCTAAACTGTAGCGCAGCCCCTCCAGTGCGTGGGCAAAACTGTCCCCTAAGCTCCTGCTCCTCATGGGAGTCTCACAGACTGTCCTGTCTGCACCATGCGCGAGCGTCGCACATTCGCGGGGATCATCGCGCACCTCGGTGTCAACCGCCATCTTGCTTATCTGTGCACCCCCACCAGAGCAGCCTCTTCTTTGTCCCTCATCCGCCTGCGCTCTTGCTCGGTTTCGTGGTCGTATCCGAGCAAGTGGAAAACGCCATGCACGATCAAATAGGCAAGCTCGCGTCGCAATGAATGACCATATTCTCTGGCCTGCTCAACTGCACGAGGGAAAGAAACAACTACATCGCCTAAGTATAACACCTCGTCGGGAGGGGACACAAATTGCGGCTTCCCCGGCCCTGTTCTATCGGTCAACGGAAAAGAGAGCACGTCGGTAGCCTCATCTGTGCCCCGGTAAGTGGCGTTGAGATGGCGTATCGTGTCGTCGTCGGTGATGACCAGGCTCAATTCGACCCGGCGCGAAATCCCTTCGGTGGCCAGCGCGGTTTGGACGATGCCCCGCAACATCGCGACGTCGATTTGGTCGGCAAACTCCGCCTTTGCCTCGACGTCCAACTCGAGCTCGGGCCCCTGGCTCAGCCCACTACTCATCGATCCACCCTGTCCTACCCACGGCTAGGGCGCGAGGCCCGGCCAGCTTCGGCACGCTATCCGGGTACTCGATGCGCGGGTGGAAGATGCCCTGGAGCACTGTGGTGAAGGCTTCGCGAACCTGCGACAGGTCTCTCATCGTGAGATCGCACTCATCCAACTGCCCGTCGGTGATGCGATCGCCGATGATCTTCTGCACGAGTTGGGCAATGCGTTCCGGCGACTGGTCGCGGCTGGCACGCACGACGGCCTCCACGCCATCGGCCAGCATCATTATTCCCGCCTCCCTGGTTTGGGGTCGGGGGCCAGAGTAGCGAAACGCCTGCTGATCGATCGTTTCCGCCGGTCCGGCGTTGAGGCACGCCTGCTGGTAGAAGTAGGCGACGATATGGGTGCCGTGGTGCTGCTGGATAATATCGCGCACCTTGCTGGGAAGGCCGTGCCGCCTCGCCAACTCCAGGCCATCGTCGACGTGCGAGCCAATTATCTGCGCACTAGTCTTGGGATCGAGCCGATCGTGCGCATTTGTTCCCTCCTGGTTCTCGATGAAAAAGTAAGGTCGCATTACCTTGCCAATGTCGTGATAGTACGCGCTCACCCGGCACAGCAGGGCGTCCGCTCCTACCTCCTGCGCCGCCCGCTCGGCAAGGTTCGCCACCACTACGCTGTGGTGATACGTTCCCGGCGCATCGGTCATGAGCCGGTGGAACAACTGATGCGTCGGCTGTGCCAGCTCCAGAAGCCCCAGGCTGGTCGTGATGCCAAAAATATGCCCGAGAAACGAGAAGGTGCCCATAGTGAGGGCGGCCGAAAGGGCTCCGTTGACCGCGCAGATAAACGCCAGCGTAAGCAGGCGAGGTGGATCGGGCTCACGATTGAACAGCTCGAATGCGAAGATCACCGTGAAGTTGGCCAGCGCAACCGCCAGGCCCGTCAGAAAGAAAGCGTTCATTCGCTCCATACGGCGCGCCCCGAGTAGACCGACCAGCCCGCTCACCGCGAAGAGTGTAGTCAGTTCCAGCGAGAAGTTGGCGATAAAACCGACGAGAAGGCTCAGCAAGACCGTCACCACTACGGCTAACTGCGGACCGAGGAGCGTCGAAATCAACATCGATGCCGCCGCCACGGGGAACAGGTACGCGTACATCTCGCGACCGGGAATGGTCAGCTTGGCGGCCAGAACGGCTACGGCAAGGACGAAGCCCAATAGCGCAAGCCGGCGGCCATTAGACCGGAGTTGGGGCGAAAAGAAATAGACGTAGTAGCCCAGACAAATGATTAGTACGCCCACCAACAGGACGGTGCCGGTGATATCGTGCAGTTGCAGATTCGGGTTACGCAGCCCGGCCGCCTCCAGTTTCTCGACGTCCACGGCTTTGACGATGTCGCCGTCCCGCAGAATGGTCTCGCCTTTTTCTACGCTGAGCCTGACGGGAGGCACCTTTTCCCGCGCCTCCCTCCTTAGCTTGGTAGTGGTCTCCGCATCCAGGGCCATATTGGGCTTAAGATGGCTCTGCACAAGGGCTACGACAACCAGTTTTGGCGCTGTGGCCAGTTGGGAGTCGACACGACTCGCCAGGTTGGCCTTGACGTCGGCCAACTGCTTGTCAGAGATGCGCTCTCGCATAGTCAGATCGAGCAGCAGGACGGCCTCCGCTGACACGGCCCGCCAGGTTGGCTCGTCGAGAGTCAGGATATCCTCGACGGTCTGCTGAGGAAGGGTGGGGCTGAAGAGCTTGGAAACGGAATCGCGCCTTTGCTGCAGCGTTGCCGCCTCGCGCCTGATCTCCGATATGCGCCGGACGACCTCGGAAATGCTCGCCTTTTGCTGGTTGAAGACCGTGGCGTCCTGGACGAAGACATCTTCCACCGCCGCCTCGGCGCGCTCTCTTTCCTCCTTCGTCTTGATCTGGCTAACGTAAGTAACCTTTTGGGGAGATTTGATATCGCGAGGCGAGACATCGCCTTCGTTGAGCTGGTAGCGACTGGGGAGGAACTGAAATGTAAGCATCGCGCCGAGAGCCACCCACATGCACAGGCCGAAGAGGATCATGCGGATAACCGCGCGCATTCCCTTGTGTTCGTCCTGCCCGCCAATATTTTGAGCTTTGGGCACGGTCTCGTCGATCAATTGCTCCTCCGGCGTCCCGCGGCCAGAAAAAACAGGCGCATGGTCCGCCCCCACGCACCCTGCGCCCCTGCACTGGCCCTATTTGCCGCCCAGAAGCCCCTGGACGATCTGATTCACGAGTCGCCCGTCGGCTCGACCTCTGACTTCGGCCATCACTTTGGGCATGACCTTGCCCAGATCGGTCGGGCCCCTTGCGTCCACCTCGGCGATAATGCGCCGCGCGACCGCCTCGATCTCCGCGGGAGACAACTGCTGCGGCAGGTAGCCGAGCAATACCTCGAGCTCGGCTTGCTCCTTGGCCACGAGATCGGGCCGCTTGCCCCGTGTGAACTCGGCGATGGCCTCGCGCCGCATCTTCGCCTGACTCTCGATCACACGTGTGATCTCCTCGTCGGCAAGAACGTGCCCGCGCTCTACTTCCACGTTCTTCTTGGCTGCCAAGATCAGGCGAACGACCGAGCGCCGTGTTTCGTCGCGGTCTCTCATTGCCTGCTTAAGATCTTCCGCCAACTTGTGCTCAAGGCTCATTGCTGCACCTTTTGTTAACAACCCAATTATATCGCTGGGGAAATGGGGTGTCAAGAAAGTGATCCCGTCTTGGCGCCCGCCTCGGCCACGGCCCGGTACACGTCCAGCGTCCGGCGCGCGGCTTCGCGCCAAGAAAATCTAGAGGCCTGGCGAAGGCCGCGAGCGCGCAGTTCGGCGCGGAGGACAGGGTCGTCGAGCACTCGGCGGATGGCGGAGGTCAGGGCGACGATATCATCGGGTGGCAACAGGAGGGCCGCGTCGCCGCAAACTTCGGGCAGGCTGGATGCATTCGAGCACACGACGGGGCAGCCGGAGGCCATAGCCTCGAGGGGTGGGAGGCCGAAGCCCTCGTATTGAGAAGGGAAGACGAATACGTCCGCCGCGGCGTAGATGGCGGGCAGGTCCTCGTCGGGAATGAAGCCGGGGAAGAGCACCTGGCCATCGAGGCCCAGGTCTCGCATACGCTGGAGAATGGGCTGCCAGCGCCAACCTTTCCGTCCCACCACCACCAGCTTCTCGGATCGCCCTTCCGAGCGCAGCACCCGGTAGGCTTCCAGCAAGGCGACTAGGTTCTTGCGCGGCTCGATGGTGCCCACGAACAGGATGAACCGCTCGGGCAAGTTGTGTCGCCGGCGGACGGCTGCCAGCGATTGGGCATCGCCCATCGGTTGGAAACAGGCATCGACCCCCTCAGGAATGACGTGAACCCTGGATTCGTCCAGGCCGTAGTAGCGGATGGCGTCGGCTTTCGTGTGCTCGGAGATGGCGATGATGGCGTCCGCACGCCGCAGGAACCTGCGCACCATCAGGCTCAGAAACAAGCGGTTCAAAGGCAGGTGCGTCTCCGGGCAGCGCAAGAACGCGAGGTCGTGGAGGGTGAAGACCGAGCGCACGCGGCGCAGCGGCGGCAGGAGGTGGTCGGTGGCGTGGAAGACATCGGTATCGCCCAGGAAGGCGTCCATCGACATTCGTGCGTAGGAGGCCAGCAATACCGTCATCCGCCAGCGCTTGTTGGACCAGGTGACAACCTTTCGCGGCAGAGCGTCCAGCGGCGGCGCCGGCGTTCGCCCGCGGGTATCGGCGTAGAGAATGCGAAGCTCGTCGCCCGTGCCCAGCGCGAGCAGCGCGCGCGCGAGCTCCTCGGCGTAGCGACCGATGCCGGCGTGGCGCTGGATGGTGGGGGTGAGGTCAATGAGAGCACGCATCGCGGTACACCTTGAGAGTCTGTTGCGCGACGACATCCCAACTGAAGTGATCGCGAATATGTCGCGCGAGCGCCGAGTTACGTGGTGCGGCAAGGCCCTTGTCCAGCGCCGCACGAATGCTGCTTGGATCGGCCGGGTTACAGTACAGTGCCATTTCGCCAAAGTATTCGGTGGCGCAGCCGCGATCGGTGGTGACGATCGGACATCCCAGCAGGCCGGCCTCGAGACTGGCCAGACCCGGCGTTTCGTACCAGCTCGGCAAGATGTGGACGCGCGCCGCCGCGTAGGCCGAGGCGATCTCGGCGTGCGGGATCGGGTCGACGACCAGCACGCCCTTCTCTCGGGCGAGGGCGTTTACGCGGGCCACGTATGCGGGCTCGAGCCCGTTGGGCGCGCCGATGAACACGGCCGGTGGATCGCCGGGCCGCAGGACGTGCAGGAGGGCCAGTTGGTTCTTGCGAATCTCGATGCGCCCGACGCACAGGATGAAGCCGCGCACGCCGAAACGACGCTCGATAGGCTCCGGCGAAGCTTCTTGGAACAACGCCGTGTCGACGCCGTTCACGACGACGTCGATGCGCGCGCTGCGCGGCAGCCCGAAGTCACGGTAAAGCAGATCCTGCTCGGCTCTGGAATTGGGCAGCAACGCGTCGGCCGCGTGCACGAGTGCGCGGAGCTCCCTCCATTCAGGCTGGAGATGCCAGATAGCACGGCGCATAAGACCGCCAACCCGCTGTCCCAGAAGACGATGCAGTGAACGTCCCTTGCCATATCGCAGTCGTGCGTTAAGCAGCTCGTCCTGATTCCAATAGATGGTGGAGAGGACCGCCGGCTTGCGCTGCCGATGAGCGTTGTCGAGCAGGGCCCGAACGTGACTGATGCCCGTGCTGTTGAATACGTGCACGAGGTCGAATGCCCGAAGGTCAGGTGCAACGTCTGTCGAAAAGTCGACCGCGAGCCCAAGCTCGCGGAGATGCTCGGCGGTCTTGACGGCCTGCGTCGTGTCCCCACCATGCCTCGTCAACAGGTCGGATCGTCCCTGCATCAACACCCGCATAGTCGCGACCCCTTTGCCCAACCTGACCACCTTCCGCACCTTCCGTGATTTCCGTGTTTTCCGTGGTTCATCGGCCCCGTCATCGTCGCTGCCCCTTTTCCCAAAGCTTCGCGTACAAAACGAGCGGATAGAGGCCGATCATAGCCGAGTAAAGCAAGCCGAAACTGCCGTCCCGCCAGCCCGCATCGCGCACAAAAGCACGAACAAAGTACACAAATGGCTTCAGCAGAAGCCATCTCGGCCGTGTGCCGGCGCGCTGGAACTCCTCGGCTTGTAACGAAGTGTAACGATTTATCTTGGCCAGGTAGTCGGCGAAATCGTCGTAGGTATAGTGAATGACGTCGCCCCTCAGGGGAAGCACCTTGCCAGAGATCGCCGGTTGCTCGTGAACCTGGCCCGCGTAAGTGCACTTATCGGCGCGGAAGAGACGCAGGTGGAAATCTGGGTAGAGCCCGCCGTACCGCATCCACCGACCTCCGAGGTAATTCCGACAAGTGGCCGTATACCCATCGACGTCGTCCGGTGGATCTAGTAGCTCGATCTCCCTGCGTAACTCGGAGGATACGCGCTCGTCAGCATCAAGAATGAATATCCAGGGATGGCGTGCCTGCTGATGGGCCCAGTTCCTCTGAGCGGAATAGCCGGGCCACGGACGGATGAAGACCTTCGACGTGACCTGGCGGCAGATTTCCGGGGTGCCGTCGGTGCTGCCGCTGTCGACCACGACGATATCGTCGCACCAGGCGACACTACCCAGGCATTCGCGGATGCCCGCGGCCTCGTTGAACGCAATAATGACGACGGACACGTTTTTCACGGCATCGCGTCCCCCAGACGCACACCAAAGGCGCCGAAAACGGTGAGGAATACCGACAGACGAAGACGGTGCATTACTCCCCCTTGTTCCAGGCAGCACCGGGACGGCGAGGGACTAGGCGACGGTCGAGGACGCCGCGCCAGAACCCAAACACTGAGGCCAGATCGTAGGTCACAGCCAGGACCCAGGCCAAAAGGAAGGCCCGCACCGAGCGCAGTCGCCGGTACACCTTGAGGCAACGGCGCGTCAAGTACACAGCGGCCAGCGCCAGGACTGGCATGAGCAGCGGCAGCCACACGAGGCCAACGACAAGCGCGCCGGCGCCAACGGCGACACGTAGGGTGCGGCGAATGTGAGCAACGGCATCGATCCATCCCTCGCCGTCGCTCCGAGAGTAACCGTTGTACTGGTCGAAGAAACCGCGAAGGTCAGGCCTGGGTTCCCAGTACACAACCGCGTCCGGGACAAACACGAACCGATGGCCCGCGGCCAACAACTGCTTGTCAAAAACCGTATCCTCTGCCATCGTCAACCATTCCGGATATCCGCCCGCGGTTTCCCAGGCCTCTCTGGTGAACGCCACCGACCGGCTAGAGGGCAACCAGGTAGCCGGGTCGATCTCTTTGCGCGTGGACAACATCAACGCCTTGGTGCATTCCTCGAAGAGGGTTTTGCACTGCGCCTCACAGAACCCAGACACGACCGTCGTGCCAGGTTTCTCTTCAAACGGCCTGACGATGTTCTTCAGCCAGTCGCGATCGGCCATACAGCCGGCATCGCTGCAGGCTATTACAGGGAATCGTGCCGCCCGAATGGCGGCATTGCGCCCCACCGACCGATTTCCCGGTTGCACGAGAAGACGCACTGGCACAGCCCGACCACCGAAACCGCGAACGATCTCGGCCGTGCGGTCGGCAGAACAGGCATCGGCGACGACGATCTCGTTCGGCAATTGCGACTGGGCAAGCAAGGCGTCCAGGAAAGCGCCGATGGTCTTTTCTTCGTTGTACACTGTGGTGATGACCGAAACTTGCATCTAGCGTCCCGCGCCTTCGTAAAGAGATAGGTAGGTGCGAGCAACATCTTCCCACGTTTGCTGGCTAGCCCAGGCGTAGGCCCGGTCGACGTCGATCACATCCGGATTGGCCAGGTAGCCTGCCACGGCCTGCGCCAATTCCTCGGCCGAGCCGCAGATGAACATCTCGCCCGCGGCGGGAAGTAGTTCCAGTGCGTCTTTCCGGAAGGGATCGGAGTAGACGGCGAAGACCGGCTTGCGTCGTATCGTGGCTTCGAGAATGGACATATAGCCGGGCACAAAAGCAAGCCGGGCGGGATCCAGGAACTCCTCTGGCCGGGCGACGTTGCCGTTCAAGGTCACGTTCAGGCCATTTGCCGTGGCAAGCTCCGCTATCTCACTGCGCAACGGACCGTCGCCGCACACCTGCAACGTCAAAACCAGCCCATACCTTTGCTTCAGCACGATGAGCGCCTTAACGTATTCGCGGATGCCCATATCTTCCGCCAGCCTTCCCACAAAGACCGCGTCGTAGATGGGCTCTCCCGAGTAGGTCTGCGTTGGGACCTCTACGCCGCCAGGAATAAGGGTTGTCAGGTGGGTGCCATACCACCGGTCGTACAGGTTGCCGCCGCCAATGCCGATACTGCCGCGAACCGACCGTGCCATACTCTGGCGGAGCTTCACTGCTCTCGGCGGAATGGGAAAGCCTTCGTAGCCGTGAAAAGTCGCGTAAAAGGGCGTCGCGGGAAATAGCAGGCGCAGAGGCAGAGAGAACAGCCGGTACACCTCCGAGTCGTGAAAATGGAAAAGGTCGGCGGAGCGCAGTTGGCAGCGATGCTGCCAGACCCACAGCCCTGTTTGGATGACGCGTACCTTGGGACGGCGATAGGCAGGCGCGCGGTGGATGTCGATGCCCTCCAGGTTCTCGTACGGCGGGGATGTGTCGAGCCTGGGTGTGATCACCGTGGTGCTGTGGCCAAGCCCCTGGAGTACGCGGCAGGTAGCGCGGACGTGGCGCTCCACTCCACCGCTGAAGGGATGGAATCGAGGAGCCAGCATCACGATGTACATGCACACAACCTGACGATAGCATCGGCTACGAGCGTCCGCTCGGCGTCTGTGATGCCGGGGTGCACTGGAATGGACAGAACCTCCCCTGACAGGCGCTCCGCCACCGGCAGCGCCAGACCGCCCAGACCAAGGTACTGCACCGACCGTTGCCGATGCACGGGAACCGGATAGTAGATGCCCGTACCGATGCCACTCTTGCTCAGAGCCTCGGCCATCTCATCGCGACCCAATCGCGTCAGCCGAATAGTGTACTGGTGATACACGTGGCTGCGTGAAGGATAGATGCTCGGCGTGAGCAGGCCGGGCAGGTGTGCCAGACTCCGATCGTAGAACTCCGCGTTGGCGATGCGGCGGGCATTGAACCCAGGCAGCTTCTTGAGCTGTTCCAGGCCGATAGCCGCCGCGATCTCGGTCATGCGATAGTTGTAGCCAAGGAACTCGTGATGATATCGCCTTTGCGAACCGTGGTTGATGATCCAGCGGGCGCGCTCGGCGATGTCGCCGTCGTCCGTCGTGATCATGCCGCCCTCGCCGGTGGTCATGTTCTTGGTGGGGTAGAATGAGAAGCAGCCCGTACCGAAAGATCCTACCTTTCGCCCGGCGAACTCCGCGCCGTGGGCCTGGCAGGCGTCTTCGACGACGGCCAGGTTGTGCCTGTTGGCGAACCGACAGATCGTGTCCATCGCGGCCGGCTGGCCATAGAGGTGCACGGGCAGAACGGCTCGCGTGCGCTCCGTAAGCGCGGCCTCGAGCAAGTCCGCGTCGACGTTGAAGCTATCGTCCACATCGACGAAGACCGGCATCGCGCCGACGTAAAGAACGGCGTTGGTGGAAGCGATGAAGGTGAACGGTGTAGTGATGACCTCGTCGCCGGGGCCGATGCCGTGAGCAAGGAGCGCGGTGTGCAGCGCGGTAGTGCCGTTGCTCGTGGCGATGGCGTGCCGCACGCCGATGAAATCGGCGAAGGCGCGCTCGAACTCGGCCACACGCGGGCCCTGAGCAAGAACGCCGGACTGCATCACGCGGCTGACCGCATCTTGTTCCTCGCTTCCCATAAGTGGGCTCGAGATCGGTATCATCGGCGCTCCTCGCTATTCGCAGGGCCACAGCATGCGTAAATCTCGCCGCAGTAATCCGGTAGCTCGCGCCCCACCTCGTGAAGTGCTCTCACCAGCGATTCAGACCAGCCCTGCATTTGAGCGTTCGACAAGGGCTTTAGCAGGATACCTTCCCAGTGGAGAACGCTCAGCCCGGCCTGGTGGATGTGGCTCAGCAGAGAATCCCGGTCATAAACTCTTCTGTGGCCAATACGAACGTCGCTCTCATTCAGATCGTGCAACTCGCCCAGGCAACCCATGTATTTCCCGACACGACGGTGAAGGGATCTCGCGTTGGGCACGACAACGTGAATTCTGCCGAATGGGCTCAGCCAGCCGGCGGCGCGGGTCAGGATGGAAACCGGGTCCGCGACGTGCTCAAGGGCGCCGGCGAGAACAATATCGTCAAATGACCGGTCGGGGTTGAACTCCTCCCAAAGGCTATGGATGTAGCTGAGATTCGCTGCCGGGGCCACCCTCTGGCATGCGATCTCAATGTTCACGGAGGATCCTTCGCAGATCACCAATCGACCGACGACTCGGGCGAGCAGGGAAGTCATAAGGCCCGTGGAACAGCCCAGCTCGAGAGCTGATCCTCCTCGGGTTATCAGCTTCGCGATTGCCTCAAATCCCAGACGAACGAACCAGTAGTCGAACTCCATCTCAGGCGAGAACGGATCGTATGTTCCGGCTATGGCATCCAGCTTGCGTTCCTCACTAGTGCTCACGTTACTTGCTCCAGTCTACTAGCAGATGTCCAATGTGGTATGGTATTGATATCGTGGCCTCGCAGGCCAGGTTTCAAACCTGCCCCTACTCAGACTTGCCGGCTGGACCATTGTTCTTCGCGCACCAGCTTGTAGCCCATATCCACCATTCGCACCCAATACCAGCCCGCGGGAACGGGATTCACCTTTGGAACATCCGGCAGCGGCTCACCATATGCCATTTTGACGTAGATGTAGGGCATGTTTGTCCCCGCGTGCGCGAAGAAGTTGCTGGTCGTAAAGAAGCGACCCACGTTGATCTCGGTCACGCAAGGTACGCCGCTCCGGTTCTCCTTGAGATCGACGCAGAAGACACCGCTCGCGTGCGGATCGATGGCGGCCACGGCGAGTCTGGCAATATCGTTCACGTCATCACGGTGCACTGTACGAGCTACGGATGGACTCGATGTCTGTCCACTGGGCGTCAAGTGGCCGAAGATGTACTGGAGCCGCACACGCGCCTGGGAGGTGACGAGTTGTCCATCTGACCAAAGGCTCTGGAAGGCGAACTCCTGGCCCGGCAGGAACTCGCTAATCATAAAGTCGCCGAAGCCAATTTCGTGCATCGTGTACCAGTAATCGATCCAAGCCAGGCCGTGCTCGAGCCTCTTTATCGGCAAAGAGGCACGCGAGCCGGCACCACGCACCGCGCGCAGCCAGGCCTTCTCGTGGCGACATAGCAGTACGTCGACGGCCTGTCGCAAGTCGGCCTCGGAGCGCAGCGGGTACGATTCCGGGACCGGAACGCCTGCCCGTTTGAGCAGGTCGACCGTGGCCATCTTGTCGTGGCACAGCCGAATGGTAGCGGCGGCGGGTAGGAACAAGCGGGCATTCACCCGCTCGCGATTTTCTGATAGTATTGCTACCTCCACATCTGGCTGCGCGTGCACGAACTCGACCTGCTCGCGCGCAATCAACTCGTTCAGCTTGTCCAGATAGTCAGGCGCGCTCGTAGGAGGTAGAAGGAAGCGCTGGTCCACCGCGCTCAGCTCAAGGTGAAAAGGCTTCACGTCGGTGCCGACGATGTAAAAGGGCTCGGGGCTGAGCCGCAGGGAGTCAACGAAATTGGCGGCCGCGGACCCTCCCGCGCCGGTTACCAGGACGCGCTTCATAGGTGCGCCTCGCGATCGCGGTTTTCCAGCTGTCTTACTGCCTGCTCCGCCACCATCAAAGCCCGCACACCATCCTCGCAGGTCGCAATGTCGGCACCCTGGCCC
Source organism: Chloroflexota bacterium (assembly GCA_016210495.1). Next base: position 67,419 of record JACQUC010000185.1, read on the forward strand.
TCGACCGTACGCACGAAGGCTTCCAACTCCAGCAGCAACGGCTCCCTCGGTTCTATGGGGATCGTGACCGCCTGCGGGGTGCCGAAGCGGTAGACGAAGTCGCCGAAGTCGTCGTAGTGGCGCTCCACATTGCTCTGATAGATATCCAGCCGCTGCGTCACGTAATTCAGCTCGGCATAACCTTTGTTGCCGGTGATGGAAAGCGTCCGTATCTTGATGGGCGTGATCCAGTTGACCTGGACGAAACAGCCGATCTGCCCATATTTCAGGAGCAGCTCCGCGTGATCGAACCGATCGGAGAGCAAGGCTCGACCGGCCGCGGCGTGAACCTCTGTGGGCACCGCCCCCAGGAGGTAGCCGATGATGTCGATGTCGTGCACCGCCAGGTCGACGATGACGTTGGCGTCTTTCACCTGGGGCGGGAGCACCCCGACGCGCTTGGCCACGATAGACGTAATTTCGCCTAGCTCGCCCGCGTCGATGCGGCGCTTGAGCTCTTGCACTGCCGGATTGAACCGCTCCACGTGGCCGACAGCCAGAACGACCCCCCGCTCTCTGCTGGCCCCTAGCAGCGCTTGAGCCTCTTCGACGTTGGCCGCCAGGGGTTTCTCCACGAGCACGTGGACGCCGGCAGCGATGGTGTCGCGCGCCACACGGTAGTGCATACTGGTGGGCAGCGCGATGGAGATGGCATCGACATTCTCCCATGCGAGTAAGTCCTGGCAAGAACCATAATGCCGGCAGCCAAAGCGCTTTGCCGCAGCTTGCGCGCGCTCGCGGTCGGCATCGGCCACGGCCACGAGGCGCGCGCCGGGGATGCACGAGTAAACGCGACAGTGATGGTAGCCCATGTTCCCGACGCCGACGACGGCAACGTCGACCATCCAGATCCTCCTCAATGCGCCATAGCGGCGCGATTCCCGCGTGCCAACCGCCAGATGTAGGTCATCCGCTCGACGACACCTCGCGGCTGCATCGCAAACAGCGCCGCGCAGTAGATACAGGCGGCGAAGGCCAGCTTGGCCAAGACGCGAACGATCAATGGCCAGCCGTCAAAGTCTACGACCCGGAGCAGGACGAAGTACGCGACCACCGCCAGACCGGCGGCGACGACCGCCGGCCCCACAGTCACCTTGACCTGCACCGCAATCTCCCGCGCCACGTAACGGTAGCTCACCGCCAACGCCGCCAGCAGCGTGATGCCGACCGCCACGCACGTGCCGAGCACGCCGAACTGCAGGGTCAAGGGGATGCCGAGGATCACCAGCAGCGCCGTCTGCAACCCCGCGACCGTGACCGCTGTCCGCGGCTTCCCCACGCCCATAAGAAACGAGCCGGCGTTGTCCAGGATGGGACGGAGCACCGAATAGAGCACCAGGAACCGCAGGAAAAGCGCGCTCGGCGCCCAGCGCTCGCCGTACAGCCACACGACGAGGTCCGGCGCGGCGACAAAGATGGCCACGGCTTGCAGCAGGGCGAGGTTGGCAATCAGCCACAGGCTCATCGTCAGGGTCTTCTGCAGTCGTGCTGCATCGTCCTGCAATCGCGCGTAGGTGTAGAAAGCGGTGCGGGACAGCACCGTGGTTACCAGCATGTTGGGCCACTGGCCGATGCGGTAGGCCCGGTCGTAGTACCCAAGGGCCGCCACCCCCACAAAAGTGCCAACCAGGAAATTGTCGAACTGGCCGATGAACATCGCGGCCAGGCCAGCCAGACCAACCAGGCCCCCAAAGCCCACCAGGCCTCGGGCGACCCGCAAATCGAAGCGCCAACGAAGCTGCCAGACGTGCTTAAGGCGGCGCCGGGCTACCCACCACATGCCCACCAGCAGGAGCCCGGCGTATGCCGCTGCCTGCGCCACCAGGCTCCAATAGCCCCCACCATTCAAGGCGAGCCAGAAGGCGGGCACGTAAGTGACCGGGAAAACGATGCTACTAACCAGGCTGGTATGGCCGAAGTGCCAGTCCTTGTCCAGAAGCACCCAGGCCGTGCCCATAATGGAATCCAGAATGCCGATGGCCCCGAGCGCCAACAGCACCCACGCAATTTCCCAGGAATAGCCCAAAGCTCGCAGGACGGGCACGGCGACGGCGGCCAGCATGAGGGTCAAGAAGCCTGCCGAGACGTCGAGGGCCAGGTGAGTGCCGACCAACTCGCCGGTGGTCTCCTGGCGCTGGCCGAAAGCGTAGCCGATGCCGATCTTGGGGCGGACGTTGACGAGCGCAAAGAAAAAAGTGGCCAGCGCGAAGATGCCGAAGTCCTCCGGGGCGAGGATACGTGTCAGGGCGAGGTTGGCGACGAAGCCGAACACCACGTTGAAGTACGAGCTCAGCGCAACCCAGAGCCCTCCCCGCACGGCGCGGAAGGCCAGGGGGGTCTCGGCACCTGGCGCGAAAGTCTCATTAGACATAGCTAGAGACCTCCGCGCTGCGCGGCAGCGACTACCGGCGAGCGGATATCTCGCGGGTAGCGGGCCACCCGCAAGATCGCCTTCGCCAGCTTGACGGCTTCCGGCCCGGTGCCCCGGACGACCTTGCCCATTTCACCCCCAAAACCCCCTTGTGGTCAGGTCAAGCAGCATTATCGAACAAACGCGGCGATTTTTCAAGGCTGCGCACTCTATCTATTACTGGTTCTTCACTTATGTTATAATTGCCCGAGATGGTCATAGCTATAGAGGAACGGGCGCGTGAATACCCCAGCGCTGAATCTCGCGTCGCTTCATTCGAAGGTGGTGAGGAGACCTTGGCCAAGAACCGGGTCAAGGTGATCGCCCTCGGGGGTGTGGGTGAGGTTGGCAAAAATATGCTCGTCCTGGAGCACAAGGACGACATCATAATCATCGACGCCGGATTGAAGTTCCCCGAAGAGGAGATGATCGGGATCGACTTCATTATCCCCGACATTTCCTATCTGCTCGACAAGAAAGAACGCATCCGGGGCATAGTCCTCACCCACGGACACGAGGATCACATCGGTGCCCTGCCCTATATCCTGCCCGAACTGGGCGTGCCCGTCTACGCCACCCGGCTGACACGCGGGCTGCTGACCGTGAAGCTCAAGGAGCGCGGGCTCCTTCGCCACGCGCAGATCAACCCCGTCGAGCCCGGGGAAACGCTTTCGCTCGGCGCCTTCGACGTCGAGTTCTTCCGCGTGAACCACAGCATACCCGACGCCATGGGTCTGATCATTCGCACTTCGGCAGGCACCATCGTACACTCGGGCGATTTCAAGTTCGACAAGTCGCCCGCCGATTCGTTACCGACCGATTTCGCTCATTTGGCCCAGGTCGGCCAGGAGGGCGTGCTGGCGCTCCTCTGCGACTGCGTCCGCGTCGAGCTGCCGGGCTACACGCCCTCGGAGCAGGTGGTGAGCGATTCCTTCGATGCGGTGCTGGCCCAGGCCAGGGGACGTGTCATCGTCACGACCTTCGCCTCGAATATCTCACGCATCCAGTTGGCGATATGCACGGCCCATAGACACGGCCGCAAGGTGGCCATCGTGGGACGCAGCCTGGAGAGCAACGTCGGCGTTGCCGCTGAGCTAGGTTTTTTGAACGTTCCGGACGGCACCATTATCAGTCTGGGTGAGACGCGAAGCCTTCCCCACAACGAGGTGATGTTCGTCACCACGGGTAGCCAGGGCGAGCCCACCTCCGCCCTCAGCCGCATCGCCAACAACGAGCACCGCCAGATACACATCGTCCCCGGCGACACCGTCATTCTTTCCGCCACGCCCGTGCCCGGCAACGAGGAGACGGTGGCGCGTACGATCGACAACCTCTTCCGGCTTGGCGCCGACGTCATCTACGACGCCGTGATGACCGTCCACGTATCGGGGCACGCCAGCCGGGAGGAGCTGAAGCTTATGCTCAGCATCGTCAAGCCCCAGTTTTGCATACCGCTCCACGGCGAATACCGCCACATGGTGCTCTTCCGCAGCGCAGCCCAGGAGATCGGGATGTCTGAGGACAACATCATCCTGGCAGAAGTGGGCGATATGGTGGAGTTCGCCAGGGATTACGGGCGCATCACACGGCGTGTGCCGGCCAGCGCCATACTGGTCGACGGCGCGATGGTGGGCGAGTTGGCGCAGGCGACGCTGCGCGACCGGCAGCGCCTCTCGCGGGACGGCGTGGTTATCGTGGTCGTGACTTTGGACAGAGAAACCGGCTGGCTGCTGGCCGGGCCAGAAATCGTGACGCGGGGCTTCGTGCACATGCACGGTGCCGACGATCTGACGGAGAAAGCCAGGGACCGAGTGCGCACGGTTCTGGAGACGCTCGAGCAACCGCAGACCGGCAACGGTTTCATCGCCGGCAAGGTCAAGGATGCGTTGGGCAAGTTCATCTACGACAGGACGCGGCGGAGGCCGATGATCCTGCCGGTGGTGACAGAGGTGTAGGCGCACCCGTGACGGCACCGTCGCGGTGCCGTCACGGTACCCGTGGCCGCCCGCCTCAGGCGGGCGCGGGGCCGTTGGCTATACGGCATAGTTGCCTGGCAGGGGCAGTCAGACCACAAACAGGCACGCGCAGGCTGAAGCCTGCGGCTACGGGTACGCGGCGACAAGGAGTGCGGCGCAACGCGCCGCGAAATTGGGCGAGGGTGAGGCGTGGCCAAGGCCAAGAAGGTGGCCAAGAAGCAGAAGCGGGCTGGCACCGGCCTCCAGATAAAGGCCGAGTGGTTTGCGCATCCCGAGATCGCCGGCGTCATACTGGTATTCCTCGCGGGCGGCACGGCGCTGACGCTATTGTTCCCGGGCGGCAGCGTGGGCAGGCAATGGGATAGCTGGATACACGCCTTGTTTGGCTGGGGTTCCTACCTTCTGCCTCTGCTCTTCGCCTCGTTTGGATTAGGCCTGGTCTGGCAGCGCATCGACGCCAGATACCGCCTGCGGTCGCAGGAGGCGGGAGGGTGGCTTCTTCTTTTCGCGGTGTGCCTCTCGTTCCTACAGCTCATAGCCCTTGATCCCGATCCTGCGGGGGACCGGGCCACCGGGGGCGGCTACGTTGGCTATGGGATCTATCGTCTCCTCGTCACCGCCCTGGGCCCAACCGTCGCCGTCGTCGTACTGCTCATCTTTGGGGGCGTAGGGATTTCCCTGGCGCTGAACGTGGCGCCCGGCGTCGCGTTCCGCGGCGCCATCGCCGCGTGCCGTCGCCTTTTCGATTGGTATCGCGGACTGTGGGCCCAGCCATCCTTCAAGATGAATCCGCAGCGAGAGCTGCCGCGACCCGAGGAATCGGCGCCCACTCCTGACCCAGCACGCAAACCCGCGAAACGCAAGGACACCGTGCCGGCAGCGGCCCGCGTCGAACCGCCGGCCGAGGATGACACGCCGGAGCTGCCCACGACGGGGGACTGGCAGTTGGCGCCTGTGTCGCTTTTGCAGACGTCGTCCAAGGGCGAGATGAGCGCGGCCGACGTACGCCAGAAGGTCAAGCTGATCGAGGACACGCTGGCCGACTTCAACGTTCAGGCCAGGGTGATGGAGGTTAGCCAGGGACCCACAGTCACTCAGTTCGGCATCGAGCCCGGTTTCCACGAGTCGCGGGACAGGAACGGCGTGGTGGTCAGGCGCGAGAAGGTAAAGGTCAGCGAGATCACGTCTCTGGCGAACGATCTGGCCCTAGCTCTGGCGGCGCCCACCATCCGCATCGAGGCTCCCGTTCCGGGACGCACCGTCGTAGGCATCGAGGTGCCCAACAGCAGCACGTCGCTGGTGTCGCTGCGCGGGGTCATGGAAACAGAGAAGTTTCAGAAGGTGAAGAGCAAGTCGAAGCTGGCCGTAGCTCTGGGCGAGAATGTTTCCGGCCAACCGGTTGTGGCCGACCTCGCAAAGATGCCGCATTTGCTGGTGGCCGGGGCCACCGGCAGTGGCAAAAGTGTGTGCCTGAATGCTCTTATCACCTGCCTGCTGCTCCAGAGCACGCCGGACGAGGTGAGGCTGATCCTGATCGACCCGAAGCGCGTGGAGCTGGTACACTTCAACGATGCGCCCCACTTGCTGCGGCCGGTGGTGGTCGAGGTGGAAAAGGCGGTCGGCATCCTCAAATGGGCGACCTTCGAGATGTCGGAGCGGCTGAAGAAATTCGAGCAGGAGCGGGCAAGGAACATCGACGAATTCAACAAGGCCGTGCTGCGGAAGGGCAGCGGTGAGCCAATCCATTACGTAGTGATCGTGATCGACGAATTGGCCGACCTGATGATGACCGCCCCCGAGGAAGTCGAGCGAAACATCTGCCGCCTGGCCCAACTGGCCAGGGCCACAGGTATACACCTGGTCATCGCCACGCAGCGGCCATCGGTCGACGTCATCACGGGTTTGATCAAGGCCAATTTCCCGACCCGCATCAGCTTCAATATGACGTCGGCCGTCGACTCGCGAACCATCCTCGATACCGTGGGCGCCGAGAAGCTGCTGGGCCGAGGCGACATGCTGTATATGGCAGCCGACGCGGCCAAGCCAACGCGGCTGCAGGGCGTATACGTGTCCGACGACGAGATCGAGGATGTGGTGAGGTTCTGGCGGGCGCAAGGCCCGGCCCAGTACGTCGACACTTTGCAGATGTCCGGATGGTCGGCGGATGGCGATGAGGACAAGAAAGATGAGCTCTACGAAAAGGCGATAGAGCTGGCACGACAACACAGATACATCTCCACATCGCTGATACAGCGCAGGTTACGGGTCGGCTACAATCGAGCGGCGCGGTTGATGGAGCAACTCGAGGAACAGGGCATAGTCGGCAGGTCCGAGGACGGGCGGTCGCGTGAGGTGCTGGTGAAAGAGGAGGCCGAGGCTGGCGCGGTTTCTGCCATGAATGTTGACAACCAAACTGACTTATAATATGATTTGTGTGTCGCTCGGCGGATGGTTCGTCAGCAATTCGACATATTGAAGCTTGACGGACTAACGTGATTGTGTTAACATTTTTTGGCCCGGAGTTTCCGGGGCGCGATCGTGGACGTGAGAGATTGAACGACGATGGCCGGGTTGGGTGTCCTTCGGCGCCCCGATACATCGGGGTCGCCGCCAACCCGGTTGGCAGGTACAGTTACTGGCTGGTGGGCTGTTGCAGGGCCACGATCTCAGAATTGAATTGACGATGCGCGCGACGATGCGCTCGATTTCCCTATCGCACTGTTGCATCTCGAGAACTGCCTGAAAGGATTGGACGATGGCGAGCAAGAAAAGCATTGACCCCGCAGCGTTGGAGGTCATCGCTAGGACCGAAGCCGAAGGTATTTCCACGGCCTTCAGCCGTGTGGACTCGATGAAGCCGTGCCCCATTGGCAGGGGTGGCAACTGTTGTTCTGTATGTTATATGGGGCCTTGCCGCATCGTCGGCAAGGATGCGGAGAATCTCACCGGCATCTGCGGTGCGAGCCGGTCCACCATCGCGGCACGCAATCTTGCTCGCGCCATCGCGGCGGGCGCCGCCGCCCACTCCGACCACGGTCGCGATCTGGCCTCTGCTCTCATCGCCATCGGGAAAGGGGAGGCGCAGGGCTACAAAGTCAGAGACGTCAAGAAGCTGCACGCTGTAGCCAGATTCCTCGGCGTGAAGACGGATGGCAAGAGCACCGAGGAGCTTGCCGTCGACGTCGGCACGAGGGCGTTGGCCAACTGGGGGCAGCAAAACGGCGAGCTATCGTACATCGCACGCGCACCGCAGAAGCGCCAGGAGCTGTGGCGCAGACTCGGTATGGTGCCGCGTGGCATCGACCGCGAGATCGTGGAAACGCTGCACCGGACGGGCATGGGCACCGACCAGGATCCCGAGCACATCCTGATGCACGGTCTGCGCACGTCGATGACCGATGGCTGGGGTGGCGCGATGCTGGCTACTGACATCGGCGACATCATTTTCGGCACGCCCAATCCGCTCCGGTCGAAGGTGAACCTCGGCGTTCTGAAGGCAGACGAGGTCAACATCGTCGTGCACGGACACGAGCCGCTGCTCTCGGAGCTCATTGTGTCCGCCTCTAACGACCCCGAGGTGATCGCCTACGCCAAGTCGAAAGGCGCCAACGGTATCAATCTAGCGGGCATCTGCTGTACCTCGAACGAGGTACTGATGCGCCAGGGCGTGCCCTCTGCCGGTAACTTCCTCCATCAGGAGCTGGCGGTAGCCACGGGAGCCGTCGACGCGATGGTGGTCGACGTCCAGTGCGTGATGGAGGCATTGTCGAAGCTCTCCCAGCGCTACCATACCAAGTTCATCACGACGTCCTCGAAGGCCAAGATACCCGGTGCCACGCACATCCAGTTCGATGAGCACCACGGCCTGTCCATCGCGAAGCTGATCGTCAAGACCGCTATCGACAACTACCCGAATCGGGGCAAGACAGAGATTCCCGACCACTTCAACGACCTCATCGCGGGATTCTCGCACGAGTACATCAGTTATATGCTGGGTGGCGCGTACCGCGCATCGTTCCGTGCGCTGAACGACGCGATCATCGAAGGTCGCATTAAGGGCGCCGCCGGCGTAGTGGGGTGCAACAACCCTCGCTCGACACAGGACGCGGCGCACCACTACATCGTCACCGAGCTCATCAAGAACGACGTGCTAGTGGTGCAGACAGGCTGTGGCGCCATCGCGAACGCCAAGTACGGTCTGCTGACACCCGAGGCGCTGGAGTACGCGGGTCCGGGCCTGCGCGAGGTTTGCGAGGCCGTGGGCATACCGCCGGTGCTGCACGTGGGCTCCTGCGTCGACAACTCGCGCATTCTGACCATCGCCACCAATATGGTGACAGAAGGCGGGCTGGGCGACGACATCTCCGACTTGCCGGCGGTCGGCATCGCACCGGAGTGGATGCACGAGAAGGCACTGGCCATCGGCGCGTACTTTGTCGCCTCCGGCTGCTACGTTTTGTTTGGCGTCGACTCGCCAGTCGCAGGTTGCCCCGAGGTGGCCGACATGATCAGCCGGGGCTGGGAAGAGAAGGTTGGCGGCAAGCTGGAGTTCGAGCCGGATCCGGCGAAGATCGTGGAGAAATCGCTGGCACACATCGAAAAGAAGCGCAAGGCGCTGAAGCTGGGAAGCTGGGCGCCTGGCAAGTACACACGTGCTTACATCACGCCGCAAGAGCTGGCGCGTCGCGGCGCGGCTGCGCTGGAGGAGTAGGGCGAGCGAGCGGCGGGAGTGCCCTCACCCTAACCCTCTCCCAGAGGGAGAGGGGACACGGGGCGCGATGAGTCGTGCCCCTACCGGACGCACTAACACGTGGGGGCGTCCTTCGGCTGAAGGACGGCCCCGGGCCAAATCTATATTAAGCTAGAGCGTGAAAGGAGGTGGTGCAGAGTGGGTTTTGATTGTTGCGAAAGCAAGAGAACTGACCCTTCTGCGGAGAAGCGTCGTGCCAACTTGATGGTGGGGGTGGACGGGCCGTAGCCGTCGTTCCTTGTGGGCCTGTGGCCTGCAATTGCTATCGGGGAAAGCACCGGTAAGCTTTCTTGCCTAGCAGCGGAGTCCGGAGGGGAGTTCGGGTGAACTCCCCTCCTTCTGTTTCGATCGGGAGAAGGTTTACAAACGGAAGAGCGCTATTGTATACTATCGCTGCTTCGGCCCTTGGCGATTTGAAGTGTTGCAGCGAGCGTGGCGGGAAGCCCTGCTATGGCAGAAGGTTCCGCGCACCCTGAAGGGTTCGGCTACAAGTGCCGCCGCCCGTGGGCCTACAACACTTGTGGCAGCACTTGTAGCCGCAGGCTTTAGGCTGCGCGGGTGGGGCGGGGAGGAAGCGCTGTTCCGCGAGGGAGGACGGTTAGTTGGTCAAGCAGGCGTGGGTCTACCTGGCGCTGGTTTCGGCGGCGCTGCTGCTGGCGCAGTGCGCCCCGGCGGGCAGCCTTGCCAGGCCGACCGCTGTGCCGCCCGCGCCGACGGCCCTCACCACGTCGCCCACGGCGGCGCCGAGCGCTCAAAGCATTCTTGCCGAGAGCGTCCGCAAACTCAACGATGCCGAGAGCTACAAGTTCAGCATAACGGCGAGCCTGCTGGCCCCGTTCGAGGGTAAGCAGCGAGAATGGAAGTATAAGGGTGAGGGAGCAGCCGCCCGGCCCGATAAGTATCAGTGGACACTGGAAGGGCAGGCCGACGTGTTCTTCAAAGTAGTTGGCGTGGGAGATCAGGTATCGTGCGCAGACACTCGCGGCGAGCGAAGGGATTGCTCCCTGGCCAACGGCGGCCCACGGCCCGGCAGCTCGCCATACACGGTGATCGCCTATCTCAAGAACTTCGCTCAAGTAGGCGAGGCGACGACCAAGTCGATCGGGGGAGCGGACTTCGATCATCTGACCTTTGTGCCGTCATTGCCCAAAGTGTCGTCGCTGGACACGGGGCACGGTCGGGCACTCAGCGGCGTTACCGGCGTCACCGGCGAAGTCTGGATCGACAGGCAAAGCCGACTGCCGCACCAGGAAAAAACCGTGATCCGGTCAAAAGCGCAGCCCTCTGGCGAAGACGTGGTCGAAATGACACTCGTGTTCGCCGATTATGGCAGGCCGGTCGACATCCGGACGTCCAGGTAGAGGAGGAAGTGAGATGAAGTACAACGTCGCCATCGTCGGCGCCACCGGTCTGGTGGGACAGGAGTTCATCAAGATCTTGCAGCAGCGACATTTCCCGCTTCGCGGAATACGGTTGCTGGCATCAGACCGCTCCGCGGGCCGCAAGATGTTTTATCACAACCAGGCAATAGAGGTTCAAGAGACCAGCACTCGCTCGTTCAAAGACATAGACATAGCCTTCTTCTCTGCCGGCACTGAAATCAGCCAGACGTTTGCGCCGCCTGCGGCCAAGAACGGGACGGTCGTCATCGACAATAGCGCAGCGTTTCGGATGGATCCAGACGTGCCCCTGGTCGTTCCAGAGGTGAATCCCCAGGACCTGGCCGCCAACGGCGCGCGCCTCATCGCCAATCCGAACTGCTCCACTATCCAGATGGTCGTCGCCCTATATCCCCTGCACAGAGTGAACCCCATCAAACGAATCGTCGTGGACACGTACCAATCGGTGGCCGGGACAGGATCGGCCGCGATCGAGGAGCTTACTGGCCAGACTAAGCTGATTCTCGAGGGCAAGTCGGTGATTCCTCACGTGTATCCGCATCAGATAGCTTTCAATCTCCTGCCGGAGATCGACGTCTTCCTGGATAACGGGTACTCGAAGGAGGAGTGGAAGTTGGTGCAGGAAACCAGGAAGATCATGCACGCGCCCGAGATCGCCATTTCGGCGACCGCGGTGCGTGTGCCCGTGTTTGTGGGCCATTCGGAGGCCATTCACGTGGAATTCACCAACCGGATGGGTCTCGAAGAAGTGTGCTCGATCTTGAGCAGCGCGCCGGGAGTGAGGGTCCTGGACGATCCAGGCGTAAGTCTCTATCCACACGCTTGGGCCGTGGCAGGCCACGACGAAGTGTACGTCGGGCGCATTCGGCAGGATGCGTCCCATCCCAATGGCATCGCGATGTGGGTGGTGGCGGATAACGTGCGCAAGGGAGCGGCACTGAACGCGGTGCAGATCGCGGAGAAGATGATCGTACAGGGGCTGATCTAGGTCCCTGCCTTGTGTCTGTCGCACGTCTGTTTGACGGCCTTCGGCAGGCCATCTCACGTCAGGGTTTTGAGTCGTGGGCATTGATCGGCACGAGCGCAAGACCATTGCTATAGACAGTTGCGAGATCGAGCGCCTGAAGCTCATCGAGGCGGCTCTCACCTCTGCGGCCGAGGGCGTCGTCGTCATCGACTCACACTGGCGCGTCGTTTTCATCAACGATGCCGGCAAACGCCTGGTGCATCGAGCGCTATCCGCGGATCTCTCGATTGCCGCACAGGCGGCGGCGTTTAACCTGCGCTACCCGGATGACCGGCCGGTCCCGCCGGAGGACCTGCCCCTGGCCCGGGCGTTGCGAGGCGAAACCGTGACCGAGGCGCGGGTCATACTTACGAGGCCAGACGGCACCGACGTTTATCTCGGCAGCTCGAACAGCCCGATCAAGGACGGGGAGGGCAACGTCGTCGGGGCCGTCGCCGTCTTTCGAGACGTCACCGGGCGCCACAAGAGAGAGGACTCCTGGCGACAGGCAAAGGAGTACTCCGACAAGCTGGTCGAGACGGCTAACGTGCTGGCCCAACGTCGGGCAGCCGAGCTGCAGAGCGTCCTCGATAATATGCTCGACGGCGTGTATGCCTGCGACGTCGAAGGGCGCGTTATCCTCGTCAACGAGGCCGGCGTGCACCTGCTGGGCTTCGACGATTTCGAGCAGACACAGCGCGCCCTGCCCGACTTCCCCAGGATACTCAATATTCGCCACCTCGATGGAACGCCGGTGAGTCCCTCTGAGCTACCCCTCGCCCGTGCGCTCATCGGGGAGATCGTGGTGCAAGAAGATGAGATAGTGTGCAACCAGCGGACGCACCGAGACATGCGCGTCCGTACCAACGCCGCCCCCATCAGGAACGACGCGGGCGAGATCGTCGGCGCGGTCGAGGTGGCCAGGGATGTGACCGAGCTCACCGAGCTCGACGAGCTGAAGGACCAGTTCATCGCCGTCGCGGCGCACGAGCTCAAGACGCCGGTCGCGGTAATGAAAGGCTATGCGCAGATGCTCCTGCGCGCCTCCGAAGGCGTGCCAGCTTCGTTCCCAAGGATGTTCGAGGCCATTGCCAGGGGCGCGGATCGCATCGACGCTATCGTCAAGGACCTGTTGGACGTTTCCCAGCTCCATCTCGGCCAAACGGAGCTGGTGATCGATAGGATCGACCTCCCCGAAATCGTCGAGCAGATCGTCGCGCGCACAGCGCTGAACGCCCCCACCCACCGTATCCGCCTGGTGCGCGCCGACCCGGTGGTTGTCCACGGCGACCGCGACCGCCTGGAGAGCGTTTTGACAAATCTGATCGACAATGCCATCCGATACTCGCCGTATGGGGGCGAGGTAGACATCGCCGTGGCTGCCCGGCAAGACGAGGTCGTGGTGTCAGTGGCAGATCACGGCGTGGGCATTCCGAGGAACAAGCAGGCGCGCATCTTTCAGCGCTTCTACCGTGCCCACGACGGCTCCCCTTACGACTACGGCGGGATGGGTGTGGGACTCTACATCTCTCGCGAGACCATCTCTCGCCACCACGGCAGGATGTGGTTCGAAAGCGAGGAGGGCGCCGGCAGCACCTTCTATTTCAGCCTTCCCCTCTCGGATGATACCAGCGACAAGGGTTGCTAGTAGTCGATTGTGTGTAGTGTGTAGGGACGTTGCATGCAACGTCCCTACACACAATCGTGGAACGCCCCTACAAGGGTTGCCTCCCCTCTTTCCTGACCTACCTCCCTTGGAATGGAACTTGCTCTAATTAGGCCAGAGCTAACCGACCGCGTCTGCCGCTCAGGCAAGGACGTTCTCGACGGCTGTGTTCCGTCGTAGAAGGCCATCGCCGAGCGGCAGCGCCTTTTGTGGGTCGTGGGAGGTAGTAGAGGTGAAAAACCTTCTTAGAATACTGGCCATCTTGGTGCTCCTGGGCACGACATTGGCTCTGCCAGCGCCAATCGCCTATGCAGAGCCCAGCGGTACCGAGCAGGCTGTCCATCAACTAGTCATAGGCTTTGAAACACAGCAGCAGCTCGAACCTGAGTTGGTAACTGCGCTAAGTCTTCTGTGGGAGACTTCTTCCGGAGAGGAACTGGCAGAGCTCGCGGTCAATTTCGTGGACACCGGTGGAACCATAATGTTCGCCGATCTTCCGGCGTGGACGGCGCCCGATGGGCGATTGGCCGAGATAGTGCTGGGAAACATCGACAGGTATTCGATGTTTGATCCGGAGTCCAGCTACGGGAACATGCGTGTCAACAGCCTGCTGCGCGGCTCGCCCGAGGCTGCTGCTGCCGTGATAGCTCACGAGGCGACGCATCTGCACGACCAGACGACGTTGGGGCACGACTTTCTCAACACGCCAACCGGCTGCTTCAAGACGGAGGTAAACGCGTTCTTGACCGGCATGAGCGTCTGGTCGGAGCTACGTGTACGACCCGACTTGCTCAGCTCATTGCCAAGTCAAAAAGAGCGGGAGGCAGTCAGTGCACTCGAGTTCCAATTTGCATTCTACTCTGATCTCGTGGACGAGCTCGAGCCGGGTGCGGCGCAGGCACAGATCACCAAACGAATAGAGGCGCTGTATGCCGATCAGTGCCTGTCAGTGCGCAGACGGCCAGCCATCGGTACAACGCTGTGGAGCAAGGCAGCGTTCGATGCTACTACGCTAGACAGGTTTGACAAGTAGCGGGCCACTCGTCAAAGGCTGTAGCGTAGTTCGTGCAGTTTGCTCATTTGATCAATCGCCTGCGCATCAGCACGAGGGCAAAATAGAAGCTGACGCCGCCCACGACGGCAAGCCAGATCAGGTCGAGCAAGATGGCCGCATCGAGCCGGCCGGCCGCCAGAGCACGAGCGGGTGCAACCATGTGCGTCAGCGGCAGGAGCCAGGCCAGTTGCTGGACGACCGGCGGAAGGGAGCTAAGTGGGAAAAAGACGCCAGAGAATAGGAAAAGGGGCGTCAACCCGAGCGTGACATAGTAGTTGAAGAAGTAGATCGACGGCGAAGCGGCTGTGAACACCATCGCCAGCGCGGCGAAGACGAAGCCGCCCAGGGCCACGACGGGGAGCAGCCCGAATGCGGCCGGGAAAGACAGCAGGCCCAGTGCCGAGACCACGATGAAGACGGCCAGCGCGGAAAACATGGCACGCGCCGTCCCCCAAAGGATTTCCCCGGCGATAACGTCCTCGATGCTAACGGGCGTAGCGATCATAGCGTCGAAAGTTTTCTGGAACTCCATTCTGATCCAGGAGGCGTAGGTACACTCGAAAGATGCCGTCCACATGGCCGCCGTGGCCACGATGGCGGGCGCCAGAAACCCCAGATAGCTCTGGCCCTCGATCGGCTGGACAAAGGCGCCGAGGCCGAAACCCAGGGCCACCAGGTACAGCACGGGCTCCACGAACGGCGGCCATAGCTCCGTCAGCCAGAGACGCAGGAACGTATCGCGGTTGCGCTGCCAGACGTGGTAGAAACGGTGGCTGAGCGAGGGCGGTGTGAGCAGCCAGCTCATTCGCGGAGTCCCCTGCCGGCCAGCTTGAGAAAGACGTCTTCGAGAGATGCCTGGCGATAGGCTATGCCCCTGGCGTGCAGGCCGAGGCGTGCAGGCAAGTCCCGCAGCGCAGCGCCGTCGCTGCCGAACACGTAGACCGTGTTCTCTACCTCCTCCACACTCAGGCCCAACTCACTTAACCGGCGCACGGCCGCCGCTCTGTCGTGCGGCTCCAACCTCAGCTCAAGCACCTCTCTGCCCACGTGTCTCTCCACCAGCTCTTCGGGTGCGCCACAGGTGAGTATCCTCCCCAAGTCCATAATCACCAGGCGATCGCAGAGCTGCGCCGCTTCCTCCATATAATGCGTCGTTAGCACCATCGTCACGCCCTGCTCCTTGAGGAAGCGCAGCTTCTGCCAGACAAGGTGGCGCCCCTGGGGATCCAGCCCGGTGGTGGGCTCGTCCAGAATCATGAGCCGAGGCTGATTTATCAGCGCCCGACATACGAGCAGCCGTCGCTTCATGCCTCCTGACAACTGGTCGATGCGACTGTGTTGCTTGTCCAGTAACTGGAGCAGCTCCAGATACTCCAGCGCTCTGCCAAGGGCCACCGGTTTCGGAATGTCGAAGTAGCGGGCATAAACGAGCAGATTCTCCAGCACGGTCAGATCGGGGTCGAGGTTGTTATCCTGCGGTACAACCCCGACGATCGACTTTATGTCGCGCGGCGAGGTGCGCACGTCCAGCGAGGCCACGCACAGCTCTCCGCCGGTCACCGGCGACACGCAAAAGATCATCTTCATCGTGGTCGTCTTGCCCGCCCCGTTCGGCCCGAGGAAACCGAAGCATTCCCCTTCTTCTACGGCGAAGTCGACGTGGTCGACGGCGACCAGGTCGCCATACTTCTTGGTGAGGCCTTTGGCCACGATAATAGGTGCCAAGCGCGCCGCTCCTCGGTTTGATCCAATCCCAATATAGCTTATGGCCGGCAGCCGCGTCAAACCATTTTCCTATTGACCGTGGGAGTGTCGGCAAGGTAAATTGGTCGAGGCACTAAGAAGCCAATCCGCGGGTCCGGAACTTGCGGTTGTTTGCACCCGTGGTCCGTGTAGGCCAAGCAAGTGTAGCAGCAGGATGAACAGCAGAATGGAGTGCAGTGTGCGGGATATGCCTAATAGGCTGCGATGGGGCACCTTTCGAAACCTTGTGGCTATTCTTGCCCTGGCGCTGGCAATGGGTTACCTGGGAGGCCCGAAACCCTCCTGGGCCGTGGGGCCTCCCTACCGCGCATACCTTCCGGCCGTCTTCGTAGGTTACAATGGGGCGGGTCAGGAGGGCGCGTACTACAACGGCGCGTTCGGATACGGTATGTTCACGGTCTACCCGAACAGCGAAGCAAAGGTCGCCGAGCTCGGCTTCGGCTATGTGAAGTACTACGCGAAATGGGCCGATTACGAGTCAACCAAAGGCCAATATGCGTGGTTGGCCTCGCCAGCGACCGATCGGGTTAAGACGATGGCCGAGCGAGCGGCAGCTCTCGGCGTTCGTGTGGTCGTGCGGTTGGACTACCCGCCGGCGTGGGCCGCGCCCGGCTCAGGCAACCGTCCTCCGGCCAACCCTGCTGACTTTGGCAACTTCGTGGGCGCCTACGCGCAGTTTATGAAGGGCCGGGTTGCGGCCTACGAGATATGGAACGAGCCGAATCTGAGCTGGGAGTGGGGCAATATGTCGCCCGACCCCGAGCGCTACACGCAGCTTTTGATGGCGGCGTACCCCCGCATCAAAGCCGCCGACCCGCAGGCAATCGTGATCAGCGCGGGGTTGGCCTCCACGGGCGGGGATGGAGGCGTAACGGCTATGAACGACGTCGAGTTCATCGACCGAATGTACCGGGCGGGGGCGCGGAACTACTTCGACGCGCTGGGCTCGCACCCATACGGCTTTGCCAATTCGCCCGAGACACGCAACGGAAACAATGTCACCGACTTTCAGCGTGCCGCCGATCAGCACGCGGTGATGGAGCGATACGGGGACGGCGCAAAGAGGGTGTGGGCGACGGAGTTCGGCTGGCTCCTGGACCCGGCCTACTATGGCCATCCGGAGTACGTTAATAGCCCCCTCTGGGCAGGACGCCAGTGGCAGCGTGTTGCTCCCCAGACCCAGGCCGACTATGTCGTGCGCGCCTACCAGTACGCTTACGCCAACTGGCCGTGGATGGCCGTGATGATGCTGTTCAACCTCGACTTCAGCATGGTGGACTACTATCCACCCGAGGAGCCAATGCGGTGGTACTCGATCGTCAACGCCGACTACAGCCCGCGCCCGGCCTACACCGCGCTAAGGACGATGGCAAAACCGATCTGGCGATAATCACGGTGCACTCGTAGGCGTCCGCCTGAGGCGGACGCGTGCCTGTTCGAGTGCCGAGATCTCTAAATCACGGCGGGCGCTTAGAAGAATAGTCCCCGTCGCATTCAAGACAGGACCAGGGCGATCACGCTCGGCTGGATCGCAGGTGGTGTACAGCCCCCGGCCCTGTAGTCACGGCGTGTGTGGTATACTATTACAAGTCCAGGGCGCACTGGCGAACCTTCACTCTTGTCGTTAGGAGAACGAGGCACATGGCCAAGGCATTGAAAAAGATACAGCTTGGAGCAGGAACAAATCTGCTCGGCATCTTGGAAGACGTCCATATGGATAAGGTCCCTCGTCTTATCGAACGTCATGGGGAGCCCCTCGCGGTAGTGTTGAGCCCGGATGACTACCACGCCCCAGGCGCCGTGCCCAAAAGTAAGCGGCTAAAGAGGCGTCTAATGGCGCTAGCGGGCGCGTGGAGCGACTTGGACGCTGACCGCATGATCGAAGAACTGTATAAGGCGCGCCACGATGCACCACCTAGCCCCGCTCCCCAGTTATGAGCTACCTTCTAGATGCTGATTGGGTCATTAGCTTTCTCAATGGCAGGCCTAACGCCGTTCAGCTCGTTGAGAAGCTGGCCAACAGGGGGCTTGCCATCAGCATTATCACCTGGGGAGAGGTCTACGAGGGGCTAATTGGGCTTCCCTCGTTCGCCCGGCATATGGTCGCGTTCGAGGAGCTTACGGCAACGACGGAGATCATTTCGCTCGATACTGAGGTAGCCCGCCGATACGCGGTGATCCGATCTGATCTGCGCTCGCGGGGTCTGCTCCTGGCCGACAACGACCTGTGGATCGCGGCCACTGCCCTTGCCCGGGACTTAACGCTGGTCAGTCGTGACCAGCACTTCGAACGGATTCCGGGTCTCAAACTGCACCAGGGCTAGCTCTCTTGGTGTGGGCTGCGGCGGCAAGCCGCCACTGTCGGAAAGGCGCCTGCTCAATCCAAGATGGGGACATCCGTTCAGTAAGATTGAATGCACAAACCCTGGGGTGGCAAGCAACTCACTTGCTAGATCACCGGGAATCATCTATACTTCTTATCGAAGCGGGGTGTAGCGCAGTTGGTTAGCGCGCATGGTTTGGGACCATGAGGTCCCCAGTTCGAGTCTGGGCACCCCGACCACTGTTTTTGCGCCCCTAGCACAAAATTCCCACTCTCAATAGTACTAAACACCCACCCCAAATGACGCATGCTCAATTGCGTGCTTCGGGCGTCGCCTCGTATACTATCCACAGGCCGAAAAGGCTCTCCGCGGGTGATCGAAATCCGGCCGACGGCCGAGCATAGCAACTGGGGATGAGGATGGTGACCGCCAAGGCAGCCGGGCTGTTGACGCAAACCGCGGGTTTGCCGCGAATACCGCAAACAACGGACAAGCCCATCATAGCTTCGCTTACCGGTCTGCGTTTCTTCGCCGCAATGGCCGTGGTTCTGTATCATTACTCCTGGCTTATCCCTTACCCGCCTGCCATCTTTGCATTCGTTCGGCAAGGCTGGGCTGGAGTGGGGCTTTTCTTTGTTCTCAGCGGGTTCGTCATCACCTACAACTACGCCGACTGGTTCGCGACAGACACGGCCTCCTACTGGACATTTCTGCGCGCCCGCTTTGCTAGGGTCGTCCCTCTCCACGTAGTTGCGCTGGCGCTGGCAACGCCGATAAGCTTGTATGCCATGTATTTGCACAGCATCTCCTTCAACTGGACGACGGCGCTCTCCTGGTTGACCAACCTGTTCCTCCTCGAAGCCTACGTGCCCATCACGCAGTTCAAAGTGTGGAACGCGCCCGCCTGGAGTATCTCCGTCGAGTTCTTCTACTACCTGACATTTCCGTTCATCGCCAGGCGGCTGTTCGTCCGGTTCGACAGCGAGCGTTCGCTCGAATTCCTGGGGCTGGGTGTCATTGTCACCGGCGCTTTGTTTATTGGACCAGTGTCCTACTTCTTGACTTCCATCCTTGGCCAGTTTCCACCAGAACTGGGTGTGGAGCCCGGCTATGCATTGCACCGCTTTCCGCCTGTCCGGATGGGGGAATTCCTGCTGGGCTGCACTCTTGCCCTGGCCTTTCTTAGAGCGAGGAGCCTCAAAGAGCGCGGGCTGATGAGCGCCTTGCGCAGAAATCGCGCCGTGCGAGAGATGATGGTGGCCTTCGCCGTTGGGCTGTTCGGCCTGGTCTCACTCACCAGTCAGAACGCGGAGTATACGAGTGAGTCCAACATGATCTACATGGTCACCGCCGCAATGCTCATTGGCGCGCTGGCAAGCGGCCCAACACTCCTTTCGCCGATTCTGGAGCATCGAGCTGTCGTACTACTCGGCAATGCCAGCTACTCCCTGTACATGATTCACTGGATTCCCGTTGCCGCTACAGCGCTATTGGTGGGCGCGCGCCCCTCACCGGCCATTGACCCCTACTGGAGCGCGATAGCGGGCGCCAATGCGCCCGGAATGCTGGCCGTGGCGCTGCTATTGGTGTCAACTGTCTTGATCTCGATCGCCTGCTACAGGCTCGTCGAGTCCCCTGCACGGCGGTTGCTGCGGCCCAAGTCGCGGCCACGGCAGCCCGCGTGCGGAGCCGGCCGTATCGATGGCAGCCAAAGTGGTGCTGCTTTCTTTGGATCCGGTGACCACGCCAAAGACCCATCTGCCTCCGCGGACGGCACACTAGAGGAGTTAACGTGTTGGTGCAGACGCTTTTGCCAGCCATAAGCGTGAGAAGAATCGTGCTCAGGAATTCCCTGCGGGCACTGGTTATCTCCACCCTGATCATCGCCTGGTTTGTGGCCATCGCATTCATTCGCTTCGTCGATGGAGACTTCCGATGGATAGGCTACGATTTCACGCTGTACCGCTCGCAATCGGCCATTCTGCTGGATGGTCTCGCGGAGCAAATATACGACGTAGAGCTAATCGACAGGTACCAGCAGATGCTGGCCGTCTTCACGAGCCAGCCTGATAAGACGCTGGTAACTGGGACCGTGCCCTACTTGCCGCTTTATGCCTGGCTTTTCACCCCCTTCGCCGCGACGCCGCCCCTCGTCGGGTTCGCTCTGTGGACTGCGCTCAATCTCCTCGGTGCTGTGTACCTCGCCGTGCGGGCATCCTGGCTGTTCGCCCCAATAGAGCGAGTCTGGGTGGCATCTCTCATCCTGCTTTCTTTTCCGTTTGTGTACTCGCTCACGCTCGGTCAACCGACGATCCTGCTCGGTTGCGCGATGGCCGAGTGTTACATTGCGCTACGCTCAGGCAAGGAGCTCCGCGCAGGTCTTTGGCTCGCGTGCCTGATCTTAAAGCCCCAACTGGCGATGCTGCTTGGCCTGCTGCTGTTGTGGAAACGGCGCTGGACGGCCGTAGCCGGGGCTGCCGTGGGCGTGGTCGCGGTCCTGATCATCTCCGTGCTGACCGTGGGACTATCAGCCTTGCTGAGCTACCAGCAATCGCTGATACACGATGCATCCGGGGGCTTTGCCGGCGTTGGCACCAACGTCAACCCCCTGGACATGGTCAACTGGCGCTCGTTGATTCTCGCTTTTGTGCCTCAGATCGACGACACGGCCGGACTATTGCTGACCCTGCTGCTGGGGCTGGCGACATCGGCAGTGATCGCCCTGGTGTGGCGAGGTCCGTGGAACCCGGATGAGCGAGATTTCCCCTCGAAGATGGCCTTGCTTTTGCTGGGGACTGTCCTGGTGAGCTACCATATTCACGGACACGGCGCCGTGATACTTGCCGTGCCCCTGGCGGCAATGCTGGTGAACACAAGGCATCTAGCGCTAACTCGCACGTCGGTTGTCGCGGGGGTTGTCCTACCGTCCGTTTTCTTCATACTGGCGCTATTTGCCCCCGCGCTGGGTCTCGGCTTCCTGAGCGAGCCAACGCGCATTGCTTCCAGAGTACTCACGCTGGCGATGCTGGGTGGGATTGTTGGTTTGTTAGCCGAGCTACGACTCGGTAGGGCACCGGTGCGGTGCCGAGGGAGCAGGCACGGTCTGTCGGCGCTCTGCTCTAGCAACCACGCTTAGCAAGCTGACGAACCTCCAGTACGCTGAGAGACATCGCTGACTCCAAGGTATCGCATAAGCTGTGCCGGCGTGACGATCCGCAAGCCGCAGGCCTTGGCGACGCGTGGTGTGAAATGATCGGGGTTCGAGGAGACGAGCCAGTCGGGGGCAGCGGCAATCGCCGCGACCAGGACAGGGACGTCGGCGCGGTGATGCAACAAGGGCAGGAACTTCGCGAGTCCCTGCCTCACATCTTCTTCACTGGGACGTGCGTGTACCGTGAGACTGAGTTTGCGCAAGAGCCTGGCGAAATCGCTGCGCTCATTCGTTGGAATGCCTTTCCGCTCCAACGCGCGAGTGACCTCGACCAGCACTACCTCCGAGGTTTCCGAAAGGATTACCCTGTAGGCGCCAAGGATCAATAGAGCCCTGGCTGCACTCCACGGGGCAACCATTCCTTCGACAAAAACGCCCGAGTCTAAGAAGACCGTGGTCACTGTGCATCAGCCAGCTTCGGGTAGAGATCGCGGAAAGTCTCTTCTTTGTGCTCCTCAATGTCCGCAAGAATGTCCTCGGCAGTCACGCCGTTGCGACGAAGGCTATCTTGTATGCTTTGGAAGAGCTGATTGAGATGGACATGCTCCGGCACGTACATCAGACTGTCGCCGACGACGATTTCGAGCAGGTGTGTACCGCGGTTCAGGCGGAGCTTCCGCCGCGCTGCGGCTGAGATAGTGATCTGTCCCTTTGAGCTTACGGTCAAGGTCTGCAAGTGTTCGCTCTTTGGCGGCGCGGGCGAGGTATCGTGCAATTGCATCGCCTCCATTACTGCTGTTGTAAGACATATCTTACCACGCGGATCATCGAAACGCAAGATCGGTTTGCAATCTGCGACAAACATCGTGGACAACTCCAAGTATTCGTACTATTATGTACATAAAAGCTGGGTTGCACATGCTGGTACGTCGGGTTGGTATTGCCGAAGCACGGGCCGAGTTCTCGTCCTCGTTGATCGCGTGGCCAATGGTGGGGAATGCGTTGTACTAACATCGCGTGGGAGTCCCAAGGCAGCATTAGTTCCGCTTGACTACGTAGGCGAGATCGATGATCTTGCTCTCCTTACAGCAGGCGAGTTTGCGCTTCTCGATGCTGTTAGGCTTGTGGAGCGCACGCGTGGCCGACGCCGGGGCGCCTATCTATCGGATTCTGCCGACGACCTCGCGGCGATTCGCAGAGGAGACGAATAGTGGCCGAGGAGTCTGTGGGGAAAAACGAGCCTGTCGAATATCAGGCGAGCGGAGCGAAAGAGCACGGTACGGATACTGCCGGGCGGAGCACGGCCGGCCAACCGCCGCGCGTCGCCCGCACCACCGGCTACAGCGACATCGACCTGAGCCGCTGGAAAGAGTACGACGAGATCCAGACCGGCTCGCTGTGGCTGTTTCCCACGCGCGAGAAGGGCAACGGGCACAGCCTGGACTACCACGGCAACTACGTGCCGCAGATAGCCACGCAGACGTTCCTTCGGTACACCAAGCGCTACGAGATCATCCTGGACCTGTTCCTGGGCTCCGGTACGTCCGCCATCGAGGCGCTGCGCCTGGGACGGCGCTGCATTGGCTTGGAGCTGAAGCAAGAGCTGGTGGACCACGTCCGGGCGAAGCTGCCTCCTGATGCCTTGGGCCGCGAGGCTACCGTGCTCCAGGGCGACGCCACAGCCACGGAAACTTTGCAGGCCGTGCGCGCGGCGCTCGCCGCAATGCAGGCCACGGCCGCGCAGCTTCTCGTCCTGCACCCGCCGTACCACGACATCATCAAGTTCAGCGACCGGCCCGAGGACTTGAGCAACACGCCGTCCGTCGAGGCGTTCCTGGCACGGTTTGAGGTCGCGGCCCGCAACGGCTACGATCTGCTGGAGCCCGGGCGGTTTGCGGTGCTGATCATCGGCGACAAGTACTCCGCCGGCCAGTTCATCCCGCTTGGCTTCTACTGTATGCAGCGTATGAACGACGTTGGCTTTACCACCAAGGCGCTAGTCGTCAAGAACATCGAGGGCAACGAGATTGGCAAGGGCAAAACCAACAATCTCTGGCGCTACCGGGCACTGGCGGGGGGGTTCTACATCTTTAAGCATGAGTATGTGATGGTGTTTCGGAAGGGGTGAGAAGTTACCTTTATCTCGTCGTGCCGAATTAGGAGCGCCAATCCACGATCTACCGTATCAGCCACCCATAATCCTGTCTGCAATCAACGATATATTCGACGTGTACCGTCTGGTCCTTGATCTGATACAAGATCAGATACCATTTCTCCACGAACATCTTGTGATATTTGTTCGGTGGAATGAATTCTGCTGCCAGAAACGGGAAGCGCTCCGGCATTTCCTGAAGGGAGCGAATAGCGTTCATCAATTCGTTCTTCGCTTTGCGAGCGGCGGAAGGACTTCTTTGCGCCATAAACCGGACGTGGTCCGCCAGCATCTGACGGGCACGGTCGGAGATAACAACCCTATTTTGAGGCGCCTTTCCCACGCTCCACCTCGTAAATAGTGCTATCCAAATAGCTGTCCACTTCTTCAGTCGTATGTCCCGTGCGGCCGGCCAGGCGGTCTTCCTCAACAGCCAGCAGTTCTTCCCGCAGTTTCAACATTTTCTCGCGGCGGGTAAACGCCTCGATGTCCATGACCACAAGATCACCCTCACCATTCTTCGTCAGGTATACAGGCTCTCCAGTGGACTTGCACAACGCCGCAATCTCATTGTAATTCTGTCGGATGCTCGCGGACGGTTTAATGTGCACAGTATCATCCCCTTCCTCGTAGTAATATTCTAGCCATATTATAGCGCTTTAATGCTATGAAGTCGATGGTCAACCAATAATCAGACATGCTTTGGAGCGGCGTCCTGTTTTGTTTGTAGTGGTACCGGGGTGCTACGGCGACAGAGCTTGTGCTAGAATGTTATCGATACCGCTCTGCAATCAGCCTTGGTGTGCGGCAACAGATCGAGACTACGTTGCTGGGGAAGTGTGGCATGACTTTGGCTCAAGAGCGTACACGGAGGAGTTGATGGACATCCCTGTGTGGCTGTTGCTGGTGGCGCTGATCGTCCTGCTTAGCTCGGCGCTCGTCGTCGGCCTCCTGGGACTGCTGGCGTATCAGCTCGTCCTCCGCGCCGGCCGCGGCTGGCTCAGCCTTCAAGCAATGCTTATGCTGCCCGGCCTGCAACGGGACGTCGCGCAGCTCCGCGTTCAACTGAGCAAGGAGATGCTTGGCACGAAGAGGGCGCTCTCGACGCTCAACGCCAGTCCCGCGACAAAGGGAGAGCTCGGGATCCTCGTGCGTCGTCTTGAGCGCGTCGCAAACGCCCTGGACGCCCAGTTACGCCTGCTGCGAGGCGAGCCCAGCGATGAGCTGCTGCACGAGCTTCTTCGTCCGGCACGGGCCCGGGTGGATGAGCTTGCGAGCGCCAGCAGGCGCATCCGCAAGGTCGCCTTGGCCGTGCTCGGTGGTGAGACCGACGACAGCTTGCGCCAGATAACCGCGGACGTCGACCGCGAGGTCCTGGCGCTTCAGGCAGGTGTGGACGAGCTACGGGCGTTGACTTTGAGAGAACTGGATGGTAGGCGGGAAGCCCGGCTCTAGTGCGCAATCGGGCGGTTTTCCAGAGGCATCCACGGTCAAAATATCACCTCGCCCCGGCCTATGAGCGGGACAATGCCTGTTCCTCCCTCTACGGCGCCCGATGTAGCCCATCCATCGGCATCTCTCGCGCTGGGAGTGTCTGTTCAGACGCGATCGGACTCTGCGCCGCGCCTGAATGCGCAGAGACCCCGGCGGAACTTGGAGTCGTGCTGGTTGCGTTGAAGACCAGGAGGAAGTTATCGAAGCGCGCCTCAAAGTTCGCCTGGTACCCGCTGGCCGCTAGCCCGACGTAGCCTCGTCCAAACGTGCTGTCGCCGAGCTGTGTCACCAACTGTCCGTTGAAGTAAAGCTGAATTGTCGTTCCCCTACGCACCACCTTCAATCGGTTCGTCAAGTTACCCGGGCGGATCGCCGAAGATGGATTGGGTCCGAGTAAGAGTGTCCACGCGCCGCTCGCATTATCGTGGCTACGCAGCCAGTACCTCTCATTGTAAATTTGGAACGCGTAGTAACCGCCGCTGCCCGAGCCGAAGTACAAGCCATACCCACCACCCACGTAGTTGTCCGCACGCGCATCGACCTCCACCCTGAAATCGGCCGCATCCATGCCTAGCCCGGCCCGAACCATATAGCCAGCTTGTTTGACCAGAATACGGTACTCGCCATTGTCGTACCCCCGCGACGCCACCTCGTCTTCTCCAACGGGCCACCCGCTGCCTGGATTGCCGAAATGGTCGTAAAACGGCAGGTAGGTTGAGCTAGCCAGAACAGGCAGGTATGCCCGCCCCATTACGGTTGTATCCCACGCCCGCAGCTTGGTCACGAAGGCGTCCTCGGACAGGCCGATACGGGCGGTCTGGAAAGCTCCACTGGTCGTTGGAAAAGAGCCTGTCGCAGTGAATCCGGCGACGTAGGCGTTGCTGATTCCGTCGACGGCGATGCCGTAGGCTCCGTCGCCCCCTTGATCCCCCCCAAGATACGTTGAGTACGTTAGCCTGGTGCCCGATGCATTGAATCTGGCGACGAAAGCATCGCCGTAATCCCAAGGGCCGCCATAAGTTGTGCTTAGTACCCGCGGTGTCGTCGGGAGGTCGCTCGACCTAGTGTAGCCGGCAATGAAGGCATTTCCTGCTCCATCAATGGCAATGGCCCGGCCCTCTTCTCCTGCGGTGCCGCCCAGCAGCGTCGAGTAGACGAGTCCGCTACCCGAGGAGTTGACCTTCGTAACGAAGGCATCCCCGTAAGCCAAGTCGCCACCTGCGTAGGTAACCTGGAACGCGTTGGGCGTCGTCGGGAAATCGGACGAAAGCGTGTTGCCTGTGACAAACGCATTGCCCGCCGCATTCAGGGCGATACTCGTGGCGAAATCCCATGCCACACCACCGAGGAAAGTTGAGTAGACGAGAGAATTTCCGCTCGCATGTAGCTTGGCGAGGAAAGCATCGCTGCCGCCATTGTGCGTGGTATCAAAAGCCCCCGCAGTGGTCGGGAAACGAGTCGAGTAGGTGGAGCCTGCCACGTACGCGCTGCCAGTGCCATCCACGACGACGCTCGCGCCGGTTTCCGTACTATCGTCGCCTCCCAAAAGAGTAGAGTAGACGAGCGCGCTGCCGGAAGAATTCAACTTGGTAACGAACGCGTCACCAGAGTCCCCGAGAGTTGTCTGAAGCGCACCTGTGGTAGTGGGGAAACCGACGGAGGTTGTCGCCCCGACTACGTAGCTGTTGCCCTGTGAGTCCAGGGCAATCTTGCCGGCCCAGTCTGATCCGGTGCCGCCAAGAAAGCTCGAATAGGCGAGTGCGGTACCAGTCGAGTTCAGCTTAGCGACAAAGCCATCGTAGTCGCCCCCGCCATATGCCGTTTGGAAGGAGCCGGCGTTGGTCGGGAAGTTGGTCGACCTTGTCCACCCGGCAACGTAAGCGTTGCCCTGGCTGTCCAACGAAATCCCGACGCCCCGGTCCCAGTCATTGCCGCCGACGTGGGTAGAATAGGCGATGCCTGTGCCTGTAGAGTTCAGCTTGGTCACGAAGACATCTTTGCTGCCGTTGGAGCTGTTGTCGAAGCTTCCAGGCGACGTCGGGAAATTAGCTGAGTCCGTGTCGCCGGTAACATAGACATTCCCGGCGGCGTCCGCCGTCATTCCCCAACTCCAATCGTAGCCACTCCCTCCTAGAAACGTGGAAAACGCCAGGTCCCAAGAGGAGGTCAATGTCAGCGGCAATGCCGCCAATGCGCGCGGCCCAACAACTGATGCAAAGGGGAACGTTACTGCCGAGCCGGCCACCGAAGGAGTCCGTGCCGCTGAGGATCCGTACAAACCTATGGATTGTTCCACTGCCGGTGCCTCGACGCTCGCCAGTTGTAGGGTGAACGAGCCTAGCTCAGTGCTCACTTTCAGCAGGCCGGCGTCCTCTACGGACAACTCCCTTGCCCCATCAACGACGAGCCGGACGTCTGTCAGCATCGCCAATCCCGCTCCCGTGTCGCGCACCACAAAGCGGTGGGCAAGGCGGCCGCCTTCTCCGGCAATCTCCAGGTCAACCCCCGGGTAGATGTCGACGTAGCGCACTCCACCCCATACTGGCACGTTTGATCGCCATTTCCTGGGATCGTTGCCGAGGAAGTAGGAGATGACCGTTTGCTGGCGGTTGAAGCCTTCAATCCGTGGTTGCGGGTTGGCTTGGGAGTACGAGAAGCGCAGATTCACACCGCGCTGCGGCGCTCGCGGCAGGCTATCGGTCGTACTGCGCTGAAGCCAATCGTAATATTCCGCATCTCGAGAGGGGAGTTTCTCCGACAGAGAAACCCACATGGCATCGTCGGCCAGGAAAACCGCGCCCGCTGAGCCACGCACCCGAAAACGCACTCCGGGTTCAAACTGTCCGACGTTCTCAACGAACCATATGGGCGAATTCCCGATATGTGTGCTTTCGGGCACTCTGATCGGACGAGAGAGCATTCCGGGTGCCTGCCAATAGGCAATGCGTGATGCTCCGCTCGCTGGTGGTATTTGACCAAGTGATAATAATATGATGAACCTCGCGAGTAGGAGCGTTTTGGCCACCGAAGCGACCTCCAGAGCAAATCGAACAGGCGACAGAAGAACGCGGCGAATAGCCTGGCGTGGGAATGGTCTAGTGCCGGTATTATAAGTCTGTCCTGTGGCAGCGTCAATGTTGAGGTGCCGCATGTCTTGCGCGGTTATTACTGCCGGTGCTATGCACATTGTGCATTGATACGTCCTATATTGCCGATGGCAGTGGGGCCGTAGCCGCACGGCTTTTGGCCTGCGTGGGGCGGGGCATCAAAGGGTGCAACCATACGCAATTGGCATAACTTGGTGTCCGGATCCCCCCTTGACCCTGACGTTACGTCATAGTGTATAGTTGCACCGGAGGTGAGGGGATGCCTTACACCATCAAGAAAGTGGCCGATCTGGCTGGGCTGACCGTCCGCGCGCTGCACCACTACGACCACGTCGGTCTGTTGCGGCCGGCGGCACAGAACGAGGCGGGGTATCGGCTGTATGCGGAGGAGGACCTGGAACGCCTCCAGCAGATTCTTTTCTTCAGGGAGTTGGGATTCAGTCTCAGGGATATCAAGGCAATCGTCGACAGTCCGGATTTCGACCGCAAGGAGGCGCTGATGGCGCACCGGAAAAGCCTCCGCGAGCAACAGGAGCGACTGGCGAAGCTCGTCGCGTCTGTCGAGCGGACGATCGAGGCGCTGGAAAGGGGAACGTCAATGGACGAGAAAGAGATGTTTGATGGTTTCGACAGGGCCAAAATGGAGGAGTATCGCGAGGAGGCGCGTGCCCGCTGGGGTGCCGAGAGGGTCGACGAGTCGTATCGTCGCGTCGCCAAGCTATCGAAGGTGGAGTGGGAAGCAGTGGAGGCCGAAACCGAGGCGATCAACAAGAACCTGGCCGCGTTGATGGACTGTGACCCGGCGGACCCCGCGGTCCAGCAATGGATCGGGCGCTGGTTCCAGTTGATCGACGAGCGCTACTACGACTGCACGCCGGAGACCTTCCGCGGCCTCGGCGAGTTGTACGTCAGCGATAGTCGCTTCACCGCGTTCTACGAGAGGTACAGGCCAGGTCTGGCCGAGTTTGTGCGTGCGGCGATGGCCATCTACGCCGACGAAATGGAACGCATGGAGTAGTGACTCAATCAAGCGGACGCTATCTGTCGCGCTCGCGCGCTTTGCCCTGGGCAAGCGAGATAACGGGCATGCGGCGCAGACTTATCGTGGAGACAGGACGCCCATGACCGGCCTTTGTAAGGCGTGGCGGGGTTCTAGGGATGTTGAGCCCGCAGAAGATGTCAGAGGTGAACGTGGCCATCATGCACAGTCTGGCACTCGATGGTTGATCACAGTCGCCAAGATCACTCTTCCAGCACCACCACTCGCCCCGCGCCACCGTCGACGCGCACCAGTTGGCCGGTTCGCAGACGTCTGGTGGCGTCGTGGACGCCGACGACGGCGGGAATGCCGTATTCGCGGGCCACGACGGACCCGTGGGTCATCATGCCGCCCAACTCCATCACCAGCCCGCCCGCGCTGAGAAACAGCGGCGTCCAGCCGGGATCGGTGGCCGGGCAGACGAGGATTTCGCCGGGCTCCAGCCGCACGCCGCGCGGGTCGTGCACGACGCGCACTTTGCCCTCGACCGTCCCCGGTGAGACGCCATCACCCGTAAGATATTCTGCCCCTGCCTCGGCGACGCCCTGGTAGAACACCTCGCCGGTGCTCAGTAGCAGGCGCGGGATCTGTCGCCGGGTGAGCTCACGCTCGTACTCCGCACGCTCGCGGCTTGCAATAGCTCTCAGATCGACGCCTTCGCCTTTGGCGAGCGAGCGCAGCGTGTCGAGCGGGACGAAGAAGATGTCCTCGGCGTGCTCCAGCTTCCGCTCCGCCACAAGAGAGCGGCCAGAGTCGAGCAGGGCGGTTCGAAGAGCGTCGAGGAGCTTGACGAGATAGAACTTGGGCATTTCGCGCATTCCCGCCAGCAGGCGCATCCGCCGGATGGCCGCACCTAGCAGGCGGGCGCGTAGCCTGCCTTTTCTCTGCCGCACCCCATCGACGAATGCCGCGGCGAGGTGTTCGGCCTGGGCACCTGCCCTCCGGAACAGGCGATCTGGCGCGAGATCGGGATCGCCGATCTGAAGAAAGCTGCGCAGGCTCTGGATGATCGAGCGCGGGTCCTCCCGCCAGCGGGCTCGGCCGATGTCGATCTCGCCTACGGCACGCATCCCGTACTCGTCCAGGAACCTTCTTAGCGCCTCCTGCGCCGCCGAAGGCAGCTCGCCGTGCTCGTAGGCGGTGGCAATCTCATCGGCGGAGAGGCTCTCGAATGCCGCCCGCGCCGCCGTGTCGGACCGGATGATCTCCGCTTCAGCCCACAGCTTCAGGTCCATCTGCGTTGTCGGATTGCCCGGGAGGCCGCGCAGGAGTCGCCGCACCGCCCCGGGCTCGGCGCCGGCCCACGCCACCAGCCAACGATCGACGACTCCTATGGCGAGCAAGCCGGGAATCATCGTGGGAGCGAGCGTCTTGAAGATCACCTTCGGCAAGACGCTCGGGGCATAGTGGTCGACAAGGTCAAGTCGTGCCTCTAACGGGGTCCTTCGCGCGGGATGACTTTCTATTGCCTGTCGCACCTCGGCAACATAATTGTCCGCTTTCCTTACGGCGCGTTCGCGCACAGGCATGGGGCGTAGCCACGTCTTCACCGCACCCACGATCACCGGCCGAAACCCAAGAATCAACCGGAGAATGCGGGCCAGGCCCACGACCGCCGTCGTCTCGATCCGGCCGCTCGAGATCAAGCCCAGGGCCGCCTCCCGCGCACCGGGATCGGCGTTGGCGAGCAGGAGGAGAATGAGCCGCCGGAGCCGCCTGTCGCTGAGGGGAACCGTTGCGTCGATAAATAGGCGTCCGCCGGCCGCGATCACGATGTCACCTATCGAACGCCGCACGCCAAGGTTCCGGAAGATGCCCGTGAAAAGAAGTGTCAGAACGTCTCGACCCAGGGGTGTAAAAGGCTCGACCACGCCCTGCAGCGAGTTTAGGCTGAAGAAGACCCGCAGATTCTCGGAGCGCAGCAGCGACTCCGACACAGGGTAAAGTGACGTGATGGGCCTGGATTGCAACACATACAGTTTGCCGTCCGCGACAGCCCACTCGATATCCTGCGGCGACGCAAAATGGTCCGCGACGCGGCCCGCAGTTCGGGCAAGTTCGAGGATCTGGGCGTCGGTTAAGGCTTGCTGCTGGCTTTTCTCTTGCGCGAGCGTTTCCGTGCCGCCTTCCCTTCGGGGGAGGACGGCCAGGGCCTTCGCGCCGAGCTTGCGCGACACGATGCGCAGATCGGGCCGGCTGATGACGTAATGATCCGGCTCGACCCGCCCGGAGACGATGGCCTCTCCGAGGCCGAAGCTGGCGTCGACCACCGTCTCGCCTCGATGGCCCGTGAGCGGGTTTGCCGTGAACACGACGCCGGAAACCTCGGCCGAGACCATCCGCTGCACGACGACCGCCAGGGCTAGGTCGCCCGAGGGGATTCGGTTGCGCGCGCGGTAGCCGATGGCGCGTGCCGTCCACAGGCTGCCCCAGCACGTTTTGACCGCCTCGAGGACGGCGTCTGGGCCGATGATGTTCAGGTAGGTATCCTGCTGGCCCGCGAAGGACAGTCCGGGCAAGTCCTCGGCCGTGGCGGATGAGCGTACGGCGACCGGCGGATCGCCCTCGATAGCCCGCGGCATACTTGCGTAGGCGAATTGAATCGACGCCGCGATCTCGCCGGGCACGATGCCGCCGCCAAACAGGGCGCGAATTTCTTTTGACGTGGCTTCTAGCGCAGTTGGGTCATCGGGCGACACCGCCTCAGCCAACTCCAGCAGCCGCGCTCCGATGCCATTGGCTTCGACAAAGGCGCGATACGCATCGGTCGTCACGACGAACCCCGGCGGCACCGCGAACCCGGCGCGGGTGAGCGCGGCGAGGCTTGCCCCCTTGCCGCCGGCGCGGGCGAGCGTCGCTTCGGCCGAACACAGTGGCAGTATCAGTCCCTTGTCCTCCACTCGTTCAGCCACCCTGCCCGGCCGATCCAGTCGGCAGAGTCTGTTTGCGACAGCAGCCGATCAAGTGCCTCGATAATGTCGCGCAAATTCCATCTGCTTTGGGCAGCGAGAACGATGCCACCGTGATGCTGATATCGCCTGGCCAGCACGATGAAGTCGCGTACATTGAAAGTGAAGATGCACCGGCCGTCGGCTGTAGCTCCTAACAACTGTGCTTCGTCGCTGGCGTCGCGGGATACCCAACTATTCGGAGTGCGTGTCACATCGTGACCGCGCGCCAGAAGATCCCTATGCAGCCTCCTAATCGAGGTGTCGGCGTCGAGGTGTAGGCGCAGCCTATTAGCCTGCATCAGCCAAGGCTTCCTCGCCGGCGACACTGGCATCTATCTCCACTCGATGAGCGTCATAGAACGCTAGCCCTTCCTTGATTAGCGTCTCGCTCAATTCATATTCGGCGGCGATCTGATCGACCGAGAGTCCCCACCGGCTCGCGGCCATTGCGAGAGTTTGCACACGGATGCCAGTCCCGCGCAATACAGGGGTCGGTTGCCCGCGCACACCGCGCCGATACATCACGTGCGGAAATGCCGGATCGTCTAGTGAATCGCGCAGACTTCCAACTTTCTCAGCTACAGCCCACAAAATGAACTGATTCAGCGAGACCCCTTGATTCGCAGCCAAGTCCTCGGCTTCGTGCTTCAGGCTAGCCGGCAGATTCAACGCATAGCGCGGCACGGATCCGTCCTCCTTCTGGTGCAGCAATTTTCGCACTGTGTATTATAGCATATTACCTGTGATGTTATTCGCGATTGGTGCAGGATAGGGCGGAAGCTTCTTGTCCTTTGGATACCGGCCATTAAATGCTGCTTCTAGGCAATGGTCACCGTCCTTGCACCACCGAGGCTGGTTCCCGCCAGAAGTCCTAGTACTATCGTACGATGTACGGCGGTACGACCATACACCCCTTTTACGTCCCTCGCCAGATACCCCCTGTGAAGTCGCCCCGTTATACTTGGACACGTGATATTCCACAACTGTTAGGAGCGAGCCGGTTGGCAACGCGAAGTGCGGGAGGACGGCGAGATGGTGACCCAAAGCACACACGCTTCGACCCTGAAATCCATTAGAGCGGGCGTACCCCCTAGACCGCCTACTGAAATCATCGAGATTCGGCGCGAGCTGGAGGATTTGGGACGCCACGCCCGAAGCTCTTCGCCGGTGGCAGGCTCTACCGCAGTGCCGGCAACCCCATGCCTCGAGCCGATGCTGGCAGGGTTCCTGGGCAGGCTCCGCGAGCTGCTGGACAGCCAACCCGTTCATCAAAACGATCTGGAGCCCCTGGCCTTGCTGGCGTCCAATCTGGCGACCCTCGTCAAGAGCGCCAGGCTCCACGACAGGGAGAGGCAGCGCAGCTATGACTTGGAGAAGCTCGTCCAGGTCGTCTCAGACCAGCGCGACAGGCACGAGCGCACCACTGCCACTTACGAGAAACTTATCAGAACGATGCTCTACGGCAACGGTATCGAGGGTGTCACGCGCGCGCTGGCGAGTATTCTAGAGAACCCCGTCGCCGTCGAGGACAGGTTCTTTCAGTCGATCTCGCATGCGCCCAATCCAACGCTCGGCAAGCCGCTGGAGTCGACTACGCTGGAATTTGGGGGAACCGCGCCTGCGCTCCTCAGCGATCCGCGCTTCCGCGAGCAACTGCGACTGGTGAATGCCGAAGGCTACCCGGTCACGATTCCACCTTTTCCCGAATATGGTGCTTGCTGGAGCCGCCTGATGGCCGCGATTACCGTGGGAAAGACCAGGTTCGGCTACCTGTCAGTCTTCGGGAAGAACCGGCCTGTGACGGCGTTGGATAGGGCGGCCATCGAGCACGCCACGGCGGTATTCGCGCTCGAGCTGCAAAAGGGCAAGACGGCATCGGAGGCTGAAGAGAAGCTGAAAATGGTGTTCCTGGATGACCTTTTGATGGGGCGTTACGAAGGCGGCGATGCCTTGCAGAGACGCGAGGCCTTCGTCGACTACGGCCTGGCGCGACCGCACGCCGTGGTGGTGGTCGAAGTGGATTGCGCCCGCGTCGTGCCCGACGAAAACGATTTCAGCTCGCCGGGGCCAGCGGCGGCGAAGAAGCGGGTGCTGGAAGCCATCGATGACATCGTCGACGGCATCGCCCCCGGCAGTTGGGTTATGAGCAAGGGCGATGGCGTGATCGTCTTGCTCGACCTCTCCGGCGAAGCGTCCGGGAAAACCAGATCGTTGACCACTAAGGCCCTGGCGGAGGCGGTCAGAAACGAGATCAAACGACGCTTCCAGGATTTCGCGGTATCGGTCGCCGTTGGCGCCAAGTGCGAGCGTCCGGAAGACTACAAACGGTCCTACCAAGTTGCCCGAAAGTCGCTTGACATCCTCAAGGCGTTCGATAGGCACGACCGAACGGTCTGTTTCGAGAGGCTCGGCGTCTATCAATTGCTGTTGCAGATCCAGGATGTCGTCGAGCTAAAGGATTTTGTAGACCGGTTGGTAGGTCCACTTGTAAGTTACGACCGGGACCACAACGCCTGTCTCATCGAAACCCTCGAAAGCTACCTTCAGAACGACTGCAATTTACAGAAGACGGCGCGCATCAATTTCCTGCACGCGAACACGGTCAAGTATCGGCTGCAGCGCATCGAGGAGCTGGCCAGAGTAGACTTGGACGAAGCGGAAACGCGCCTCGATCTGCACCTGGCGCTGAAGCTGTGGCATCTGATCAACTGACGGCGGCTTGTCGAAACTAAACAAAGGTTCAACACATATTTCTGTCGGCATCGAACATTGTGCGCCCCAATGCACGATGTTATCTTAGCTACGGAACAAGGACGGCGTTGCCCAAGCCCTGATACGATCTGTCTGATGGAAGCTGTGATCCGAGGGGAAGGATGTCCGGAGAGCCCGGACATCTCTGAACTGGTCGCTTGACCCTCGGGGAGTTAGTAGCGAAACCGGCCATCAGTTTGATGGCCGGTTCTTGTTTACTAACTTCCGAAGCAGTCGGGGAGCAGCTTTTGAGCACGAGAGTCGATATCCTGGGTGTCTTAATCGACAAAGTGAATTTGCGGCAGACCGAGGTGAAAATCGGCAGCTTCGTGTCGAGCGGCAAACCCCATCAGATCGTAACGGTGAACATGGATTTCATCAGGCGATCGCGCGTCGATCCCAGGTTCAAGGAGTTAATCAACAGCTCCTCCCTAGTGGTACCCGACGGCATGCCCGTACTGTGGGCGGCCAAGGCTGTCGGAGACCCTCTGCCGCAGCGCATAACTGGCCTGGACCTTCTGCACATTGGCTGTCGGCTGGCTGAACGCGGCGGGCACGGCATTTACTTGCTTGGCGCCGAGCCTGGCGTGGCATGGCAGGCCTCCAAGATTCTTTGCCGGCAGTATCCCGATCTTCGCATCGCCGGCACCTATTCCCCTCCCTTCGGCGAGTTCTCCGACGAGGAGAACAGGAAGCTGATCGACCTCATCGCTTGTTCAGATGCGAAATACCTGTTCGTGGCTTTCGGATGCCCGAAGCAAGACTACTGGATCCGGGATCACCTTCTCGATCTGCACGTGCCGGTGTCTGTGGGCGTCGGCGGGATCTTCAACTATATTACGGGGCAGGTCAAGCGAGCGCCAGGTTGGGTGCAGAGTTTGGGCTTCGAGTGGCTATTCAGAATGGCCCAACAACCTCAACTTGCGAAGAGGTACCTCGTCAACGACCTGCCGGTATTCTTGAGGGCGATGAGCTACGGCATCGCCGGCGCTCGGGCGGCAAGGGCCGGTCATGCCCGTGGCGCAAACGGAATTGTCTTGAGCTCGGCGTCGTTGAGGCGCCTCAGTCCAGGGAGTGATGTTTGATATGTTCGATGAGCCATTTTGGGACGTGCCGGAGCACGGCACGTGGGGCTACAGGTTGCTGGATTCCTTGCTGTTCTTGCTAATGAGCATTTTCTGGTGGGTGTACTGGTACACCGGCATTCTGCTGCTTATGCTGCGCCCGAACACGTTGACGGCAGGATCGGAGGCGGAAGAATGGCTTTGAATCAAATCCGTTGGGAGCGGATGGAACCCGCAGTTTCGGTAAGCTACGCGTCATCGGGTTTGTCCGGCTGGCACGAGGCTTTGAAGAGGCTCTTCGACGTCTGCACAGCCGTCCTGGCCATTTGCGTGCTAATGCCGTTGCTCGTCGTCGTCGCCCTGGCCATCAAGCGCGACTCTCCCGGGCCGGTGATCTACCGGCAAACCAGAGTTGGCAGAGGTGGCCGGCTGTTTCAGATCTACAAGTTCCGCTCCATGCGCCAGGACGCGGACGTGCTGCTGCCGAAGCTGATGCAGTACAATGAAGCTCCTGCCCCGCTGTTCAAGATGCGCCGTGACCCTCGGGTGACGCGGCTGGGCGGTTTTCTGCGGCGAACCAGTATCGACGAGTTGCCGCAGCTTCTCAACGTCATCGAGGGCAGCATGAGCCTGGTAGGACCCCGTCCGCCCTTGCCGTCCGAGGTCGAAAGGTACGAGGCCTGGCAGCTACGCAGGCTGGAGGCCACGCCCGGCATCACGGGGCTGTGGCAAGTCAGCGGCCGGTCCAACCTGGCGTTTTCGGAAATGGTGTCATTGGACCTGTTTTATGTCGACAACAGGTCGCTGGGACTCGATGTGATGGTGCTGCTGCGCACGATTCCGACCGTACTGCGGGGCCGCGGAGCACATTGAATGTATCGATACGTCGACGCGGTTTTCTCCCATAAGCTCCTAATCCTTCTCCCACTCATAGTAATCGTGCCGCTGAGTGTACTCGGCAGCATCTTCTTGAGCAAGACCTACGAGGTAAGCGCGACGATCTGGATCGATTCCTCACCACTGCTCAGTTTCGCGGATGGCGCCAGGAATTACAAGCAGGCCAACGAGGTCGAGGCCGACGCGATCAACGAGTGGCTGGGGACCAAGTCCTTTGTAAGGGAGCTCATCCAGAAGACGGGAATACAGGAAGAGATAGACTTGGGCACCTGGCCGAGAGCTTCCAGGCTCGAAGAAGAAACGGGTCGGATGCCGGTAGTGGGGTCGATCGTTGGGCTGTTTAGTGCCAGGCGCTCGAATGAGCCGGCCATAATCTTCGATCTGGCCGTGGATCGCGTCAGGAAGTCGCTCAAGGCCGAGCCCACGGGTGCCCACACTTTGAAGGTCGCGTACGCGGGCGATGATCCAGAGCTGGGGACCAAACTGGTAGCTAGCACAATTGAGCTTTACAACGAAAGGAGCACGGCGCGGAAAACCGAGCTGGCAAAGGTGGCCATTGACTTCTACCAGGGCCAACTGAGACAGCACGAGCGAAGCGTCGAGGCCTCCGCGACGGCTCTGCGGCGCTTCAAAGAGACGCATCCGCTGGCGCTGAGCGGTGTCAGACCTCCAGCGGAGGAGCAAGACCTAGCGCAGATCGAGCGGCAATACTCGCTCGATCGCATGGTTTACGATACGGTGCTGGACCGTCTCGAGCAGGCTCGCCTCTCCGCCGCCGCCGACATACAGAAGTCACAGAGCACTTTCAGAATAGCCGACTCGCCGGAGGCGCCTTCCGCCAGCAAAATGGACCGAAAGAAGATAATCCTTTACACGGTGGTCGGGTTGTTCGTCGGGCTGATCGTAGGGCTGGGGACGGTAATTGCGACGACCTGGGCGAGCGCCACGGTAGTGAGCGGCGACGACCTGCGCAATACCGGGAGCGTGCCTGTCCTGGCGACCATACCGCGCCTGGACGCGCGGGAGACCCAGGCGTTCAGAGAGACAGGCAAAGAGTATCCTGTCCAGACCCTGTTAGCGGATCTGGTCTCCGGCAACTTCGAGGTAGCTTAGCGATGTTCTGGGGGAGGAACTGATATGGTAACCACGGCGTCCGCACTCCAGGTAGGTGCACTGGCCGGTTATGGCACTGCGGCAACGACTGCCGCCACCAGCCCATCGGCATTGGCTTTGCCCGCCGGTTGGGAGGAGATGTGGCGGCAGGTCTACACACCTCTTCTTTTTCATTCTCAGCCGGAGCAAACCAAGCTGCTTGCCGTTGCCAGTGCGCTGGACGGAGAGGGCAAGACGACGACGGCGCTGGGTCTGGCATTGACGATCGCCGCCGATTTGGACGTGAACGTGCTACTGCTGGACTGCAATCTAATAAACCCGAGTCTGAGCGAGTCGGTCGGCGCCGAAGAAGCGCCCGGTGTGGCCGATTGGCTCAGGCTAAACGGCCACGCTCCGGGGCACACGGCCCTGGAGTATGTCACGCGCCGAACCGCCCTCAGGAATCTTTCGGTCGTACCGTGTGGGCGACGCGTATCGAATCCCTCAAAGCTCATTCGCTCGGCATCTACCGCTGACTTGCTGCAGACAGTGCGCAGCAAGTTCGATATCGCCATTATGGATACGCCATCGCTCCTATCCTCCAGCGATGCCAGGGTTCTGGTCTCTTGCGCCGACGCCGCGTTGCTGGTGGTGCGCGCCGGGGTTTCCACCACACATTCCGTGGCAAAAGCGCTGAGCATGATGGAGGGGGTTGCCAACCGGGCCATAGTGGTCAACGATTTCAGCACTTGCATACCAAAATCATTGCAGCAATTCTTCGTGAGCTAAGGCGCAGTTGTTATGGAGAAGGTGGGTTGAGAAGTTCCCACACCGTCATAGCCAACGTCATAATACTGTTCTTCAGGCAGCTCGCCACCTGGGGCCTGAGCACAGCCATCATCGTGCTCTTGCCGCGTTACCTGGGCGACGAGGGATTGGGGCAGCTAACTTTTGCCACATCTTTCAACAGCCTGTTTGCTTCGCTCGTATTGCTCGGCGTCCCCACCTACCTGGTCAAAGAGATCGCTCGCGACAGGGCGAAGCTGGGCAGCCACTTCTTCAACGCGCTGGCAATGCGTGTGCCCCTATCCGCCGTGGCATTTATGATCGTGTTCGTCTCGATTAACCTTATGGGTTACTCGACACAAACCAAATCCGTTATCTATGTTGCCTGCCTGACGATGGCAGTTTTCTGTCTCAACAACACGGCTTCGTCCATCCTCCAGGGCATAGAGAAAATGGGATGGCTGTCCTTTGCGGAGGTTGCGGCGACCCTGGTCTCGACGGTGGCTGGCGTGCTCGTTCTAGTCGGTGGGCACGGCGTCGTGACGTACGCGCTCGTCGTGCTTCTCGGCGCCAGCGTGAACCTGTCGATCAACCTGGCGTACTTTATCATTCGGTTTAAGATCAAGCCGCAAATCGACTTCGGGGTCTGGCGAACGCTGGTGCTGGGAGGTCTGCCGTTCCTGTTGACGAGCGTGCTTTCTACGGTTTACCAGAGCACCGACGCCACGATGTTGAGGTTCGCTACCTCGGAGGCAATCGTAGGGTGGTACGGCGCCGCTCTACAATTACTGGGCAGTCTCAACTTCATCCCAATGCTGGTGGCCACGGCTGTTCTTCCAGCTCTGTCGCGGCTGCACGCCTCCGGCCCCGCCGGCATGGCAGTGGCCGCGCGCAAGAGCCTGGCGATGATAGCGGCAATTTCGTTGCCGATGGCCGTCGGAACGGTGCTGGTCTCGGACAAGATCATCGCGTTCCTGGGTTTCCCCGAGCCTTTCCACAACTCGGCGCCGTTGCTTGCCATCCTGTCTACGGCGCTTCCGCTCACAGGAATGCTCATAATAGCGAGCACCGTGGTGATTGCCGCGGACAAGCAACGACAGTGGGCGATTTTGACAGCGGTCGGCGTGGGTTTGAACATAGTCTTGAACCTTGTTGGCATTCCGGTCGCCCAGGGTCTTTTTGGCAACGCGGCCATAGGCACCGCTGGAGCAACGGTCGCCGCCGAGACCGTGGTGCTGGTTCTGGCCCTACGCCTCCTACCCAAGGGCATACTGGACGAATCGGTTTTCAGGGTGTTCGCAAAGTCCTCGGCGGGGTCGGCCGTTATGGGGCTCATCGTTTGGTGGGCTCGTGGCCTCGACCTGGTTATGATCGTGGCCATCGGCGTTCTCGTCTACGGCATTTTCTCCATAGTGACCCGATTGGTCGAGGGCGAGGATTTGATGATACTCAGGGATGTAGTGCTCAGACGCAGGTTAGCGATCGCTCAGTAGCACGGGACGGAGAGGAAGTCAGATGGAGAAAACGCACGCGATGTACCGGGCCGCAAGGGTGGCGACGATTCTGACGCCACCTTTGCACGGCGTGCTCGGCGTGCTGAGCAGTGGAATCAAGCTAAACAAGGTGTCTCAAGTAGCTCCGTGGCTGCTGGCACAGCTCTACCTGCGCCAATGCGATTCCATCGGCAAACACGTTCGCACTTTCGGGAAACCCGTCATCGACAACGCGGGCACTATGATTCTCGGCGACAAGGTACGAGTGGTCTCGATCATTACTCCGTCCGAGCTGATCACTTTTCCCGGCGGCAGATTGGAAATCGGCGCCTCAGTTTTCATCAACCGGGGCACCACGATCTCCGCGTACGAGCTAGTGCGAATCGGCGACAACTGCCAGATCGGCACACACTGCGTGATTATGGACAGTGACCTGCACTCGATTGAGGACCATCTGGAGAGGCCTCAGGCAAAACCCGTGATCATCGAGGACAACGTCTGGCTGGGGACGCGCGTGATCGTGCTAAAGGGCGTTACTATCGGGCGGGGCTCGGCCGTGGGCGCTGGCAGTGTCGTGACTAAGAGTATTCCGCCCTGGTCGGTTGCGGCGGGTGTGCCAGCGAAAGTAGTGAAACGGTTGAGCTCGGGTGACAGAGCGTGAGGCGGTAAGGGGTAGGTCGAGGGCAGGTGAAGTGAGATTCAGCGTGGTCATTCCAACCCACAATCGCAAAGAACTGCTGCAACAGGTGCTGCTGGCATTGGCAGGTCAGTCATATGCGCAGGACCATTACGAGGTGGTGGTCGTGGTCGACGGCTCGGAAGACGGCACGATCGATATGCTGCGCCAAATCGAGGTGCCATACGGGTTGCGTTGGATGTGCCAGGAACGCCGTGGCGTGGCGCGATCCAGGAACGCCGGCGCGGCGTGTGCCCAAGGCGAGATCATTCTGTTCCTCGACGACGACGTGATCCCTGTGCCCGACTTACTGGCAGAGCACGCTCGCCACCACCACGACGAGAAGGCTGTGGTAATCGGTCGGCTGTCTCCTGCCGTCGGGTCGAAGCGACCGGGTTGGGCGAGATGGGAAGAGCAACTGCTAGACAGGCATTTCCGCACGCTGGATGAGAAGCGACGCAAGGTGGTCGGCCGACACGTGTACAGTGGGAACTTCTCGGTGCGCAAGTCGCACTTCGTCGCCATCGGCGGCTTCGACGAGACGTTACCGCGGGCGGAGGACATCGATCTGGGCTACCGGCTGGAGCAACGTGGCCTGCACTTCTATTTCAGCCCACGGGCCAACGGCATCCACTGCGGCTACCGCTCCTTCGAGTCCTGGCGGAAGATCCCCTATCAGTACGGTCGCTTAGACGTGACCCTGGCCAGGAACAAGGTCTTTCCGGCCGAGTGGACCAGGGTTTTCTCGACGTTTCACAGACGAAATCCTATTTTGCGCGCATCGGTCGCGCTTTGTCTTGGCCGAAAGAACACTTCGAGAGTATGTCTGGGCCTGCTTCGCGGCATGGCCATTTGTGGTGATGTGCTGGGCCTCAGCCGCCTCACTCGATACCTGTACAGCGGCATCTACAACCTGCTGTACTGGCAGGGGGTGAGCGACGAGGTGGGAGGAGACGCAATCTTCTGGCAGGAGATTGGGCGGTACCATTTGGGGACAGGTGAGTATAGCTATGAGTTCACGCGCACACATTGAAGTCCACGGCTCTCTTGGCAGTGTGGAGGAGGGGAGGCACATGTCATATCGCAACATTCGACGGAACGCCAAGAAGCGCATGGCGTCGGCAATCTCGCGGCACGGGACGACCGCTTCGTTGGTGCTCCTGGGCGTGCTCACGATAACGCTTTTCACGCTCTCCGCACTGACTCTGATCGACGACGTGCGGCATTTGGTGGAGGCGGCAGGCGGCGCTGTTTCCGCCCAGTGGACACCGGGCCCAGCAAAGACGTCTTCTCTCACGGCTAGGGTTGGCCTACCCCTCGTGTCCGGGAGCACAAATCGCGCTTCCGCGGTATCCTCGGTCTATTCCGACGCATTGGGTGACGGATGGGAGAACGCCTCGTGGGATGGCACGGTGGACTTCGCCCAGGGGTCCGTCGTTCGCGCCGGATCGAGAGCCGTGATGTGGACACCTACGCCGGGTAACGGGGGCTGGGGAGCGTTCTCGCTATGGCGACAGTCCCAGGCAGGTGAGCTTGACATCGCCGCTTACACAAACTTCCGCTTCCACATTCGCGGCGGAGCTGCTCCGGAAAAGGCAAAGAAGTTTGGCGTCTCGCTCAACGGGTCGGCAGGGCCAAGGATCGACATTATGCCGTATCTCGAGGGCGGCAGCGTTTCGTCGGACCAGTGGCGGCTTGTGGACGTACCCCTGAGCGCATTTCGCGTGAGCGACGGGCGGGTAGCTCGCGTTATCATTCAAGATACAAGTGGCGTCACGCAGCCTCCTACCTACTTCGACGACATCGAGTTCTACAACAATGGCGCCGCGCCGCCGCCGTCGACGGTGAGTGTTACGGTAGACGTGGACGCGGGAGCTGACGTGCATCCCATAAGCCCGTTGATCTACGGCATATCAACCTCGGGCGGTGCGCTGCCCTACTTCAGGGATATGGGTGTATCGCTGGTCCGCTGGGGAGGCAATGCCAGGACCAGGCACAACTGGGAGATCAACGCCTCTAACGCCGGCTCGGACTGGGAGTTTCGCAATCTGGCGCAGGCCGGTGGTGATACAACCCCGGGCAAGGCATCCGTCGACTTCGTCAACAGGAACAAGGCGGCGGGCGCGGAATCTCTCATCACCATACCCACCATCGGCTGGGTGGCGAGGGACGGCAACAACAATAGCAGATCAACCAACGTGCCAAGGGAAGGGGGCCCACCATTAAGCCCCGGCTCGGAGGCAATCGCGGGGTACGATGCCACGACGAATCGCAACGCCACCAGCGTGAGATCCTTCGCTAGGAAGAACGGCCCGTTTGTGTATCCACCAAACGCCGGCGACGGCACCGTATACCAAGATGAGTGGGTGAGCTACCTGAAGAGCAGCTTGGGCGGGGCACAAAACGGGGGTGTCCGACTGTACGCGATGGACAACGAGGCGGATGCGTGGGCCGACGATACCCACGTGGACGTTCATCCTGTCCGCGTTGGGTATGACGAAGCCCTGAGCAGATTCCTGGAATACGCCGAGGCCGTGAAGGCGGTTGACTCCGGCGCAGAGGTGACCGGCCCGGTGGGCTGGGGCTGGACCAGCCTGTGGTACTCCGCACTGGACCGGGGCAACGACGGGTTCGCGACCCACGCGGACCGCATCGCGCACGGCGATGTGCCATTCCTCCCGTGGTTCTTGCAACAGGCGCAGGCTCACGATGAGCAGACAGGACGCCGATCACTGGATGTGCTGGACGTACACTTCGGCCCTCAGGGGAACCTCGACGATGCCAAGAGGCTTAGGTCGGCGAGAAGCCTGTGGGACGCAACGTACGCCGACGATTCCTGGATGGGTCGGGGCGAGGGCGGACCTTATCTCAGGCTGATACCACGCTTGAAAGAGTGGATAGCTGCCTACTATCCAGGGACGAAGCTGG
This sequence comes from Chloroflexota bacterium, assembly GCA_016210495.1. Next base: position 111,389 of record JACQUC010000185.1, read on the forward strand.
GCATGTCCGAGTGGTATCAGGCCAATGGCGTCGAGACCAAGATGGTCGGGGCGCTGGCCGTGGCCGAGGTGCTGGGCACATACGGGCGCGAGGACCTCTATTTCGCTACGTATTGGGGCGTGCCGGCCGAGAAGAGCCCGGCATATTGGGCCTGGCGGATGTATAGAAACTATGACGGAGCATACTCGCGCTTTGGCGACGTATCGGTCAGGGCTCAAACGAGCGACCTCGAGAACGTATCTGTCTACGCCAGCAAGGACAGCGCCTCTGGCGAGCTCAAGATTCTGCTCATCAACAAGATGTCCCAAGCTGAAGCCAGCGTGACGATGAGCCTCGGTAACTTTGACACGGGAAACATGGCCAAGATCTACGAGTACGCGAAGAACGACCTCGGTAAGATCACTGAGCTTCCCGACGTGGCGCCCGAAGCCGGCCGCATTCAGGTCAGGCTCTCACCGTATTCGATCACGCTCGTCGTGCTGGGGCCGAGCACGACAACTGTGCCGGCAGTACGTTGAGGTGTTGGTAGATGCCGCTCTGGCTTAGCTTCCTGTTTCTAGCTCTGGCACTTGGTCTAGCCACAAATCGGGCGGGGACCAGGGAACCGGCGATTATCCTGTCGGCAGCGGCCGTGCTGGCGATGGCCTACTTTACAGTCCCGAGGTTGATGTAAGCGTGTTGCAGCTTGTTCCAACTGACCGCAGTGAGCCAGAACGAATCGGCCTGGCACCCATCGCCACGGCGGCCTTCGTCACGCTGAGTCTGGCCGTTTACACGGCGTTCGTCGCTCTTTGGGGCAGCGATCCGGCCGTCGTGGCATTGGCGGCGGTGCCGTTGGTCGCGTTGGTACTGATCCGGACTGACCGGTCGGGATCGCGGCCGAAAACGAGTCTGCCATTCCACACCGCTGTGCTGGCAACCTCAATCTCAGTGCTTTACGCCGCGCTGCTCATTCGGCTCCAGGGCGACCCGGGGGCGCTGGTGGCAGCGGCGATACCATTCGTGGCAGTCTTCCTGCTGATGAAGCCTCTGTACGCTCTCTACGCCGCCATCGGCGTAGCCCTCCTGGTGGACGACGAACTGACGCCGTGGCTGGAGTGGCATCGCGGCGTCGGTGAGCTATCAGGCCACACGCTGGACTGGCTCGTCCTCAGCCCGCTGGAGTTGCTGATTCTAGCTGCCGTGCTCGGCCACTTGGTCAAGGCGATGAGGGCAAAAGAGGCGCCATTCAGGCCCGGCGCGTTCTTGTGGCCCATGCTTCCATTTCTAGCTTTCGTCATCGCCGGCTTTGTGGTCGGGCGACTGCAGGGCGGAGATGCGCGGATGGCCATCTTTGAGCTGCGCGCCATACTCTACATGCCGGCCATCTACCTGGTCTTCTGCAACACCGTGAAGACCAAGAGGCAGCTCCATATGGTGATGTGGATCACATTGTTGGCCATAGGCCTCGACGCCTTGCTCACGTTGTGGACTTATTTCGTCAATTTCGGGGGCGATCTGAAAGGTCGGTCGGCGATAACGGATCACCAGGTAGCCATCTTCTTCGCAGCTCTCGTCGTGTTCGGGTTTGTGCATTGGCTTTACAGAGGCAGACCAGGCGCAGAAGAGAAGCGGGGGACAAGCCCCCGCACTACATCGTCGGAAAGCGGGGGACAAGCCCCCGCACTACGCGACGGGGGATTTCGCGAAGCCCGGTGGCAGGGGCTGGTAATGCTCACGATACTACCGCTGATAACCACTGCTTTGATCGCCGCTAACCGTAGGGCCGCTTATGTGGCTCTTGCGATCGGAATCGTGGTGGTGCTGGCGGTGGCCTTCCGCGACCATAAGCGTGTGGTGGTGAAGATCGCTCTGGCGGTCGCGATTCTATCCATGGTTTACGCCGGGGCTTTCTGGAATAGCAAGAGCTTCCTGGCCAAGCCGCTCCAGGGCTTCAAGTCAGTCAACGCCGAGGAGGGGACCCGCGATTTCAGCTCCAACTTCTACCGCGTGCAAGAGAAATGGAACATATCTATTACGTTACGCCACAACCCGTTGCTCGGAGTCGGCTTCGGCAAGCCGTTCGAGATGGCGATTCCACTGCCGTGGTTCAACAGTCCACTGCGAGAGTACGTGACACACAATTCCGTGGTTTGGATCTGGCTGAAGACTGGTGTGGCCGGCTTTCTTGCTTTTCTGACATTTATCGGTCTGGCCGTCGCACGGGCGGCGCGAATATACAGGCAGGTCGAGGATTGGCAACTGAAGCCGATGCTGGCCACCGGCCTGGCGTTCATCATAATGTACGAGGTCTACAGTTACGTGGACCAGGGGTGGGACTTCAAGGGAATGGTTTTCATCGGCACGATCCTCGGCTGCTTTGCCGTTGTGGAACGGATGAAGCTGCTGGCGGACGGTAGTGGGGCGAAGGCAAATGTCTGAAGCGTGCGTTCCCGTGCTGTTGTACCATCGGGTATCGAACGAGATCTCCAAAGCCTCCCGTCCGCTGTGCGTTCGCACGCTAGCGTTCGAGAACCAGATGAGGCTCTTCAAGAACCTGGGTTTCAGGAGCGTGACGATTGAGCACGTCGCCGAGGCGCTTCAAGGAAAGAGGACACTGCCCAAGCGAGCGGTAGCCATCACCTTTGACGACGGCTACCGTGATACCTACCTTAGTGCTTACCCAATCCTTCAGAAGTACGGTATGCGCGCTACCGTCTTCCTGGTAAGCAGGCTCATCGGGGGAACCAATGAATGGGATCAGAGGCTGCTTTCAACCCGCCCTGTTCCGCTCCTGTCTCCAGCGGAGATTCAGGAGATGTCGAGGCAAGGCATCGAGTTCGGATCACACAGTCGGACGCATCCAAAGCTCGCGGGGTTGATCGACGACGACCTTCGGCAAGAGGTATCCGGCTCGAGGCGGGATCTGGAGGAGCTTCTGCAAACCGAAGTGAAGTACTTCTCCTACCCACACTTCTCTGTTGACCGGCGAGTGGAGCGCGCCGTTGCCGCCGCCGGCTATGTGGCCGCGTGCGGCGGAGTTAGTCTGCCGGCAGAACCCTCGGTCCTTCGCATCAAGAGAATCGTCGTCTCGCACGAGAGTCCGCTGGTGCTGCTGATGCAAATGTCCGGTTGGTTTCAGGAAATGAGAAGCAACCGTGTGCTCCGATGGGGTAAGAATCGGATTGACCCACTGCGAGCGGTGGCGGGAGTTTTCGTCGGGCAAAGGAGTTAGGAAGTTGCGAGCACTGGTGTCGAGGCATAGCGTCCTGCTGGTGACCACTGCTCCATTCTTGCTGGTAATAGCCTCCTTGTTGGCACTGATCGTGGGCCAAAACGATGGCAAAGTTGTCTACGCTCTTGACGATGCTTATATCCATATGGCTATGGCCAAGAACTTCGTTCAGAACGGCGTATGGGGTGTGACCAGTTACGGGTTCACCTCCACCTCTTCTTCGCCGCTGTGGACGCTTTTGATAGCAGTAACCTACACCCTAGCCGGAGTTAACGAGGCCAGCCCGCTGGTGTTGAACGTCGTGTTCGCCCTATCGGTCGTCGCGGCCGTCTACTTTTTCGCGAAGCGCCGAACGTCGAATGAGCTGGTCACGAGCGCGCTACTTGTCGCAGTGATCTACGTCACCCCGCTGCCCGCTCTGATTTTCTCCGGGATGGAGCACACGCTGCACGTCTTGCTGAGTCTCTTGTTCGCCACGTTGGCGGCAAAAACCGTCACCTCGGGAGAATATAGCGCCGTGGGGAGGGCCGCGTTACTTGTCCTCGCGATGCTCCTGGTGGCGACGCGCTACGAGGGGCTGTTCCTCGTCGTGGTTGTGGGCGCGATCCTGCTGTTCCAAAGAAGGCTCAAGCTTTCTCTTCTGCTGGGGCTTGCGGCCATCGCTCCCGTGGTCCTGTATGGCGCCATCTCTCTGTCACAAGGGTGGTATCTGCTTCCGAATTCGCTGCTGTTGAAAGGGATGGCGCCCGATGCCTCGTCATCAAGCGAGCTCATTAGATCGCTCGGCGGACGAGCAATAGCCCAGCTTCGCTGGAGTCCTCCTCTAATGGTCCTTCTGGCATCGGTGCTGGCCTTGCTAGCACTACAATACAGGAAGGAACGCTGGGCCATCACAAGGAACACCAACTCAATCCTTCAGCTCATATTCGTCGGCACGATGCTCTTGCACCTGCAATTTGCCTCCATAGGCTGGTTCTACAGATATGAGGCGTATCTAGTCGCACTGGCCCTCCTGGCCATTGGCATCCCAGCAGCCGAAAATATTTCAATATTCATGTCCAGAGTGCCGGATTTGCGACCGCTCGCCACGGTAACGGTGACGTGCCTGCTGGGCTTTGCGCTTGTGCCCCTTGCCGGAAGAGCCCTCTCATCGCTCGGGGAAACGCCCGAGGCCTCGAACGACAGATATCTGGAACACGTCTACGCGGCGGAGTTCGTCGCCACGTATTACGATGACTCGCCGATAGTGCTGGGCGATATCGGCGCCGTTGCCTTCTACACCAACGCGCGAATACTCGACATGTACGGCCTCGGCAGCATCGAGCCCATCAGGTTCAGAAAGGAACCGCAGGGATACGGCAAACACGACGTCTACGCTTGGACTGGGCAAGAGTCGGCCAAGATAGCGATCATACAACTGGAGTGGCCCTACGTATCTCAGCGGATACCCGACGAATGGCAGAAGGTAGGCGAATGGAAGCTGCCTCGGAACGTGGTCTTCGAAGACACGAGGGTTGGGTTCTTTGCGGTAGATCCTCACGAGCGCGGCAGCTTGACGGAACACCTCCGCAGCTTCTCGGCAAGAGCTCCCAACGGCATCGTTCAGAGCATAATCTATCCTAGCGAATCTGCACAAAGATCGGGTGAGAAATGACAGCTATTCCTCTGACAGTAACTGGACTTCGCGCCAGAGTGGTCGAATCCGAACGCGATCTTGAGAGTCTGAGAGATGGCTGGGCACTACTGCAATCTCGCTGCGCCAGAACGACGATATTCTCGACGTGGGAGTGGTCCGTCGCCGCGTGGAGGCACCTGAACCGAGAGCATCGAATGTTCGTGGTCATCGTCGAGCACGAGGAAGGTTTGGTCGGCATCGCGCCGCTTGTGATCGAGAGCAAATGGCCCATGCGTGTTGTCAGGTTTATGGGTGCCGGATCGCTGGACTACAGTGTCGCCGATTATGGCGACATCCTGGTGAGCGAAGGGCTAGAGCAGGAAGTGCTGGACCAGATCCTCCAGGTATTGCACCACCACTCCGATGACTGGGACATTCTGGATTTGCACCAGGTTCCCGGGCATTCTCCCTTGATATTGTCCGCCTGGCTCGACGACGTAGATAGACGCGGGTTGCCCTTCAGCGTAGACCGGCAAGATGTTGCTTACCAGATAGACCTTCCTGACACCTGGCAAGGTTATCTCGAGATGTTGTCGGGCAACGCCAGATCATCACTTGGGCGCAAAATGAGGAAGCTGGAAAGCGAGCACGACACGCGATTCGAGCGCGTGTACGAGCCATCGAGGCTACAGGAGGCGCTGAACACGTTGTTCAGCCTCCATACGGCCAGGTGGCGAAGCCGGGGATTGCCGGGCATTTTCGATACCATGCAAATGCAGGAGTTTCACCGGGAGGTCGCCAGCAGGTTCTTGGAGAGAGGCTGGCTGGACCTCACTATTCTGTGCTCGGATGGCGAGGCCGTGGGCGCCATATACAACTATGAGTACGACGATACTGTCTCTTTCTATGCATCTGGCTTCCAGCCCAAGCCGGAATGGGACCGCTACAGTTTAGGCACGGCTCTCCTAAGCTGCTCTATCACACGGGCAATCGACGGGAGGATGGCCATGTTCGACCTCCTGCGAGGTGATGGAGAGTACAAGTCAAGGCTTGGTGCAAGGCCGGCGACCGCCTATCGAATTCGCATCGCCAGCGCCCGCGCAGCCCACACCGCGTACACTGTGGTGAGCAAGCTTCATCGTGGCGCTACAGTTCTGACAAGCCGTCTTCGAAAGGCGAAGGGGAGTGATCTATGAACAACAATAAGATCAAGGTTATGTTTTTCTATCCCAGTGGCTTCGTTGGCTCGGTCATGACGGTTTTTACCCACATCATCCTTCACCTTGACAGGGTCCGCTTCGCTCCTTATGTGGTAATCGGTAGTGGGGTGACGGGTAATCTCGGATTCGACGAGGCAGATGGGGTCACGATTCAGCGGCGCACGTTAGGACACCGCTTTGGTGGAAAGCCAGGTGGGGTTCTGGGATCATGGTTACCGTCACCTCGGGGTCTGATGTCGTTGGCCATGTACGCAAGGCGTGAGGGAATCGACATAGTGCATTGCAGCGCAGAGCCGCGGGTGAGCGTGCTCGGCCTCGCGCTAGCCAGGCTAGCAGGCGCGCAATTGCTGCTGCACTATCACGAGCTGCCGGGAAGCGCAAAGGGCCTGCGGCGATATCTCCAACGCAGTGCTGGTAGTCGCACCGACCGGGCCGTGGGCGTCTCGCGATTCATAGCCGAACAACTGCCGGGCGTGAGCGTCCCCAGGCATAGGGTAGACCACGTACACAACGGGGTCAATCTCGTCAAGTTCAACCCGAACGTCGACGGCTCGGCAATACGCCGGGAGCTTGGCCTCGGCGACAACTCCATCCTAGTGCTTCAACTGGCAAGAATCATACAGTGGAAACGGCAGGAAGACGTTTTGCGGGCCTTCGCGATCGCGCAGCGAAACGCGCCCGAGTTGCGTTGCCTCGTCGTCGGCTGGGAGGACCCACGCTACAACGGCCCATTTCCATCTTACGCGGCGGAGTTACGCCACATAAGCGAGAAGGAGAACATCGGAGACGGTCTGATGATGCGGGCTGCCAGGCCGGAGGCTCACCTGTTGATGGCCGCCGCCGACCTCGTGGCGATGCCTTCGCTGGACGAGCCATTCGGCCTCGTTGTCGCAGAGGCGATGGCGTCGGGCAAGCCGGTGATCGCCGCCAATTCCGGAGGCATCCCTGAGCTCGTGGTCGACGGCACAACCGGATTCCTTGTGCCGCCAAGATCGCCGGAGGCCCTGGCCGAGAGGATGGTGCTGCTGGCGCGCGATGCCCGGCTGCGCGCCGAGATGGGCGCGGCCGCCAGAAGGCGAGCCGAAGCCTGTTTCGATGAGGCGCGGCTCGGAGCGGAGTTCGGCCGCATCTACGAGGATATGGCCCGCACCAGGATGGGTGCCGGAGACTCAATACCAGTTCCCATCGTCGCGACGGCAAACGTCACCGCGCCTCGATTTGGCAAGAGGAGGTAGCTGCGTGAGAAGGATCGGCATCCTCGTTAGCGCCAGGATAAATCAAGAGGAAAGGCAACTGATCCGCCAGGGCGATCATCCACGCCGGGACTACTTCGAGCTGGCGGACGTGCTCGGAGCCACGATCATCAACCACGAGCAGGTGCTGGCGAAGGCGTGGAGAGGGAGGTCCAAGACCGCACCGGGGCCGGCGATGGCCCAGGCCTGGCATGCGTTTCAGCGCCGGCACGAGTACGACTGCATCCTCAGCGACTCGGAGCATGTCGGTATCCCGCTCGCCCTGTTGTTCAAGCTGGCTGGGGTACAAAAGGCACACGTGATGATCGCCCACCGACTGTCTACGCCAAAAAAGGGCGTGTTCTTCCGTGCACTCGGTGTACAGTCCCACATCGACAAGATAATATGCTACGGCTCGGCTCAGCGCGATTACGCCAGCGGGGCGCTGGGCATTCCTCGCGACAAACTGACGGTCGTCCTTCACCCCGCGGATCACCGATTTTGGCAACCAATGGCGGTGGAGAGAGAGCGGCTGATCGCCAGCGCCGGGCTCGAATTTCGCGACTACCCAACCCTGATCGAGGCGATCAGGGGGGTGGACGCCGACGTGCGGATCGCGGCGGCAAGCCCCTGGTCGCGCAGGCCCAATGAAACAAGCGGCAGGGAGTTGCCTCCCAACGTCACGGTTGTGGCGCACACCTATCGCGAGCTGAGAGACCTTTACGCTCGTTCTCAGTTTGTCGTCATCCCGCTCTACGAGACGGAGTTTCAGGCGGGCACGCTGGTGATGTACGAGGCTATGTCGATGGGCAAGGCGGTGATCGCAACCAGGACAAAAGGCCAGGGCGATGTCCTGGTGGAAGGCACTACCGGCTTGTACGCGCCGCCGGGGGACGCCGACGCGCTAAGGAGGGCCATTCGCCGGTTGCTCGACAACCCTGCGGAAGCCCAGGAGATGGGGAGAAACGCCAGGCGGGCCGTTGAGGCAGAACTGAATCTCGATGCTTACGTGGAAAACGTGGCTCGAACAGTTATCCAAGAGATAGAGCACGCGGCCGCCAGGCAGCGATGTCCTGCTCCCGCATAGACTTGGCTGGCCCATTAGGCAAAAGGAGTTACAAGGCATATGCAACCTAGCCTGTTGGAATACCTGGCCTGTCCTGACGACGGGCACGACGCTTTGGTACTGGAGCGCGCGGAAATCGTGGCGGAGACTGGAGATGTTCGGTCAGGGCAATTGCTGTGCCGCCAATGCAATCGCCGGTACCCGATCGTCGACGGGATTCCCAGCATGCTGCCAGGACCGCTGGCGTCGTTGGCAGGAGAAGAAGTTCCGGTCGGGTCCTCGGGCGTTGGAGACCAGGCAAACGAGATGCACGCCCGCGACCGGTTGGCGGAGGAATACGCTCGTGAGCTGGGGGTGGATAACCAACGCAACCGCGTCGAGGTGGCAGCAACTCTGGAGTGTCTGGGAGCGGCACTTCCCGACGTCATCTTGGACGCTGGGTCCGGCAGCGGCCGGTTTGTAAGACGACTTGCCGGTCGCTGCCGGGCGATTGTTGCCCTAGATTTCTCTTTGGCGTCCTTGCGGCTTCTCGTCGGCGGCCTGAGCCCAATGGAGCGGCGTCAAGTGTACGCCGTTCAAGGGGATGTGCTGCACCTACCATTTCGCGCTGGCGCGTTCGACAAGTGCCTCAGTTTTGCCGTGCTAGAACACATCCCGTCGCGAGCCGGCAAGCACGGGCAGGTTCGCGAGCTGAATCGCGTGTTGAAGCCGAACGGTAAGCTCGTCATCGCGACCTACAATCATAGCTTGTACTGGAGGAGAAAGGGAATCCGAACGGGGTACCACGCCGGTCGAATCTACTTCGAGAACCTGATGCGAGACGAGTTTGCCGAACTGCTACAACCGCAATTCGCCGTCGAAAGGATTTCGGGCATAAACAACAGGCTCCCGAAGGGACTGAACGAGCGATTGGGGGAGGTCGGTTACTGGCTGGATCGTGCTTTGGAGGGCTCTCCGGTTTCAGACCTGTTCGCCAACTATCTGTTGGCGTGCTGCGTGAAGATGACACGCCTACCGCTTATGAAAGGATCTCGAGACTAGTGCACAATCAGACAAGGTCTACGCCGCCGTCTCGTAGGGGCAACCCTGCGTGGTTGCCCCGGAGCTTCCAGGCTGGCAACATCGCTCCCGACGACGCTTGCTGCGAGCGCACGGGATGTTGATGCTAGTAATGGCAATCGTCGGAGCGATTGAGATCGCGCTGGCGTTGATAAGCGCCTATCTTCTCCTGCTAACCGCGGCTGCCTTCCTGCACCGTGAGAAGCGTGCTGTCGCGTGCAGCCCGACGAAGCGATTTGCCGTTCTGATTCCAGCGCACGACGAAGAGCTACTGCTTGGTAGGTTGCTGGATAGCCTGGGACGCCTGGACTATCCGAATCGTCTTTTCGAAATATATGTCGTGGCGGATAATTGCTCGGATGGCACGGCGCGCGTGGCCCGGGAACACCGCGTCAAGGTCTTGGAGCGCGAAAACGGAGCCCTGATGGGCAAAGGCCATGCGCTCAACTGGTTGTTCGGTGAAGTGTCGCGCGACGAGAGCGAATACGATGCCTTCGTCGTGTTGGACGCCGACTCCACCGTCACGCCGACCTTTCTTGCCGTGCTGAATGACAAGCTTATGTCAGGCAGTGAGGTGGTGCAAGCCTATTACACAGTCGCCAATCCGGCCGAATCCTGGAGCACCAGACTGCGCTTCGTCGCCCTTGCCCTCGTCCACTATCTGCGACCTCTGGGCAAGCGCAGGTTGGGGGCTTCGGCGGGGCTGAAAGGCAACGGTATGTGCTTTGCGAGATCGGTGATTGAGCAGCACGGCTGGAAAGCATACTCTTTGGCCGAGGACGTCGAGCACCATCTCGAGCTCGTGCTGTCAGGAATCAAAGTCGACTTCGCTCCTGATGCCATCGTGCGAGCTGAGATGCCTACTTCGTTGCCTGGTGCCCACAGCCAGAACCTGCGCTGGGAACGAGGACGCCTGGTGATGGTACGTCGCTACGTCCCGCGACTTATCTGGTCAGGCCTGCGAACCAGAAACCTGGCGCAGGTAGATGCGGCCCTGGAGCAGTTGGTTCCACCTTTCTCCGTCCCGGTAGCACTTTCCATTCTATGCACTGTTCTAGGACTCGCCGTCGGGTCGAAGCTTCTCACTATCCTCGCGCTGGGCGTCATAGCCTGCCAGTTGTTCTACATAATTGGCGGACTGGTGCTGGTGGGAGCGCCGCCGCAGGTTTACCTGTCTCTGCTACGTGCGCCGGTTTATGTTGCCTGGAAAGCCTTTCTGTATGTCGCGGCGCTGTTCAGCACATCACGCCCGGATTGGATAAGAACATCCAGGACCTAAGACACCTCTTCACCGTAAGCCCCCTCGTGAACCCGCTGTAGCACATCCAACAAGGCACGCAAATTGCTGGGGTGCACAGATCGGTGCTGACAAAGGTTGTAGCCAAGTTGCACCTGGGCAACCGAAGCCGCCGCTCGAACTCTGCTGGCGAAAGCTACTCTAGCTATAGCGATGCGGAGGAGGGTGATGCAAATGGTTTTGGCCAGATGCGCTCGATTGTTTCTCCCCCTGCTATTGACGGCTAGTCTGGTAGTCGCGCTGTGGCCAGGTTCCGCCCGGGCGGACGTGCTCGGGCCAAGCGTCGTCAGGGTCGAACGCTTGAGCAGTGGGGAATTCGTGTACCTGGTGAACGAGGAAGTTGAGTACATGGTTGGCATGGGCTACAATGCCATCTACCGCTTTCTGCCCGATGAGGAAAGGGCGGCACGGTACAACCAGGACTTCAGCAGAATGGTGGCCCTGGGCATCAATACCATCCTGGGCTGGGATGCCGACAAGGGATTCGAACAGGACAAGTGGGATGAGCTAACACTCGACAAAGCCTGGGAGCACGGCATTGGCGTGGTGATGCCGTTCTATCTCCCGCCCGAGGGCAACTACGAGGATGCGGCGTTCCGGGAGCAGTTGAAGGCGGAGTTGGCGGCAAAGGTGGTGAGATACAGGGACCATCCAGCGCTTCGTATGTGGGGCATCGGGAACGAAGTGATCGAAGGGGTGACTGCCAGCGGCCAGGTGGATGTCTTCGGCAGTCTGTACCTCGAGCTGGCGGATATCGCTCACGAGCTAGATCCCAACCATCCGGTCATCTACCGAGAGGCGGAGGATGTCTACCTGCCCCTGCTGAGCTGGTACCGCCCCGACGACGGTGTCGAACGGCCCTGGTTGCTGTACGGTATGAACTTCTACACCTACCGTCTGGAGGAGGCCCTGGCGAACTGGCCGTTGCTCAGCAACGGCATGCCGCTGTTCGTAACCGAGTTTGCGCCGGAGGGTTGCGCGGGAGAAGATAGGGTCGTAGGATACCTGAAGATGTGGGAGATGATTCGCTCCCACCCGGATTTTGTGCTGGGCGGAGCGCCGTACGTGTGGACGACAGACGGGCCGGAGCCGGTGGACCGGGAGTACGGCCTGGTCGACGGCGACGGCAACCCCGTCGACGGGTCTCTGGAAGCAATGTCAGGGGAGTTCCTGCTGACCAGTGCGGGGGGCGGGCCATCGTTGCTCCAGAGGGCGAAACTACGGACTTACCTTAGCTTAGTCTTCGGTATGGAGTGGACCAGCGTAGGGGCAAGGAAACCTCGCCCTGGGGCGGGGCGTGTAGTGGCAGCCATTTTGCACCGAGAACTAATCTAATCGAGGCATGGTCATTAATCCCACACGGCGCTCAAAAGCGGACTGGGAACGTGGAGCCGGGAGCGCCCCGCAAGGCGGGGCCCGCCCCCTCGCGGGCGAGACGCCCGCACCCCCAAATTCCTCCCAGCCAGTTATGACCAAGCCCCATCTAATCCCAATCAGTAGACTATTAGCAACCGCTCTGCCAGCTCCATAGCGTCCACCGGCCAGAGAAATCTTGGGCGGGGATGGCGCACGCCGTCGAGACCCGCGATGGGCCGGCAACTTAGCACCATCTGTCGCCACTGCCAGGGCACCGCGTCACGCCCGTACACGGCGCCAAGCAACGCGCCCGCGATGGCAGCGTTGGTATCCGTGTCGCCGCCTCGGCGGATGGTGTCGATCACGCCTTCTTTCAAGCTCGGCGCATGAAGAATCTGGTAGAAAGCGTTTTGCAGGGCGATGAGCACCCAACCCTGTCGACTCAAGTAGTCTTCAGGGGGCTCAGACGCCGCCTTCTCAAGCGCCGCCACCACATCTCTCGACCCGCAGCGCCTGCTGGCCCAGCTAAGCGTGTCCCGGTAGACTTCCTGTGGCCCCATCCCGGACGCGACGGCGTGGGCGACAGCGACAGCAAAAACGGCGCAGGCCTCCTGGCACACCTTGTTGGGGTGCGTGAGCGAGCTATCGGAGCGAGCTGCTTCGGCAACCTGGTCGAACGACAGGCCATGTGCCGCTATGCCCAGCGGGCTTACGCGCATCAGCGAGCCGTTCGCCTGGCTCTCTGAGCTTGCTGCACGTGACGCCGCGAGTGCTGCCTGACCTAGGCGCACGTGCTCAAAAGAGATCGCCCGAACTGCCCTGGAAGTTGTGCTACCGATGTCGAATGGCTGGGACTGATACCAAGCGTAATAAGCCCTGGCCGCTGCCTCGCTGTCGTACTTCCCGGCCTGTACAATTGAACGTGCCAGGCACAGCGCCATCTCCGAATCGTCCGTCGGCTGTCCGGCCAGAATGCCCCAGATGCCTCCATCGCGCAACAGATCCAACTTCGCCTGCCGTATCGCCTCGGCCGGCTGGAACTCTACGAGGCCTCCCAAATTGTCGCCCGCGATCTGCCCCAGGAGACATCCCTGCGCCCGTCGCAACAGCGCGGCATCTCCCACGCTCTTGCTCGGCTCCAGGGAGATAAGGTCGAAGGGCAGATCAGCATCCGGATCGGGCAGGCCGATAATCTTGTCCCAGGGCTGAAGGCGCATCCTCTCCGTGATCCCCCGAGCTCCGCCAAAGCACCGACCCGCAGTGCTCATCCCATCGGGCGAGTACGTGATGGCTTCCCCGTTTTCGTCCACGAAGGCGCCAGCAGTCGCGCGCAAAAGCGCGTGGCCCGCTGCATAGTCCCAGCCCACAGTCTGCACAACCGATACGGCCGCGGAAGCCTCGCCCGCCGCCGCGAGAGCCAGCCGATAGGCTATGCTCGGGATGGCTCGAAAACGGCCCGGGGAGACGCACGCGGCGTTGCGTGACGAGGCGCGGTCGGCCTGCCTGGCCAGCAAAATCACGTCGTCAGTACCCAGATCGGCAGGCCACGACATACGCTCGACGGACTGGCCGTTGCGCTTCAAGGGGCCGCAGCCCTCCGCCCAGGCCATCAGGTCGCCCTCATCGTCCGGCGCGGTGGGGGAGTATACGACACCCAGCACGGGAACCCCATCCCTCAGGAGCGCGATCGATACCGCGCTGCCACGGGCCCCCTCGACGAAACCACCTGTGCCGTCGTTTGGGTCGACGAGCCAAACATACGATGTCGTCGAGGTGCTTGCCGGCAATATCCTGCCCGTCTCCTCACCAAGGTAGCCGAATGCCGCGAATTCGGCCAGCAACCGCTCCCTGATGCCCCATTCTACTTCGGTATCCACATCCGCGTGCGAAGTGTCGCCACGCGGCCCTCCGGGGCGCCGAAATTCCTCAAGCAGTTTCGTTCCTGCTGCCCGGGCCGCTTCGATGGCCACCCGCAGCGCGTATTCCAGCTCCATCATCTATTCCCCCGTTGAAAAACATGCTATTATGTCACTGTCAGATACGTTGCACTAAGGTAAGCGATCGGCGTGCAACCGGCAAAGAAAATCTAATACGGGTCCATAAAGGAGGCAGAGCAATGCGACGGCTTACTTCCCTGATTATCGCAATTGTGCTAGTAATCTCTATCCTTCCCGCTAACGCGCTGGCTGCCAATGACACTCCTGAGACCGCGATTCCCCTGACTCCGACCAACGCCGGCCACTCCGACAGCTTGGTCGGCAACACTGGAGGAGCCGCCCGCTTCTATCGCATCGACTACGCCGGAAACGCACGGCCGGTGGTGATAAGGCTCACCTCCGTCCCCGGCTGGGACATTGCTGGCCCTCGGTTCGGCTTCAAGGTCTATGGTCCCAATGGCTTGCTTGGGGACGCGGTGATCGAGCACAACGAGACTACCTGGACGCGCTTCGTCCTGACCGTGGCGGGCACCATTCCCGGAGTCTACCTCATTCAGGTGTACAATTTCAACGACAATCTGGTGGTAAACTTCAACATCCAGGCCGAGGGACTCGATGAGGCCACGGCCTCGCCCGACGGCACGCCGCCGGTTGCCACCAATACCAGGCCGGAGGGCGCCACGCTCATCACCCAGCGCGTCACGACGACAGGCGGCGCATTGCCCGCCAAGAGCGACGGGGCGTTCCAGTACTTCACCGTCGGCTACCCGGGCGCAGGACAACCTATGACAGTCGATATGCGCTATGTGCCGCCGAGCATGTTCGCCAACAGTGCAGTTGGCTTCATTCTGTACGGCACCGATGGGTCTATCGTCGCGCGAGGCTCGGAAACCTTCCGGGACGCCGCCAACGTCACCGTGTCTTTGACGCTCAGCCAGGACGCGGCAGACATCATGCTATTGCAGGTTTTCAACTACCAGCCCGACAAAGAAGTCAGCTACACGCTGGTGATCAACGGCGCCGCCGGCAACATAGTAGACGCAAAAGACAACGCAACGCCGGGCCGCGCCATCACGCTTTCCCTGGATGCGTCCGCCGCGCGTGGCTCGATTCCGCCTGCGCGGGAAGGCTCGTTCAACTACTATCTGGTCAGCTACCCGGGAAATAACCGCACGGTCATCATCACGATTAGCGCGGACGAGGCTGCCGGATTCAGCGATGGCTCGGTGGGATTCCGGGTGTACAAGGGGGCGGAGTTGGCAGGTACGGCGAACTCGCGCCTGAACGACAAGGGCAACAAGCGAATCGCTTCGCTCTCGCTTAGCCAGGAGGAGGCGACGACGTTCGGCATCCAGGTCTTCAGTTGGGCAGCGGTTTCCCAGCTCAATTACACGATATTTGTCACGGCGTTGCCGTAAGTCCTTTTGCCCTGCCGGACACCCCTGGCCGCGGAGACCGCGCCCCTACGACGGTCGGTGGTCGGGGCTGCCGCGGTCAATATCTGCGTCCCTGCTGCTTTCGAATATCGAATTTTGCCGTATCGGCGACGGCCATTACTGCCATGACCCCTGCCTGGACGGGATCGGTTACCACCAGGTCGGCCGCACCCGGCACGCTGCCTGCCATGTTCAGTGAGATCACGATGATCCCTTTCTCTCTGACCTCCTCGACCGCCTTCGTGATGTCGCCACCCATGAGCGACCCAGCGAGAACAAGAGCCTTCGCCCTGGGTAGCCTCGCCACCGCGCGCACGGCGTCCGCCAGCTCCGGCTCCCCCACGAGCGGTATCGTGTCGACGGAGATGCGCTCGCCTCGTATGTTGTGCCTATCTGCCTCGCTGGCAGCTCCCAGCGCCACCTGACCCACCTGAGCACCGCCCCCGATCACGATGATGCGCTTGCCGTAGATCCTCGAAAAAGAAGGTGGCTCCTCCACAGCGGTCACTACCGACAGGCCTGATAGATCACGCACCAGCGCGGCTTCGTCGGGCACGTCCACCAGCTCGAAGTAGACCGAGGCCTGGCCGGCGTGCCGATCGGTGATGTCCACGTAAATGATGTTGGCCTGGTGTTCCGAGATCACCTTGGTAAGCTGATAAAGTATGCCCGGCTGATCGTGCGTCCTGACCAGAAGGGCAACCTCCGCCGTCGGCACCATAGCACTCACTTCCCGCAGCATGACTGTTTGCGTCGTTCGTGTCACCGGCCTTGCAGGGGCGTTGTGTGCAACGCGCAGAGACATTGGATAGTTGCAACGTCTCTGCGTAGCCCCGCAGGAACAGGCCTGATTCTCTGTGAAGAATAGACGAACCGGTGCCGGATGTCAACCAACCAGGCACGTGCCTTGACACATGTGCCAGTATTATGTAAACTTCCGCGACGCTTTGTCCAGGCAGGAGGAAGCCTTATGGCAATCTCTTTACGAAAGAACGTCCTGGCTACATCGCTCGGCGTTCTTGTCATTGTAATGCTCCCTATCGGGCTATGGATAGCACGCGCGCGGTCGTATGTACAGCCTATAGCCTACAGGCCGGTAGTGCTCCCATCGACGGCCGGCATCTTCACCTCACAACTGGGCTTCACGCCCGGCGACGACAAGTTCGCGGTCCTGGCCGTTGCACCTTCGGCAACCGTCGAGCACTCCTTCCAGGTTGTCGACACAGCTTCTGGCAGGACCGTTTTCGACAGTAAGCCTGGCGACGTTCGCTACTTCGGCGAAGGCTGGAAGGGGTCGAACGACACCGGAGACACCTACGTTCTCGACCTGAGCGGTTGGAACGCCGCGCCGGGTAGGTATCGCGTCGAGAGCAACGGGCTGGCCTCCTATCCGTTTCGGGTCGGCGAAGACGTTTACGACATCCGGCAGATGGATCCCCTGAACTTCTTCAATACGCAACGATCCGGCGTGGCAGTGGCCTGGAAATCCTTGAATGGTACCAGCGGCAGGCATAAGCCAGACTTCCTGGACGATGCGCGCGCGGGCGAGATCGGCGATGCGGGTGGCGGCGATCCCCTGCTGCTGGAACAACCACCCCTATTTGCTCCTGGTCAGCAGATCGACGTCAGAGGCGGTTGGTTCGATGCCGGCGACTACAACAAGTACATGGGCAACGCACCCTGGGCCGTTTACAACGTGCTTCTGGCCTACGAGGATGCTCCCGCCTACTGGGACAAGCTCGACCACGATCGCAACGGCAGCTCCGACCTGCTCGACGCCGCCGTCCCGCCTCTCGAATGGATGCTCAAGATGATGCACCCCGATGGCTCGGTCTACGAGCGAGTGTACGACAAGCAGAACCTGTCTTTCGATGGCCGGCCAGATCAAGAGACCGACAACCTCTTCGGCACATTAGACGACCGCCCGCTGGACACGGATCGCTGGGCAGACGTTACTGCTAAGTCCTCGTATGCGATGGCAGCGGCGTCCCGCATCTTCAAGGCGAGCGATGATAACGCTTCGGCCAGGTATCTCGATATGGCGCGGCGCACCTGGGACTGGGCCGAGCAAAACCAGACGATTGTCAAGGCGAAGAAATACGGGGGTGGCCTCTACTTCGGCGACGTCGAGAACGGCCTTGCCTTGGGAGCGATCGAGCTTTACTGGGCCACAGGCGAGCAGCGCTACCTCGATTTCGCATCGAAACTCGTGGCGGATCACCTCAAAGCCGGCGATTGGGCCGAGCCCAGCGGCTGGGACTACCAGCGCTCGAATACCTTGCAGCGTTTCTACCCGTATGCGAGCAAGGAACAGCAGGGCATCATCGTTCAGCAGCTTGGCGACCGCATCGAACGGGGAATAGCCCAACAGGCCAACAATCCCTACCGCGTGAACGGCGAGTTCCTGGATCGTGGCTTCGGCATGAACGACGTCACAGCCTCGCACGCCGTCGACGCCCTCTGGCTTTTCCAACAGACAGGTAAGCCCGAGTACTATCGCTACGCGCTCAATCAGATGCAGTGGATCTGGGGAAGGAATCCCTTTGGTAAAAGCTGGCTTGCCTCCGAGCTCGTTTCGGACTACCCGGCCGTGATCCACAGCCGCGTCACAAACCAGCATCCGATCGGCGGCGTGGTGGTGCCGGGCGCCGTCGACTTCGACGAAAACGGCCTGCCCGACTACGCGGACGTGGATTTCTGGGCCTACACTGAAGCCACCATCAACCAGCAGGCCGTATACACGAGGGCTGTGACCAATCTGTACGCGGCCAGTCACGCGGCGGGCAAATAGGGCATTTCCGCGCGGCTATGTTGACTTCCAGTTCACATCGTGCTACTGTGTACGAAGTACGACAATGTTGAGGTAGTGAAATGCGTGACCGCGAGCCGGTGACTCAGACGATGAAGGCATCGGAGGCGAGACAACAATTCAGCCAACTGCTCAACAAGGTCTTTCGCGGGGAGGCCCGCGTGATCGTGGAGAAGAGCGGCATCCCAGTGGCAGCAATTATCTCGGCTAGGGATCTTGGAGTGTTCCAACGACTGGAAGAGCAACGCCGAGAACGTTTCAAAGCGCTCGATGAGACACGGGAAGCCTTTAAAGATGTACCCGATGAAGAGCTTGAGCGAGAAGTTGCCAATGCTCTTGCCGCGGTGCGGAAGAAGCAACGAACTGAGCGCTTCAAGGCGCTTGATGAAAGCTGGAAAGCCTTCGAGGGAGTGGCTCCGGAGGAAATTGAGCGCGAGGTTGCCAACGCGGTTGCCGCGGCACGAAAGAAGAGTCGAGCACAGACGGAACGTGCTGCAAAAGCATCGTGATAACTGTGGTTCTGGACACTAACGTGCTGGCGTCGGGATTTGTTCGGCCAGAACCTGCCCTTTGATCTACGACCAGCCGGAGAGGCACCTGACTCTCGAAGCCTTCACCAATTTCGCGGGTGCACATCGGGAGCGAGGACTGAAAAGCCGTACTGAGCAAAATGCCGGTCAAAAGCGAAGGCGCGCGCCAACCCTAGACGCTCCATCACCGCGAAGCTGATTGCGTCGGCCAAAGAGAAATCCTTATCCTGATAGCGGAAGACAATCTTTTTGGCATATTCCTCATCGGCAAAGCGGGCTCGCACGATGACGGTGTTGCTTGCGTCGATCTCGTGGAGGAACTGGCTCGCTTGGCGTAGCCCCATCCGCGAAAGGAGCAAGCTGTGCGTTTCAATCACTAAGACATTGGTGGTGATTTGCCGGAAGCGTTCCGCTGCGAGCCATCGAACAACAGCCGTGGCTTGTGAATGGTTGTTGTCCTGCCGGTCCAGAAGAGCCAGGTAAGCGGAGGAGTCGACAAAGACCCGACGGTGGCGGATGCTCTCCATACGTCACTTGGACGAGCGGGGCGTCTCTGTGTGTCCTAGATACTCATGTTTACGGGCAGAAATTCCTCCCGGCACGTCAGTCTCACCAATGCCAATCAGTCGAAAGAGCGCATCGTCTTCAGTCACCGCTTTGGCACGGGACGGAAAACGACGCCTAGAAGGTGCCGGCACCACTACAGCCAGGTCTTCATTGTCTTTGCGCAGCAGGCGCGGGTGCCCACTAGCATGTACTTCCTGCGCGATCCGCAGCAACTCTGGAATGCCGCCAACATTTATGGGCTGAATTTTCTTCGAGCCCTTCATTTGCCCTTCCCGTTTCTGCCCGTTGTTCAAGCCTAAGTAAGTATAACAGATTGCGTCGAGGAATCAAACAACCAATCGATGGGCGCTTGATGTTACGCCTGATCGCGGTAGCACGCCCATCACGCGGCCACGTGCAGTCGAAACGTCACAATCTGATTCCCACGAACGTTGAAGGTGACCGCTCCACCGCGAACGGGGATCTCTTCGAAGACCTCTTCATTGAGATTGGCCAGTTCCGCCTTGCCGACCGGCCAGAAGAGCTTCAGCCTAGCAGCGCTTTCGGTGTCAAGCGGATTGTAGAGCCGAACGATCACGCCGTCGCCTTCCTCAGGGGCTTTGATGGCCGAAATCACCAGGGTCTGAGGCTCGAGGCTCATAAAGCTCGCCGAGGCGGGCAGACTTCCCTTGTGTAGTCCCGTCGAAGAAGCCCGCAAAGGGATCGTGAAACAATGAGCCTGCCGGTAGGCCTGCTCCCAGTTGCCGGGATGGGAAATGACGCTGTATTGGAACGTGTGACGGCCCGGGCACTGGGCTCCCGGGGTTGGGACAAGGGGTCCGGCAGCACCCTGGCGTGTCGCCAGGTCGTCCCGCGACAGCCAACCCACGCACCGCAGCAACGTCAAAAACACTGTCGTGCCCGCTTCTGTGGCCACCACCTCGTACTCCGGCAACCCGCGATTGGCAACCATTAGCCCGTGGCGCCCGTCGCTGACGTCGACAAAGCGAAGCTGTGGCTGCTTCCCTGTCGGTTGCTCGAGCCAGCTAGACGTGTCTGCCGGCAGCTCCAGGGGACGCGAGGAAACCGTGAAGTGCCCTTCGGCCTCGGCATTCGTTGTCCTAATGCGCGTGGGGAAGCGCACCCGCAGAAGGTGATCGGCCGCGTTGTTTTCGATCTTCGTTTCGAAGTCTATGCGGGGCACGCCTGGATAGATGCTGATGAGCGTCGAAATGGGACAGGCCACGAGCCTGCCGGACCTGCTTCGCCTGTCCTCGGCCAATGCCTTGGGGAGCATCAAGACCAGGTCGACCTGTACGCGCCATCTGGCGGGCCCTTCCTCGAGAACGGCGATTTTCGGTGGCGCGTTTGGTCTATGGAAGATGCTGTCTTCGTCGGGAGGCGAATATGTGTAGGTGTCACCGGCGTCCCCGCCGTCGACGAAGCCATTAAGACCCTCGTACAGCGCTCCGGTCTCCTTATCCACCACCCGTAACGTGCCGTCGTCCGCGTCGATCTCCACTGATAGAAACTCGTTGGCCAGCAGCTCACCCTGAGCGGACGGGTGAAGGTGCGATCCGTGGCGGTGGCCCGGAAGGAGTCGATACGCGCGAAAGCCCCAGGCAGGAAGATCACGCGCGATGAATCCCACCTCCACTCGCTCCCGTCGCAGCAGTCGCACCTGAAACAACTGTGCATCGCCGCGTGCCAGCAGGGCTTTGCCCTGGGCAAGAGCCCGAGCGATGGCGGTGTAATTGTGCTCGCCGGTGCTCGTGGCATGCACGTCCAGCTCGACGGTGCCAGCCTTGGCGACCGGCCGCACTTCGATGTCGGACACGATCAGCTTCGGCAGCTTACCGCGCGCGAGCGTCTCGATGGTGCGCTCAAAGAGCGCCAGTCGCCAGCGCTCACCGCCTCCGGCCAGCTTGAGAAAAGTTTGCATCTCTCCCCGGCTGATGGTGTGGCTCATCACGTCCGTTTCCTGCACGCTCAGAATCTGGCACGGAATCAACGCACCGTCCGGAGCGGCCAGCACGTAATCCTCGGCGCCCTCCTGGGGCGGCACATAGCCGGTTACGAAATCCGTGCGCGGCCCACCCACAGGATTGAACACCACCAGGTAGCTGCCGCTCGCGCCACCGGGTCTGTGCCCCTGCGGCGCCGTCACCGAAGCCGTGTCGACGGCGCCGCCTATGGCGTTGAGCGCGGATTCGGCAAGGCGCCCAGCTATCTGTTCGCACCTGTCGAATCGGACGCGCATCTCATCGTGCACCTGGTCGACCGAGCAGCCGCAGATCGAATCGTGCGGCTGATTTCTCAGCAAATAGTCCCAGGCCAGCAGCAAGAAGGACTGTGTAGCATCGGGCGCCAGCAGAGGGCCCGTGTCCGTGGCTGGTGTCGCTTTCGCGAGGGAGGCGAAAACGGAGTACGGCTCGGCCCAGCACTCCAAAAGGTCCTGGCAGGCGGCATTACGCTGCTTGATCCACATCCGCGCCGAGAGCACGCCGGGCAGGATGTGCGCAAGTTCGGGGGAACGGAACTCCCCCTCGATGATCTCCCATCCCACTCTCTCCGCCTCCGCTGCCACACGCACCGCCGCGACAAACATAGGCAGCGTGCCGTGCACGAGCTCCGCATCCTTGATCCGAGCATTGGCCGTCGCGATGACCTCCGGGATGTTCGCCTGCGCCTCGGCGTGATCGTCCCCGTTCATCAGCAAGAGATACTCTGTCGTCGCCCTGGGCTCAAGTCCCTTCCGAATGAAGCTGATGCGGTCGGCCAGTGAGACGGGATCGGCCGGCAAGGCGGCCGCGTTGTCGTAACTCTGCCACAGATAGACGGCGAGGACGCCAGAACCGTCGGGCGCCCGCCAGAGGAACTCGTCGCAGCGAGGCTTCGAGCCTACGCCGCGCCAGATGATGGCACTGTCGATGCCGAAGCCACGCAGAATCTGCGGCATCTGGGCGATATGCCCGAACGAATCGGGCAGATAGCCGACCTTCATCACCTCGCCGAGCCGCCCGGCCACCCTGTGGCCGCGAAGTAGATTCCGTATCAGCGCCTCTGGCCCGGACAGGAACTCGTCGGGCATAACGTACCAGGGGCCGCTCAGGATCCTGCCCTCGAGGATCCAGCGTTCTAGTTCCTTGCGCTTCTCCTGGCGAACCTGTGCGTAATCCTCGAGGACGATCGCCTGGCCGTCTAAGGTGAAGTGCCGAAAGCGTGGGTCGTGGTGCAGGATGTCGAGCAGGCGATCGACCATGCCGACCAGTCGGATTCTGAACTCCGCGAAGGGAAGGTACCACTCGCGGTCCCAGTGGGTGTGCGATACGACGATGAGCTTCCAGGTGCGTCTGGCCATCTGGCTTGTTTCTCTAATCAACCTTGCGACATGTAGCTTGGGCGGTCCCAAGCAAGTTGACAGCGTCGCCGAATTTCAGCTATAATCACGTGTGCAGAGGGCCCATAGCTCAGCGGCAGAGCGGCCGGCTCATAACCGGTTGGTCCCTGGTTCGAATCCGGGTGGGCCCACCAGACTGGGGCAAGCCAGGTCCGGCCACTCCGGAACCTGACGCCCCCATCGTCTTCTGCATGGTTCTTTCCGTGGTTACCCGGCACGTCGGAACTCCACCACGGAATGCACAGAAGGCACGGAAAGATAAGGATTCCTCATCGGCTGTGGTATAGCTACCACCACCATTCTATCAGGTTCATTCCGGCATTTCTAGCCAACCTAAGGGGCGATGAAGGATGAAGGTGAAGGCGAGCCTGGCTTGACATTGCACGGGGCCTTGATGTATTATTTAGCCAGCACGCGGTAGTCGTAGTTCACGACACACCGCGTTTATTTAAGTTTGCTTGGATAGAGGGTAGGTCGACAAGTGGGAGTGGCAAGAGTGGCAAAAACAAGAGCCGCCGTGACGGAGAACCGCATCCAAGTCTTTGTGCGCGAGACGAAATCCGAGCTAAGGAAGGTCGTCTGGCCCTCTCGCCAGGAAGCAACCAACTTGACGATGATCGTCACAGGCGTCTCTATTGCCGTCGGCTTGTTTCTTGGAGGGGTCGACCTCTTCTTCAAGAAGCTGTTCGAGATCATCTTAGGCGGTTTCTAAGGAGGACACGGACGGTTTGTCCGGCAACTAATGGAGCGAGATACTCAGGACCCAGCGGTGCAGGAGGTTCAGGAAGCCCCACAGGTCGAGGCGGTCGAGTCGCCCGACAAGCAATGGTACGTGATCCACACGTATTCCGGCTACGAGAACAAGGTCAAGACCAACCTCGAGCACCGCGTTGCCTCGATGGACGTAAAGGATAAGATCTTCCAGGTGGTCATTCCGATGGAAGACGAGGTCGAGGTCAAGGATGGCCAGCGACGCACGGTGCAGCGCAAGATCTTCCCAGGTTATGTCCTGGTGGAAATGGTCATGGGGGACGATTCTTGGTACGTGGTGCGCAACACGCCGGGCGTGACGGGCTTTGTTGGCTCGGGCAACAAGCCGGTACCACTGCAAGAAGTTGAGGTCAAGGCAATCCTCAAGCAGATGAGGGCTGAGGCGCCGCGGGTGAAGATCGCCTTCAGTCGTGGCCAGACCGTGCGGATTATCGACGGGCCGTTCGCCGACTTCATCGGCGTTGTCGAAGACATTAGTCACGACAAGGGCAAGGTGCGGGTCTTGGTCTCCTTCTTCGGTAGAGAGACTCCCGTGGAACTCGACTTTCTGCAGGTAGAAAAGCTGTAACAGGAGTTATTGATGGCCAAGAAGGTCAAGGCTATTGTGAAGCTTCAGATTCCCGCCGGGAAGGCTACGCCTGCGCCGCCCGTTGGCCCCGCCTTGGGCCAGCACGGCCTGAATATCATGGCTTTCTGCAAGGAGTACAACGAGAAAACGGCGTCACAGGCCGGTATGGTCATCCCCGTGGAGGTCACCGTCTTCGAGGACCGTAGCTTTAACTTCGTCTTGAAGACGCCGCCTGCCGCCGACCTGCTCAAGAAGGCCGCCGGGGTCGAAAAGGGTGGCGCTACGGCTGGGCGCACGCACACCGGAACAGTTTCCCGCCAGAAGGTGCGCGAGATAGCCGAGCTCAAGATGAAGGACCTCAACGCCTCCGATGTAGAGGCGGCAATGCGTATGATCGAGGGCACCGCTCGCAGTATGGGAATTGGCGTCACAGACTGACCTTAACCCGGCCGGCTGGACCGTTTTGGCCCGTCAGTGCAGCGTGGGAGGGCAAACCTCATCCCGATTGATGTCGAGGCCCGTTTGGACCACAAGGAGGAACGAATGCAGAATCACGGCAAGAAGTACAACGAGGTCGCCCAAATGGTGGAGCGAGGCAAGGCCTATCCACCAAAAGATGCGGTCGACCTTGTCAAGAAGACCTCATACACAAAGTTCGACGCCACAGTAGAGCTGCACTTGCGCCTGGGCGTCGATCCGCGTAAGGCCGACCAGATGGTACGTGGCGTGGCGCTGCTTCCCCACGGCCTGGGCAAGTCGGTGCGCGTGCTCGTCTTCGCCCAGGGTGAGGCCGCGAGGATCGGGGAGGAGGCGGGAGCCGACTTCGTCGGCAGCGATGATCTCGTCAAAAAGATCGAGGATGGATGGTTCGACTTCGACGTCGCCATCGCCACGCCCGATATGATGGGCAAGGTGGGCAAGCTGGGTAGGCTACTTGGCCGACGAGGCCTGATGCCGAACCCTAAGTCGGGCACTATCGCCAATCCAGGTGATCTCGCCCGCGTCATCCGAGATGCGCGCAAAGGTCGCGTGGAGTTCAGACTGGACAAGACGGGGTTGATTCACGTCCCCATTGGCAAGGTGAGCTTCCCCGAGGACAAGCTGGTCGAGAACCTGGCCGCGCTGATCGACGCGGTTGTCAAGGCCAAGCCCTCTGGGGCCAAGGGCCAGTACATGAAGAATGCGACTCTCGCCTCGACGATGGGGCCCGGCGTCAAGCTGGATCTTCAGCCTACGCTGCAACTAGCGGCCGCGGCTTAGTTGGCGAGCGATGGGGCGGCGGCCCTCACCCTAACCCACTCCCAGAGGAAGAGGGGACAGAGGACGGCTCCCGAGACAGAGGTGCTGGTCGCTCCAAAACAATTGAATAGTGGTCGCACCGTAGACAGCGGGTGTGCCCGGGACGATTGAGCGACTGGGCACTTAAACCATCGGCCTGCCGAGGTGAAGCAAGACAGGAATCTGACTGCTCTCAGATGAAAAGTGTCGTCTGCGGAGCGACTGATGTGCCAGCCCTTGCGTCTACGGATGCGAGGGCTTTTTGCACTTAGGCGCTCCGTTGCGCGGAAAGGAGGTATAGAGTGGCCAATCCAAAAACCGCGGGTAAGAAGCGGGAAACAGTCGACGAGCTGGCGAACATGCTCAAGAAAAGCCATCTGGCAGTGCTCACAGACTATCGGGGACTCACGGTGAGTGATCTCGCCCAGTTGCGCCGCCAACTGCACGACGCTGGCGTCGAGTACCACGTCGTGAAAAACACGCTCGCCAGCTTTGCTGCCAAGAAGGTGGACCTTGAAGACCTGGCTCCGATGTTCGTCGGGCCAACGGCCGTCGCTCTGTCGGGTGACGACGTGACGAAAGCGGCCAAGATGCTGAAAGACTACGCCAGAACGTCCAAAGTGCTCAAGATAAGGGGCGGCGCCCTGGACGGCGACGTCATCGGGCCAGAGCAGGTGGATACGCTGGCGGATCTTCCGCCACGCGATGTTCTGGTTGCCCAGTTACTGGGAGGTATCCAGTCACCCCTGGCGAGCCTGGTTGGAATGCTCAACGCGCCGTTGCAGAACCTGGCCTACGCTCTTCAGGCGAGGGCCGAGAAGCTGGAGGCGGCGTCATAGGGAACGTCGGTTAGCACGCACTATTTGATACAAATGGAGGACTCTGAAATGCCAACTGAAGCCGTCGGTAAGATTGTCGACGAAATCGAGAAGCTCAACGTCCTGGAATTGAACGATCTGGTCAAAGAAATCCAGTCGCGCTTTGGGGTGACCGCCGCGGCACCCATGGCGGTAGCTGCGGCGCCCGCCGCCGCACCGGCCGCGGCCGCTCCTGTCGAGGAGAAGACTGAGTTCGACGTGATCCTCAAGGAGATCGGCCCCAACAAGATCAACGTCATCAAGGCCGTACGCGAAGTGACCCAGCTCGGGCTCAAGGAGGCCAAGGACCTTGTCGAGGCCGCTCCCAAGGCCGTTAAGGAGGCCGTGACCAAGGAAGAGGCCGAGAGCGTCAGGTCCAAGCTCGAGGCCGCCGGCGCCGTGGCGGAAGTAAAGTAGGGAGCAGGGAATAGGGAACAGCCGTCACCCGTAGCCGCAAGCTTCAGCTTGCGCGTAGCTGTTGGCCGTAGCGAGGCAGCGGTTTTTACGCGAGCGCCTTGTACAGGCTGACGGGGTTCCGCGCACCCTGCAGGGTGCGGCTACGGCGTCGATCGTGGGATGCAACCATACAGAATCCGCTTCGTCATCACTTCCATAGTAA
>JACQUC010000187.1 GCA_016210495.1 Chloroflexota bacterium
CTGACGGGGGCGATGTCGTCGCCCGGGACCTGGTCGTTGTCCGTTATCGTGCCGCCGGTGTGGATTCCAACAAAAAAGTTTTTTTACAACAGTCAGCCTGGTGGGGCATTGATTAATAATGGCCCACAACTCCCAACCCTCCCCCAAGGGCGCGGAGACCGCGCCCCTACTGGTACGGCCGGAAGCTCTCGCCGGGCGGGTGGTGCTGGAGTAGCAGCTTGAAGCGGTTGGGCAGCTCCAGCGGCGGCAGGCCGAGCTCTCCCCACTCCGCGATGGCCCTGTTCAGGTGCTCGGCCGGGGCCAGGGATATCTCAGGGTAGGCGTTTTTGACCGTGGCGTCGATGAGCATCTTGGAGCCCTTGACCTGGACCCGCTCTTCGAATGGTTTGGCCGTGGTCACGTTCGACGGGTCTTCGGTGGAGGGATCGAGGGGTAGCGCCATCACATTGGGAATGATCGTGACGTCTCTGGCAGGGTCGACGCGATAAGACAGCGCCCAGTCGACGGAAAAATGGTCGCGAATGTCGATATCGGGATCGACGATGGTGACGATCTTACCGTAGAGAGGGTCCAGGCCGGAGACGATCAAGGCGACACGCTTGGCGTGGCCCGGGTAACGCGGCTTCATCTGCACGATCACGTGTGCCTGGCTGCCTGAAGATTCCGTGATGTGTACGTCGATGACACCCGGCTCCTTGAGCTCGCGCACCAGTTGGCGCCAGATGCCACTCGCAAAAGCCTGGCCCCGCAGACAACTGCTCTCGCTCGGCGGCATCTGGCTGGTGTAAGCCTGGTAAATAGGCCTGTGGCGGTGGGTGATGCAGGTCACGTTCAAGATCGGTGTCTCATCGCGTGTGCCCATGTAACCGCTGTACTCCCCAAAGGGCCCCTCGCTCACACGCACGTGGGGAGGGACAAATCCCTCGATGACGTACTCGGCGGTCGCGGGCACCAGCAGGTCCACCGTCTCTCCTCTGACCACTTCCACGGGCTCGCCCCGCATACCCCCAGCTACGGCGAGCTCGTCGACGCCGAAAGGAACCTTGGCTACCGAGGTGAGCCCGATAGAGGGGTCGACGCCAATGGCCACGGCCACTGGCATCGGCTCGTTGCGCGCCTCGTACTTCCCATAGTGGAAGCCAATGTGCTGCGGGGCGAAAATGAGAATACAGGTTTGGTTGCGCCCTTTGATCATCATGCGATAGGTCCCGACGTTCTGAACGCCGGTGTCGGGGTCTTTGCTGATGACGCAAGGCGAGGTGATAAAGGGACCTCCGTCCCTGCCCGGGGTCCAGACCGGCACCGGTATCTTCAAAAGGTCGACATCATCCCCTTTGAGGACGACTTCCTTGACAGGGCCGGTTTTCACCTCTATCGGAGGTATCTGGCTAGCCGCCGAGTCGGCCCATTTCTCGTATATTTTGTCCGTAGTCGTTCCCAGAGCCAGGGCGTATACCTCGCGAGAAGCCCCCAGCACGCCGGTGGCAAGAGAGCCCTCGAATCCTTTGATGTTCTCGAAGAGCAGCGCATAGCGCTTGCTTTCTTCGACGCCCTGGAACACGCAGCGAGCGATGGACGCTATTTCCCAGTCCCTGTCCACCTCTTTTGTAACGCGCTTCAGCTTGCCCCGCTCTTCCAGGACAGCCATATACTCGCGCAGATCGCGATAACCCATCGAGTGATGCCTCCTCCGAAATCAGGTTTGTCGCCAATTTGATGCATCGAGCATTCAAACGGGCCCGCGCACCCTGAAGGGTGCAGCTACGGGTACGGCCGCTGCCCCACTTGTAGCCGCACCCTTCAGGGTGCGTCGGGGCCCTCCGCCCGACCGCCTGACCTGAATTGCCCGCCTACCTCGCCCGAAGCCGCTCCGTCGCCGCCGTGTCCACCGCCATCGTTTCCGGGTCTATCACCACCCCATAGTCCTCCCGCGCCCGCGCGACGCTGACGAAGCCGTTCCACACGTCTTCCAAGACCTTCTCGACCGGGCGCTGGTACGGGTCGCCGTAGCCGCCGCCGCCGGCTGCGTAATGGAACGACAGGGTATCCTTGGGCACGTAGCCAGCGATCTCACGGGCGTGGCAGTTCCTCACCGAACCGTCGGGATAGTGGATCTCGACGTGGCTCACGGGACCGCTCTTGCCCCCGGCCAGGCCGTGCGGCCCGACGATGGTGCCATCGCCGTGCAGCACCGCCAGGGTCTGCTCGCCATAATAGCGAACTATCGTTTCGTTGCCAAGACCACCGCGCCAGCGCCCCGGCCCCGAGGAGTCAGTGCCATATTCGTGCTTGATCAGATAGACCGGGTTTTGCAGTTCGAAAAGCTCGTAGTCCTGGCTGAGCACAGGGCCGCCGCCCAGCAACCCAGGCTGGTTGTAGCCGTCGCAGCCATAAGATGCCCCGCCACCTTCGTGGGTCAGAAAGAAAATATCGTGGTAGCCAGACCCGTTTCGGGGGTCGACGCCAGTCATACGATACGAGAGCCGTCGTGCCTTGCCTGCCGTCACGTTTTCAGGGAGCGGCTGGGCCAGCGCCTTCATCACGGCCTCCGCGTTGTGCTCCACCAGCTTGTTGCCGTAAAAGGTTGCCGCCGGAAACCGTGCGTTCAACAAGCTGCCTTCGGGTATGTGGATCTTGATGGGCCGCAACAGGCCCTGGTTGTGCGGGATGTCGATCGCCTTGAGAACCTGGAAAAGAATGGTAAGAGTGCCCGAGGCGGCCGAGACGTACGAGGCGTTGACAAACGTGTCGTTCTGAGGATCGGTACCGGTGTAGTCGAACTCTAGATCGCTGCTCTTGATGGTGACCTGAAGGCGGACGTGCCTTTCCTCGGTTTGCCTCGGGCTATCGTCGT
The DNA here is from genome assembly GCA_016210495.1 of Chloroflexota bacterium. Next base: position 2,855 of record JACQUC010000187.1, read on the forward strand.
AAACCACGGACTCGCCTTTGTAGACGCCGTCCGGAATGGCCGTGATGATCTGGCGCATCATCTGCTCGGTTATGTTCATCAGCTCAACGTAGTTGCGCCTGAACGCCTCCAGCCCGATCTGGTCGATCAGTTTGAGCAGCTCTCGCTCACCGATCTCGATTGAGCCGAGCTGTGCTTTGGCGTCGGACTCGACGATCTCCCGCAGCCGGACGTTCGAAAAGATCATGTTCCACACATCTTTGCGCCACCGCCCGCGTTCCTGAACCTTCACCGGCGGCAGGCGCAGCGCTTCCTGCCAAACCTCCGTGGCATCGGGGTTGCAGGTGCCTTTTACCGCCCCGCCAATGTCGGCCCAATGCCCGCGGCAGCCCAGCCACGCCACCAGTTGGTCGTGGTAGAAGACGGGTTTGTAGAAGCCCGTGTCGGCGTGCTGAAGGTTGTTGCAGAACACGTCGTTGTGAATGATGAGGTCGTCCGGATAGATCTCGTCGCCCAAGAAATCGATGGTGTACTGGCAACCTGGGAAGAGCGAAAAGGCCATCAGAGGCAGGTGCTCGTCCTGCTCCAGCATCTGGCCCTGGGGGTCCATCATGCCCGTCGCGAAGTCTCCCTGGTTGAACAGCGGTGAGCGGGTGGCGCGGTAGAGCGCGAGCGACATCTTCTTGGTAATGGACTTCAAGCGCAGGTGAAAGATCGAAGCCTCTATGTTTTGCGAGCGAATCGACGTAGCACCCATTATGAGAACACCCCCTGGCCGACCAGGCTATTGATGCGGTTCGATATCCCCGGAGCCAGCTCCCTGGACGCAATGACAAAGCTGCCGAAAACGTCGCAACCCATGCAGAAGTCCTCTGGCACCAGGATGGTCGTATCGGGACGCTCGACGAGCGCCGGCCCAGGCACGATATCGCCAGCCTGAATCTTGAGGGCGTCGTAGACGGGGACCTCCTTGGTGACTCCGTTCGGCAGACATATGGAACGGTACCCTTCAGCCGAAAGACGACTTCGCGCGGCACTGTATGGCACTCTTGGCAACGGTGGCTTGGCAACGTGTCCCGTCAACGTCAGGCGAACGTTCAGCACCTCCACTGGATGGTCGGGTAAGTTGTAGCCGTACGTGGCCATGTGGGCGTCGTCAAAGCGGCTGCGAATGGCTTCGATGTCGGCGGCCTCGAGCAATTCGAGTGGCAACGGCACCGTCAGCTCGTTGAACTGGCGCATGTACCGCAGGTCCATACTGAAGGACAGGGATCGCTGTTTCACCAGCGAGTGCCCGGCCTCGACGTCGGTCTCGCAACCCGCGATCAGGTCGGCGACGATGGCCCGCAGATCGGGCTCTTTGATGTCCGGGAGCAAGGAGAAATAGCCGCGCGCATATTCCCGCCTCACGTCCGAGAACAGCATTCCCGCGGCGCAGAAGGTAGCCGAGAGCCTGGGCACGATGATCAGGGAGATATCAAGCTCGCGCGCGATGGCAGTGGCGTGTAGAGGCCCGGCACCCCCGGCGACGACCATAGGCAGTTGCCTAATGTCGACGCCGTGCTCGATCGTGATCTCCTCGATGGCGTTGACCATGTTGGCGTTGGTGACGTTGTAGATCGCGGCCGCAGCCTCCTGCACGTTTATGCCGAGCGGCTCTGCCACGTGAACCCGGATGGCCTCGCCGGCTGCAGCTTCGTTCAGCCTTATACGCCCACCGAAGAAGCTGTCAGGGCTGAGATAGCCAAGCACGAGATTGGCATCGGTGACAGTGGGCTGAGTGCCACCAAAGTCGTAGCAGGCCGGTCCAGGCTCGGCGCCAGCGCTGGCTGGCCCCACGCGCAGCAGCCCGCCCTCGATCCTGGCAATGCTGCCACCACCTGCACCGATGGAGCGAACGGCGATCATCGGAACGTTGACCGCCTGGCGATTTACCTCGCTACTCGATCTGACCAGCGGGCTTCCGTTTTGTAGAAGGCACACATCGAAACTGGTCCCGCCCATGTCGACGACGATGCAGTCCTTGTAGCCGATGGGCGCGACGTGCGCCGCCGCCGCCACGGGTGCGGCGGCAGGTCCCGACTGAATGGTCAGCACGCCAAGCCTCGATGCAGTGGCTGGCGAGACCATACCGCCTGAAGACGTCATAACCAGAAAGGAGCCATCAAAGCCGTTTTCGGCCAGCCTGGACAGAAGGTCGTTCAAATAGGCGTCAACCAGCGGGCCGACATAAGCGTTCAGGCAGACGGTGCTGACGCGGTCATAGAATCGCACCGTGGGAGCTATTTCGCTCGATGCGGTGACAAACCAGTCAGGGTGCTGAGTTCGGACCCTCTCGGCGACGAGCGCCTCGTGCGCCGAGTTGAGATAAGAGTGCATGAGGCATATGGCAACCGATTGGACCCCGTGGCGCTGGAAAGTTTCCAGGGCAGAGTCGACGTCCGCCAGGTCCACCTCTTCCATCTCGTCACCACGGTAGTCGAGCCGGCCCCTGGCCGGCAAGCGCAAATACCTCGGCACGGGAGGTCTCGGGCTCTGGTATTTCAGGTTGAAGGGCTCCTCGTTTCTGGCCCTTCTCATCTCCAGGGCATCGCGAAGGCCATCGTTGGTAATCAATCCCGCGGCAGCACCCTCGCGGGTCAGGATCGCATTGATGGCAATGGTGCTGCCGTGAATAATTTCCGAGGTGTTGCCGAGGAAATCCGAGACGGTGAGCCCAAGTTGCTCGGCGATTGAGGTTATGCCGCCTATTACCGCGGCCGCCGGATCCCTCTTGCTCGACAAACACTTATGAACCTTGAACTCGCCTGCGTCCTTCGCGATTACAAAATCTACAAACGTTCCTCCTACGTCGATACCAAGCCTCATCGGCCTGGACGGATCTCCAGACACTATATGACCACCCCTAATCTACTTCCTTTCGATTGCCTGCTCCAAGAAGCGGGTATCCACCAGATCTTTTATCGCAGGTATCTTGTCCTTCTCCAGGTCGCCCTCTGCCACCATCACATCTATGACGGCTTGCAGATTGTCCATATTAACCTTCGCCTGCTTGGGGATCACTCCCGGCGTTTCGTAGTACATGCGGTACATCTCTGCGGCTTCAGTCGCGCTGGCTTTCAAGGCCGGCTGCAGGACGGCAAGAACCTCGTTCTTCTTGCCGGGATCGAGCAACCAGTCGACACCCTCCTGGTACGCCCGCAGGTAGCGCACCAGGGCCTCGGGATTCTTGCTTATGAAACTGTCGCTCGTAACTATGCTATCGGAAAGCCACTTCGGCACCGCCTCCGAAGTGACCCCCAGACGATTGTAGCCTTCGGCCACGGCCTTGAGATCAAACGGCTGGTTAAGCAGGCCGGCGCTAACGGCACCGCTAGTGATAGCGGCGTATCTTGCGCTGCTGCCGCCGACCACGACGAGGTCGTAGTCGCTGGCCTTCAGGCCGAGTTTCTCCAGCAATTTCCGCAGCATCACCGTGGTGGAGCCCTTCAGCTCGGATGCGCCGACGACCTTGCCCTTGAGCTGCTCTGCCTTGGTGATGTTCTTCGAGGATACCAGACTCCAGGCCGGCGCGTCCTGGCGCGCGCCGATGATCTTGATCTTGGCACCACCCGCCACGGCTCTGACAGCCACATCGGGCGCCACGAACACGACATCCAGCGAGCCGCCGACTAGGGCTGCGATCTGATTGTTAGGCGTTTGGGCTGCGACTATATCCATAATGACGCTGTACTAGTCCCCAAACCGCTTCGCGGCCTCGGTGGTCGGAAAGTCGGTGATGCTTCCGGACATCGAGCTGACCCGCACGGTGACCGGCTGCGCCTTCGGCTTGGCCGCTTCCTCCTTGGGCTTTGCCGCTTCCTTCGCCACGGCGGGCGTCGCCGCAGGCGTAAATGGCGCGGCGGCCTTAGCAGATTCGGCAGGTTTCGGCGCCTCCACGGCCTTGGTAGGCTCGGCAGGTTTCGGTGCCTCTGGCTTTGGCGCGGGCGCCGCGGAGCATCCGATCAAAGCGATCACGACGATGATCCACAGAGCCGCAAAGATTGTCTTGCGCCTCATCGATGACTACCTCCTAAAAGATGATTCTTGCGCTGACTGATTCACAGCTTTCCGCAGCAACTGCGTTTGGGCCCACAAACCTCAAACGGATAAGTCTACGCACGGCCGCGAGCGGCACGAGTGCATCGCCTTATCCGTTCGAGACCCATTCGAGGATGCTTATGAGTGACTAATCCTCTGCCACCGACACCCGCTTTTCGGAAGAATCCGCTTTCATGCCTATCATGATAGCCGCTTTGACTTCTTCTTCAATCATTCTCCAGATCTGGTCGACATAGCTCAGGAACTCAGGCGTGCGTTTGACCTCCAGTTTACGGGGACGTGGAATTTCGATCTTTATTGACTCTTTCACGCGTCCGGGTCTGGCCGTGAACACGATGACGCGATCCGACAGGTACACCGC
>JACQUC010000198.1 GCA_016210495.1 Chloroflexota bacterium
CGTCCCTGGGCGACATTTCTAACTGATGCCTTCTCGCGACGATTCCTCGCCGTCTATCTCACCTTCGACCCGCCAAGCTACCGTAGTTGCATGATGGTCCTGCGCGAGTGCGTGCGCCGCCACCACCGGCTACCCCAGATCGTGGTAGTGGATGGTGGTCCAGAGTTCGGGAGCGTCTACTTTGAGACGTTGCTTGCCCGCTACGAGTGTACCAAGAAGACTCGGCCAGCAGCTCAGCCACGTTTTGGCTCCGTTTGCGAGCGTCTGTTTGGCACGACCAACACACGGTTCGTCCACAATCTCGTCGGCAATACCCAGATCCTCCAGAACGTCCGGCAGGTGACCAGAGCTGTTGACCCGAAGGAGCACGCTCGCTGGACCCTCAGTCGGCTCTATGTACGCCTGTGCGAGTGGGCCTATGAAGTCTATGACACCATCGAGCATCCGGCCCTTGGCACTTCGCCTCGAGAGGCTTTCGTAGCCGGGTTAGTCCAGAGCGGCCAACGACCTCATCGGCTTATTCTCTACGACGAGGACTTCAGGATGTTCACCCTTCCGACCACCCGGAAGGGCACGGCCATGCTGCAGCCTCGGCTCGGATTGAAGATCAACCACATCTTCTACTGGTCCGAGGCCTTCGTCGACCCTGAGGTGGAAAGGACCCAGGTGCCGGTGCGTTATGATCCCTTCGACGCCGGGCTGGCCTACGCCTTCGTCAAAGGCCGCTGGGTCCGCTGCATCTCCGAGCACCACGCCCGCTTCGCCGGTCGTTCGGAGCGAGAGATCCGGTTGGCGAGCGTGGAGCTACACAGGCAAAACCAGCGGTGCGCGCAGCAATTGACCGTCACCGCGCGTAAGCTGGCCGACTTCCTGGCTTCCCTGGAAGCAGAGGAGGTCTTGCTGGATCAGCGCTTGCGGGACGCCGCAGCCAAAGACGTGTTTGCCGTCATCGTGGGGGGCCGCGTGGATGATCGCGGGCAACTTCCGCCATTCGTCGCGAGCGCTCTGGGAGACGAGAGCAAATCTCAGGCGCTAGCGCAGAGGATGGACGGAGACCAAGCCAGCGGCGAGGGCGCCTTGATTATGTACGAGGACTACTGAGATGGCAGCATTGGAAGGGTTCCCGCGCGAGCTACTGGGCCAGCCAATCGATGCGCGATTGGCCTACTTCGTCGGCAAGGTCGTCGCCCACCCCCGGCTAAAAGAAGCGCACCAGGCTTTGCTGAGCGCCATCCGCCAGCCGGCTGGGGCCTCGCTGATCCTCGTCTTTGGCCCAACGGGAGTGGGCAAGACGACGCTCCGCCTGCGTGTGGAAAAGCAGTTGATCGAAGAGGCATTGCCCACCCTCAGGGAAGATCCCGGACGAGTGCCGGTGGTAGGGTTGGAAGCGGTTGCGCCCGATTCAGGGCGATTCAACTGGAAGGACTACTACAACCGAGCGCTGATGGCTTTGGAGGAGCCACTTATCGAGCAGAAGATTGGCTACGACATGCGTAGTGTCCGCCCAAGCGGCGCCGAGCAGTTGGGCATCAGACGTGCTGACACCCCGGAGTTGCGTCGAGCACTGGAGCAGTGCCTGCGGCAGCGCCGACCAACGGCCTTCATCGTGGACGAGGCCCAGCACCTCAAGAAGATGGCGAGCGGCCGTCGTCTCCTCGACCAGATGGATAATCTCAAGTCGCTGGCTGCGCTGACCGGCACGGTCCATGTGCTGGTCGGCACCTACGAACTCCTCGGCCTGGCCAATTTGAGCGCTCAGCTCAGTCGGCGCAGCGTCGACATCCACTTCGGCCGCTACCTGGCAGAGTATGCGGAGGATCTCCTGGCTTTCAAGAGTGTGCTCTTGACGTTCCAGCGCCATCTGCCGCTGATCGCTGAGCCGAACCTCGTCGCGCGCTGGGAGTATCTCTACGAGCGTTCAGTAGGTTGTGTCGGGGTGTTGAAGAACTGGCTAAGTCGAGCCCTGGCAGCAGCCCTGGAAGAGGGCGAAGCCACGCTCACCGACCGTCATTTGGAGCGACATGCCGAGCCGACCCGAAAGCTACTGGCTCTAGCCCGTGAGATCAAGGAAGGCGAAGAGGTGCTATCAGATGTCGGCCGTGACCCTGTCGAGTTGCGTGCGCTTCTTGGCATGCCCCCTCTGCCGGCAAGGGGCGATGAAGGTGATAGACGGCCCGGCGCAGCCGGTCCCATCCCGCTCGCTAGGCGCCAGATCAGTTCAGTGGGCCAGCGTCGGCCGATGCGAGACCCTGTTGGAGAAGGCCGGTGAGAGCATGGCACTTGATATGCTGACAACATACCAGTTGTGGGATCTGACGCGTCCGGCGATCCCGCCGCGCAGCCGTCTCTATCATCTGGAGCCGGTCGGAATCGGGACACCTTACGTAGAGAGCCTCACCGGCTACATCGCCCGCTTGGCTCAAGTGCACGGAGTGACTACGCGGAAGCTGGTCACGTCGGAACTACTGCCGCTACTCCAGCCATCCCATCCCTTGGGGGTGCGTGGCTATGAGGCAAACAACTTCTGGACTAGGGACAACCGCTTCCTGAATGGCACGGGTAGCCTGGCGAGGGGCACAGTGCGCGCTCTTGAGACGCTCACGTTGCGTGGCGAGTTGCGCTTTCTGACCATGCTGACGTGGGCAACGGTACTGTCAACAATGGGCCTGATTCGTCGTAATCGAGCCTGGTGTCCGGCCTGCTATGAAGAGTGGCACCGGGCCGGGCAGATAGTCTACGAGCCTTTGCTCTGGTCGCTGGCGCCAGTCGCGGCTTGCCTACGTCACCATCGCCGCCTGCGACAGTCCTGCCAGTACGATAGCTACCAACAACCTTCGCTTCCTCTGACATCACGATCACGACCCGGACACTGCGGGCGCTGTGGACGCTGGCTAGGAATCTCACCGGAGGAGGAAGCGGTTAGCGGCGAGGCGTTGACAGAAGACGAGCTACGGTCGCAGGCTTGGATCGTGCAAGCTCTTGGAGAGCTCCTGGTTGCTGCGCCACGTCTGCCGGCTCCGCCAGAGAGGAGATGGGTGGCACAGGCGATCACCGCCTGCGCAGAGCAAACGAGCGGAGGAAGAGCAAAGGGTATGGCGCGCAAGCTTGGTCTGAAGGCAAACACGCTCCTGGATTGGCGATCTGGTCTGAAGACCCCATGTCTTTGGCTGCTCTTGAGTCTGTGCCACCGTCTGGGAGTTACCCCACTGCAGATCCTGACGAACGATGTCCGCGTCCTCGCACCCGTTGTGGCGAATGTGCCAGAGTTGGAGCAGCCCCTGCGTCGATCCATGGCTGGCCGTAAGCCCCTCGATGTTGCTGAAGCGCAACGCGCTCTAGAGGCGGTTCTGGCAGATGACGAATTTCCACCGCCGTCCATACGCGAGGTTGCCGATCGTCTCGGGCGTCCTGACACTCTTCTTCGACACCGCCTACCTGAGCTCTGCCGGCCGATCTCGGCGAGGCATCTCGACTACCGGAAGGAACTCCGCCGGCAGAGGACGAAAAGACTCTGTGCCGAGGTTCGGAAGGCGGTTTGGACGATCCATGCACAGGGGCTGTACCCCAGCGCCCGTCGGGTAGCGCTGCTACTCAGCCAACCCGGATCCATTCGGGACCCAGCGGCGAGAGATACGTGGCAAGCATCCCTCCATGAGTTAGGCTGGCGGACGTGAGGTGCCGGTTCAAATGATGGCGATGGATAAGTGTGAGGCCAGCACCATGTCACCCTATCGTCTACTGGAAGCATAGTCTTGCCGCAGCGGCAAAACTATGGGTTAAGTAACACCCTGCTCTGCTCTTGGGGCGAGACCCGCTGGTAGAACTCTCGGGTATGTACGGTTTCGTCTGCCTGGCCCATCAGCTCCTCGACCAGCCGGTGCACGTCCAGGCAGGCCCGCCCCGGTTCCCCTTGCACGTGGGCCTTCAGTTCTCCAGTGGCAGTGTCTATCTCGAACTGGATCTCCTTCATCGTCTCAATACCTCACCCTTATCTTGATAACGCTTCCGTCGGTAGTGGTAGTGCGCGTACCTCGTAGACGTTGCGTCACCTGCTCCACTACCCGGAGACTGTAGGCGGTCCGCAGTCGGGGCAGGAACTTCCCCTCCAGCAGAACCCTTTCATCGTACTCCGAGATCACCGGCACATAGCCCTTTTCAGTCCTGACAAACCCCAGGTCGTTGGAGGCACTGGTCAGGTGCTCTCGCCGGATGACCAACTGGACTCGTTCAGGCCGCAGGTCGCCCTGGTAGCCGTACAATGGCAGGGCCTCCCCTTCTTCCAATACCGCAAATCCCAGTTCCTCCAGGGCTTTCTTCAAGAGCCCAGCGTCTCTAAACTGGATATCATCGAATTTCTTGTAAGCGCTCATGCTATCTCCTTCTTGTTCTCCTCGGTGGCTTCAAAGTTCGAGCCGGCGCCGTCCGTTGCTCGGCGCTTCCGGCTCCTCTTCGAGAGCCAGGTGGGTCCTGGCC
>JACQUC010000196.1 GCA_016210495.1 Chloroflexota bacterium
CGGTAACCACGCTCAACACCATACCGCTGGCACCGACAGGCCTGTCGGTAGTGAACGCATCTCAAGATGGCATCGGTCTGGCCTGGACGGACGCCTCGGACAACGAGCTTACTTTCTTAGTCGAGCGTTCTACCGGCGGAGCCGCCTTTGCTGAGGTGATCCGGCTGGCCAGCACCACCACGCTCGCCGTCGGGGGGCAGATCAGCTACACCGACGCCACTGTCGTGGCGGGTACTACCTACACATACCGGGTGAAAGCGGGCAATGAGGTGGGTGATTCGCCGGCGTCCGGCTCGGTTACGGTGACCACACCGAACGTCCAGTTGACCGGGTTGACGTCACCCACGGGGCTGACAGTAAACAACCAGGGTGTGGCCCAGAATGCCGCTGCCCTGACCACCAGCTCAGGGAGCGCCAGGCTGAACGTTGCCCAGGGCACGAAGCTTCAGCAGCAGAACGGGCAACCCCTCACGGCTCTGTCGGCGGTCCTGCTGGCGCAACCGCCCGCCCCGCCGCCGCTGGCCACTGTGATGCTGGCGGTTGAATTCGGGCCTGACGGCGCCAAGTTCAATCCTCCGCTGACCGTTACCCTGTCCTACGATCCGGCGACCCTGCCTGCGGGGGTGCGGGAGAACAAGCTTCAGGTCGTCTACTGGGACAGCGCCAGGGCGAGGTGGGAAAAGCTGAACAGCACGGTAAACCTGGCGGCAAAGACCATTACCGCCCAGATCAGCCACTTCACCGCCATAGGCTTGATGGGAGAACCGCCGGCCGCAGCGCCGAGCAACCTGACGGCGGGTCTTGCCTTACAGACACAGGTGAATCTCGCCTGGAGAGACAATTCCGAAAACGAGACCGGCTTCCGTATCGAACGTTCCACTGATGGCGCCCACTTTGGAGAGGTGAGTACGGTGGGTCCCAATGTAGAAAGCTTCGTGGACGGTTCAGCGAAGTCCGATGGAAACTTCTTCTACCGGGTAATTGCGACCGGCAACGGGGGCGACTCGGAGCCGTCCAATGTGGCCCGGGTGACCATAGAGGCTCCGCCGCCACCGCCACCCCCGCCACCGCCGGCGCCGACCCCGATGCCAACGCCTGTGCCGACACCGACGCCTACCGAAACGCCGAAGCCGGTCGAGACGCCCAAGCCTGACACCTCGGGGCCCGGTGGCGGGACGTCTAAGCCGGTTGAGACACCCAAGCCGACGGAAACTCCTAAGCCGACAGAGACGCCGAAGCCGGTTGAGACGCCCAAGCCCGATACCTCGGGGCCCGGTGGTGGGACGCCAACGCCTGCTGAAACGCCAAAGCCGGTCGAAACGCCCAAGCCCGACACGTCGGGTACCGGTAGTGGGACACCCAAACCGATTGAGACGCCCAAACCTGTTGAAACTCCGAAGCCGGTTGAGACACCCAAGCCCGACACGTCGGGTACCGGTGGCGGGACATCCAAGCCGGTAGAGACGCCCAAACCTGCCGAGATGCCCAAGCCAGCAGTGGTAATCGCTACACCGCCTTCGGCGAGCGGAGCGGTGACGGTGACCGTGGAGCCCAACAAGGAAATGAAGATAGAGCTGCCCGGCACCAGCGGTAAGCCGACATCTGGTGGCGGAGCTAAGACCACGATTACGGTGCCTGCCAATGCGCTGCCCAAGCCGGTGCAGATGCAGGCGAAAGAGATCACTGCCGGAGAGCTAAAGTCGGTAGTTGAGGAACTGGCTCCGGAAGCGCCCCCGGCCCCTGAAGGCAAAGTGGTCAAGGCGGTGGAGATCGACGTGTTCGATCTGGATGGCAGGCCGATGGATCTTAAGAAATTGGCCCTGTCGATCACGATCGAGATCCCGTTGACCGACGATGAGATCGCCATGATCGGCGACAAGACCTCCAACGTGAAGGTGCTGTACTTCTCGGAAGTCGACGGAGAATGGGAGAAGATAAGCTCCTCGGTTGACCTGGGCCGGAAAGTGGTAGTAGCCACAGTGGACCACCTTTCGTTGTTCGCCGTGGTTATCCCGCAGCCTGTTGGGGGAGGCAACATAGCGATGTGGATAGGGCTGCTGGCAGTCGGGATAGCCA
>JACQUC010000205.1 GCA_016210495.1 Chloroflexota bacterium
CGCTCAGGCCGATCTTGTCGGCGAACCTCTCTTTGATGGCCTGGTAAGCCTTCTCGTGGCTTTGCCTTATCTTACCTCCCAGGAAGTTATCGGGGTCGAGGTAGCCAAGGACGACGTCGGCATCGGTGACCGGTGGCTCGACCCCGCCCCTGTCATAGCAGACGGGACCGGGAACGGCACCCGCGCTCTGCGGCCCGACCTTGGGGATGCCCTGGTCGTCAACCCAGGCGATGCTGCCGCCGCCGGCGCCGATGCTGTGGATCTCGACGCTGTCGCGCATGATGGGGAAGCCGGCAAGCTTGCCGGACATGGTTCTGATCATCTCACCGCCCTGCACGATGCCGACGTCGAAGCTGGTGCCACCCATATCTACGGAGATGATGTTGGGCATATTCATAAGCTCGCTCATGTACCTGGCAGCCACCAGTCCGGCGGCCGGGCCGGAGTACAGCGTGATGATGGGCCTGGCGTTGACCTCGGGAATGCCCGAGGCGCCGCCGGCGGCGTGCATGATGAGGATGGGCGCCTTCAGTCCCCGTCGCCTCAACTCCGTTTGCAGCGCCTCGAAGTGGGTCACGGTGGTGTTGCCGATGCAGGCGTTGAAAACCGTCGTGCTCATGCGCTCGTATTCCCTGATCTCGGGCGCCACGTCCGAGGAGAGAGAAACGAGGATATCCGGGAACTCCTCGTGAAGTAGCTCGGCAATCCTTCCCTCGTGCGCTGGGTTGGCGTAGGCGTGGATGAGGCAGACGGCAACGGCGCCGATTCTATCCTTGACGAGCTTCTTTTCCCTTACCAATTGCCGGATCACGCGCCGGGCCTCGTCCTCGTCCAAAGGAATGACAACCTTGCCGGCCCAGTCTATGCGCTCGGTCACCTCACGCGTGTGCGCCCTGCGCACGAAAGGCAGGGGGAAAGGCTCCTGGCTGTTGTATTGATCCTCGCGCATCGAGCGACGGAGGTACAGGGTGTCGGCGAAGCCACGGGTGGCAATGAGGCCGACCTGCCCGTCGCTCAGTCTTTGCAGCAGCGCGTTGATAGCCACGGTGGTTCCGTACACGAACTTGGTGGTGCTAGCGATAAGGTCAGTGGTCGATACCCCCAGGGCTTCGGCAGCCGCCGCGATGGCGGAGACGATGCCGGTCAGATGGTCTGAGGTAGTCGGGGATTTGGCGATGACCATATTGCCGCGTTCGTCGACGACGGTGATGTCGGTGAACGTACCCCCGGTGTCTATGCCGATGACGAACTGCATTGTGCCTCCAATTCGTTCTCCTCGGTCCAGTGGCCCAGGGAGTAGCCGTGCCAGGGCGCCTTGGGCTGGAGCGCGGGCAGCCCCAGCTCTTCCCAGATTGCTCTTGCCCTCTCCATAAAGTCCTTTCTGGGCAAGGAAACGGGCGGATAGGGCCATTTGGTGGTGGCGTCGATCAAGATAGCGGAGGAGCCGCTGGGCGGCGGGTACAAGCGCTCCTGCGTCGGCGTCGTGGGCGGCGCCGAGGAATGGTCGAGCTCGAAACACCGCCCCTGGACGATCCTGATGTCGCGATGTGGCTGCACCCTGAAGCTAAGGGCCCAGTTGACGGAGTCGGCGTCCCTGGCATCTATATCCTCGTCGACGGCGATGACGAACTTCGGATAGGAGCCGACAAAGGCGACGGCTCCATTTAGCGCCTGCCAGACGTGGGCGGGATGCAGCTTCTTGAGCTTGACGACGCAATAAGGAGCTGCGCCTGAGCCCTCGTGAAAGGCGACGTCGAGAATGCCCGGTATGTTGCAGTCGTGCCTGAGGAACTTGAAGAACGTCACTTCCTGGCCGATCTGCCTGATCTTGCTGCTTTCGCTGGGAGGAAACTGGCTGATGAAGGCGGTGTAAATTGGGTTCGTTCGGTGGGTAATGCACGTGACGTTGAAAAAGGCGTTTGTCTCCTCCGCCCCCATGAAACCGGTGAACTCGCCGAAGGGCGCCTCGCGCTCCTGCTGATCGGTCGGCAGGTAGCCTTCGACGACGATCTCGGCGGTGGCCGGGACTTCGAGATCCACGGTCACGCATTTCAACACCTCAAGGGGCTCGCCCGCGATGCCTCCGGCGACGGCGAGCTCATCGGTGCCGTAGGGGATCCTGGCCACGCCGACGAAACTGACGGCCGGAACGCCGCCGATGACGATGGCGGCCTGGAGGGGGATGCCCATTTGGCGGCACTTCTCCCAGTGAATGCGAATATGCTGCACCCCGAGGGCGTGCATGCCGGTGCGGTCGGGGGCCTTGATCATGGCCCGGTGGTTGCCGACGTTTCTGACGCCGGTTTCCGGGTCTTTGGTTACCCAATTGGCACAGGTCAAATAGGGGGCGTTGTCGAAGCCGGGAGTAGAGATGGGCACCGGCAATTCACCCAGCCCCCCGTGCTCGAAGAGCGTGTCCCCGACGTGGACCTCCTCGTGGACAGGACCGTGGTCCACCATTTTGGGTTCGATCGGATGAAGCTGCGCGTGCGCCCACTTCTGTACGATCTCGTGGGGCTGACACATCATCCCCAAGGCATAGACCTCCGTGGAAGCGGAATGGCTGGCCACGAGGACGGGGATGCGGTACTTCTTGCCCGTGACGTCGACCACGTTTTGGAATAGAAAGGCCTTTCTGTCCCGCTCGGGCAGACCGCGGAACTGCCAGCGCACCAGGGGCATCAGCTCGGTGTCCTTATTTATCTGTCTGCTTACCCTTACCAGCTTGCCGTTAGCCTCGAGGGCGGCTAGGTGCTCTCTTAGATCGCGGTAGTACATTTTTACCCCTTGGAAACTATCTCGACAGCGAAATATCGGGCGAAGCGGGCCATCCCGCCCCTCCCCAGCAGGGGACAAGCCCCTGCACTACGATGCGGGGTATTCAGTTGGCGGGTGCGATACCACGAGCCGGCGAACCTGCTACTGGAGGCCGGCTTTGCTGAGATAGCTGAAGTCAACGAGCTTGTCTAGCACGGCGTCCGCCGGGGGCAAGTCACCGCTTTCTACCATCTCCTGAAGGACGTACTTGTAGCCTTCGAGGTTCACCGGGCCTTTGCGAGCAAAGACGCCTGCCTTGGCGTAGAGGTCCCACGTCTTCTCGGCGAGCTCCTGTGTGGTCTTGGTTTCCTCGGCGAGGATCTTGGAGGCCTCGACTTTGTTCGCCGGGCTGTAGAACCATTCGGAAGCGGCGTACATGGCCTTGAGGTAGCGGATCAGGACTTCCCCATTGCGCTGAGCCCAGTCCCTGGTGACAACCATGGTCGCAAACTGGTAGTCTTTGAAATAGTCGGTCGACATACCGAGACTCTTGAAGCCCTCAGCCTGGACCTGGAAGTTCTGTGGTGGCCCGATCAGCCCGGTGGCGATGGAGCCGTTCATGATGGCGGCCATGCGAGCGCCGGTGCCACCGACCATCACCAGATCGTAGTTGCCCTTCTTGAGGTCGTTGGCCGCGAGAATCTTGATCAGGATCATGGTGGTCGCGCCTGACATCGAGGAAACGCCCACCCGCTTGCCTTTGACGTCGGAGAATTTCTCGACGTTTTTGGCCGCGATGAGATCGTACGGAGGCACCTTGCTGAACAGGTTCCCGACCATCACGAGCTTGGCCCCGCCCTTGATGGCCAAGGCCGTCTCCGGAGGCGAAGGCAAGGAGACATCAAGCGATCCTCCGACCAGCGCCTGAAGTTCCTTGGCGTTGTCCTGAGTGAGTATGGCATCCGCCTCCAGCGCCTGATCCTGGAACATGCCCTTGCGCACGGCGATCCAGTGGGTCCAGTAGGAGCCCGTCGGCGAAGTGATGCCCACGCGCACCTTCTCTGTTTTCGCGGGCTTGGCTGCGGCGGGCGCAGGGGTCGGCGCGGCCGGCTTGGCCGCCGCCGTGGGCGAGGGGGCCGGCGCCGCGGGTTTGGCAGCCGTGGGCGCAGCAGGTGGGGCTGCTGCCGGCTTGCTGGTCGGCGTTGGAGTGGGCGCCGCAGCCGGGGCGCAGGCAGCCAGCAAGATCGACAGGGCCGTGGCGATGACGAGGAACCGGAACAGGATTTGCATAGTTCTCCATCCCCTTTTACGGATTTATTGTAACTACTCAGCACCGTGCATCTACGCCATAGCTGGCGCGAATGGGGCACCGGCAATGGCTTGGCGGAGCGCGGCGAAGATCGGCACTCCCTGCTTGCGCATCGTCGAGATGTAGCCCCGA